>JAZKCB010000352.1:0-6804 GCA_040388335.1 Pseudomonadota bacterium | reverse complement strand
TCCAGGTCGGCATGGTCGGCATCAACGTGCCCATCCCGGTGCCCATGGCCTGGCATGGCTTTGGCGGCTGGAAGAAGAGCCTGTTCGGCGACATGCATGCCTATGGCGAAGAGGGCGTGCGCTTCTATACCAAACAGAAGTCCATCATGCAGCGCTGGCCCGAGAGCATTGGCAAGGGGGCTGAGTTCGTGATGCCAACGGCGAAGTAGAGCCCCCACGCGGATTTTGGGGTCAGAGCCGCAATTCGTTCAGCCTTCTGCTGGGTCCAAAAGACCGCAGTGCTTTTGCACTGCAACGAAATGGGTGTCTGACCCCAATATCCGTCTGCCCCCCAAGGGGGCCGTTCGCCTGTGGCCCGGCAGAGCCGGTTCCACGGCTCTGCTTGCGAAGATGGTGCTCCCACGATTGCGCACTTCGTGTCGCGTCCTGCCCCCCGAGGGACCCGCCCCGCCTGCGGCCCGGCTGAGCCGGTTCCGCGGACCCTGCTTGCCTTGGGAAGCACCCTCGCCCATGTCGGTGCTCTAGGCATGCATGACTATTTGCCGAAAAACTATGGCATACCCCTTCGGAAGCGTTAAAAAAGTCATGTAAGCTTCGCGACAGCTGCAATTTGGCCGTATGCGCCCATGCTGCAGACTACTCAATAACTATTGCACAGAGGAGAGACCCATGCTGATTGGGGTACCTGCCGAAATTACTGACGGCGAGACGCGTGTCGCTGTCACGCCTGAAACTGCCAAAAAATTGAAGGCCCAGGGTCACACCGTACGTGTGCAATCCGGAGCCGGTGTGGCGGCCAGTGTTCCTGATGAGGCGTATACCGCTGTCGGTGCAGAGATCACCGATGCCGCGGGCGCCTATGCCTCTGACATCGTGCTCAAGGTGCGCTGCCCTCTCGACAGTGAAGTGGCCCACGCCAAAGCCGGCGGTGTCATCGTCGGCATGATGAACCCGTTTGACGCAGCTGGCCTGCAGCGCCTTGCAACTGCACAGCTGACGTCGTTCGCTCTCGAAGCCGCTCCCCGCACCAGCCGGGCGCAAAGCATGGATGTGCTGTCCTCGCAGGCCAACATCGCCGGCTACAAGGCCGTGATGATGGCGGCTGAAAAATATCAGCGCTTTTTCCCCATGCTGATGACGGCTGCAGGTACGGTGAAAGCCGCCCGCGTTGTCATTCTTGGTGTGGGTGTTGCAGGTTTGCAGGCGATTGCCACCGCCAAACGCCTGGGTGCAGTCATTGAAGCCAGCGATGTACGGCCCAGCGTGAAAGAGCAGGTCGAATCCCTGGGTGGCAAGTTCATCGACGTCCCTTATGAGACCGACGAAGAGCGCGAAGCCGCTGTCGGCGTCGGCGGTTACGCCAAACCCATGCCCCCAAGCTGGCTGGAGCGCCAGAAGGCCGAGGTCGCCAAGCGCGTGGCGCAGGCAGACATCGTGATCACCACCGCCCTCATCCCCGGCCGTGCCGCGCCGGTGCTGGTGACTGAAGAGATGGTCAAGGCCATGAAACCCGGCAGCGTGATTGTTGACCTGGCCGCACCGCAAGGCGGCAACTGCCCGCTGACCGAGCCCGGCAAAACCGTCGTCAAGTATGGCGTGACCCTGATTGGCGAAACCAATGTGCCAGCGCTGGTGGCGGCCGATGCCAGCGCACTCTACGCGCGCAACCTGCTCGACTTCCTGAAGCTCATCATCACCAAAGAGGGTGCGCTCAATATCGACATGGCCGACGACATCGTGGCTGCCTGCCTGATGACGCAGGCCGGTGAAGTCAAACGCAAATAAACGAGCGTTTTCAAAAAACGCCGGTAAAGCCGTAAAGGAAAGATCATGGAAGTCTCACACACCATCACCAACCTCATCATCTTTGTGCTGGCCATCTATGTTGGCTATCACGTGGTCTGGACTGTGACCCCCGCACTGCACACGCCGCTGATGGCGGTGACCAATGCGATCTCGGCCATCGTCATCGTCGGTGCCATGCTGGCTGCTGCTCTGACTGAAACGCCGCTCGGCAAAACCATGGGCTGGCTGGCGGTGGCGCTGGCGGCCGTTAATGTATTTGGCGGCTTCCTTGTCACGCGGCGAATGCTGGAGATGTTCAAAAAGAAAGAGAAAAAGGCGCCGGCCGCTGATGCAACCGGATCGGGAGCAGCCAAATGAGCATGAACCTCGTCACGCTGCTGTACCTCGTAGCCTCTGTCTTTTTCATCCAGGCGCTCAAGGGCCTGTCGCATCCGACCACTTCCATTCGCGGCAACCTCTTCGGCATGGCCGGCATGACCATTGCCGTGGTTACAACCGGGGCATTGATCGTCCAGCTGTCTGGCGGCAAGGGCATGGGCATGGCCTATGTGCTGAGCGCGCTCGTCGTGGGCGGTGCCGCTGGCTCGCTGATGGCGAATCGGGTCGAGATGACCAAGATGCCGGAGCTGGTCGCTTTCATGCACAGCATGATCGGCCTGGCGGCGGTGTTCATCGCTGTCGCCGCAGTGGCCGAGCCTTACGCCTTCGGCATTGCCCTCAAGGGTGACCCGATTCCTGCGGGCAACCGGCTTGAACTCTTCCTGGGTGCTGCCATTGGCGCGATCACCTTCAGCGGCTCGGTGATTGCCTTCGGCAAGCTCAGCGGCAAATACAAGTTCCGCCTGTTCCAGGGCGCACCTGTGACTTTCCCGGGCCAGCACATGCTGAACCTGGTGCTGGGCCTTGTCACACTGGGCCTGGGCCTGGTCTTCATGGCGACTGGCAACTGGACTGCCTTCTTCGCCATGCTGGCACTGAGTTTTGTGATGGGCGTGCTCATCATCATCCCGATTGGCGGTGCAGACATGCCAGTGGTGGTGTCCATGCTCAACAGTTACTCCGGCTGGGCAGCGGCAGGCATTGGTTTCTCATTGAACAACGCGATGCTGATCATTGCCGGTTCGCTGGTGGGTTCTTCAGGTGCCATCCTCTCGTACATCATGTGCAAGGCGATGAACCGCTCTTTCTTCAACGTGATCCTGGGCGGTTTCGGTGGTGAGGCCGGCACGGCAGCCACGGGCGCCAAAGAACAGCGCCCGGTCAAGTCGGGTTCTGCCGACGATGCGGCTTTCATCTTGGGCAATGCCGAAACCGTCATCATCGTGCCGGGCTATGGCCTGGCCGTTGCACGTGCGCAGCACTCGGTGAAAGAACTCGCGCAAAAGCTCATCGACAAGGGCATCACGGTTAAATACGCGATTCACCCGGTTGCGGGCCGTATGCCGGGCCACATGAACGTGTTGCTGGCCGAGGCCGAAGTGCCGTATGACCAGGTGCATGAGATGGAAGACATCAACGCCGAGTTTGGCCAGGCTGATGTGGCCATCATCCTGGGCGCCAACGACGTGGTTAACCCTGCGGCGCATGTCAAGGGCAGCGCTATTTACGGCATGCCTATTCTGGAAGCCTACAAGGCCAAGACCGTCATCGTCAACAAACGTTCGATGGCAGCCGGTTATGCAGGCCTGGACAACGAGCTGTTCTACATGGACAAGACCATGATGGTCTTTGGTGATGCCAAGAAGGTCATTGAGGACATGGGCAAAGCTATTGAGTAAATTGCACACCCCTGTCGGCGCTCACTTCGTGTAGCGCCATCTCCCCTTGCAGGGGACGGTGCTTGCGGCCCGGCGGAGCCGGTTCCGCGGCACCCGCTTGCCAAGAGGCTCTCCTCATGCGTCGTCGAAATTAGAGGAATCACCCTTCAAGGAGGCCGGGTTTCCTAGGGAAAACGCAATAGCCCCGCAGAGGGCCAGCCGTCAAAATCAGCGGCAGTCAATACAGCATTGGAGACAACAAGCATGAATGCAGCAACCCAGGACCGCCCCTGGCTCAAGGCCTACCCGCCCGGAGTTCCCACCGACATCGATGCATCGCAGTATTCGTCCCTTGTGGGGCTGATGGAAGAAAGCTTCAGCAAGAACGGCTCCAAGGTCGCCTATAACTTCATGGGCAAGGAAGTGACCTTCGGGCAGACCGACAGCCTGTCCGTCGCATTGGGTGCCTACCTGCAGAGCCTGGGCCTCGTCAAGGGCGACCGCGTTGCCATCATGATGCCCAACGTGCCGCAGTACCCCATCACGGTGGCGGCCATCCTGCGCGCCGGTTATGTGGTCGTCAATGTCAATCCGCTCTACACGCCACGAGAGCTCGAGCACCAGCTCAAGGACTCGGGCTCCAAAGCCATCGTCATCATCGAGAATTTTGCGAACACGCTGGAGCAGTGCATCAGCGCCACGCCCGTCAAGCACGTGGTGCTGTGCGCCATGGGCGACCAGCTCGGCCTGCTCAAGGGTGCGCTCGTCAACTATGTGGTGCGCAACGTCAAGAAGATGGTGCCCGCGTTCAACCTGCCCGGTGCCGTGCGTTTCAATGACGCTGTGGCGCGCGGCACGCGCATGACGCTCAAACGCCCGGAGATCAAGCCTGATGATGTCGCCGTGTTGCAGTACACCGGCGGCACGACAGGCGTGTCAAAGGGCGCGGTGCTGCTGCACCGCAATGTGATTGCCAACGTCCTGCAGTCTGAAGCCTGGAACATTCCGGCCATGGCGACCATGGAGCCCGGCGTACAACCTGTGCAGGTCTGCGCCTTGCCGCTGTATCACATCTTCGCTTTCACGGTGAACATGATGCTGGGCATGCGTACCGGCGGCATGAACATCCTGATCCCCAATCCGCGTGACCTGCCGGCTGTGCTCAAGGAGCTGGCCAAACACAAGGTCAACAGCTTCCCGGCGGTCAATACGCTGTTCAACGGCCTGGCCAATCACCCCGACTTCAACACTGTGGACTGGTCGCATCTGAAAATTTCGCTGGGCGGCGGCATGGCGGTGACCGGCGCGGTGGCCAAACTCTGGCTTGAAAAAACGGGCTGCCCGATCTGCGAAGGCTATGGCCTGTCCGAGACTTCGCCGTCTGCCAGCTGCAACCCGACCAACAGCAAGGCCTTCACCGGCACGATTGGTGTGCCGATTCCGGGCACTTACTTCAAGCTGCTCGACGACGACGGGAATGAAGTCGCCGCGGGCCAGCCCGGTGAAATTGCCATCAAGGGCCCGCAGGTCATGGCCGGCTACTGGCAGCGCCCTGACGAAACCGCCAAGGTCATGACGCCTGACGGCTATTTCAAGTCCGGTGACATCGGCATCCTGGACGAGAACGGTTTCTTCAAGATTGTCGACCGCAAGAAGGACATGATCCTGGTCAGCGGTTTCAACGTCTACCCGAATGAGATCGAGGATGTGGTGGGCCGCATGGAGGGCGTGATGGAATGCGCCTGCGTCGGTGTTGCCGACGAGAAATCAGGCGAAGCCGTCAAGCTGGTCATCGTCAAAAAGAACCCCGACCTGACCGAAGCCCAGGTGCGGGCCTTCTGCAAGGAAAACCTCACTGGCTACAAGCAGCCCAAGGTGGTGGAGTTCCGCACCGACCTGCCCAAGACACCGGTCGGCAAGATTTTGCGCCGCGAGTTGCGCGACAAAAAATAGCGCTCGGCAAGCAATCTGTTTTTCGGAGTCCGCAAGGGCTTCCTTACAAAGGTGGCGCAAGCCGCCTTTTTTTTTGCCGCCTACAAAGCCGGCAAAGGGCAGAATCGATGCATGACATTTCGACCCGCCCCCTCTACGACTGCCATCCTCAGCGCGCTGCAGGAAGAACAGCAAGGCCTGATTGACCTGCTGGACAAACCCGGCCAAACAAGCCATGCCGGACGTGAGTTCTGGCATGGTGATCTGCACGGCCAGCCGGTTGTGCTGGCGCTGTCGCGCATAGGCAAGGTCGCTGCGGCCACCACAGCCACTACGCTGATCGAGCGTTTTGCGGTCAGCCGCATTGTCTTCACCGGCGTGGCCGGTGGCATAGGCCACGGCGTAAAGGTAGGGGACGTGGTGGTGGCTGAAGATTTTGTACAGCACGACATGGATGCTTCTCCGCTGTTCCCGCGCTACGAAATTCCACTCTATGGCCAGACCCGCTTCAATGCCGATGCCGGTCTGACGGCTCTTCTGCTGCAGGCCGCCGAGTCAGCCTTCAGGCACATCAATGACGGCGAAAGTCCGTGGGCGTTTCCCGATGCAAAAGTGCACCACGGTCTGATGGCGAGCGGCGATCGTTTTGTGTCGGGCGCGCAGGAGGCGCACCAGTTGCAGCAGGCCCTCCAGGTAGCCGGGCACCCGGTGCTGGCAGTCGAGATGGAAGGTGCCGCGATTGCGCAGGTGGCGCTGGATTACGGTTTGCCGTTTGCAGCAGTGCGGACGATTTCTGACCGCGCCGATGACAACGCGCACGTCGATTTCCCGGTTTTTGTGCGCGATGTGGCCAGCTATTACGCCCGGACGGTGATCGGGAAGTTTCTGGAGTTGCTACCAAAAAGATAGCAGGTCCCGCTAGTACACCTTGGTCTGGCGGCCTTTTTGATGCTCAAGAATGACCTTCTGGAGGTGTTTTTGAGCCTTTTAAGGCCTCTCTGCGCCGTCCATCAGCTTTTCTAGGCTTCTAAAACAGCTAATTTAGCTATATTAGCTGTTTTGATGGCTTCAGAAGCTATCCGGAAATGGTGTTACTTCAGCCAGCCACGCTTGCGGAAATAGAACATGGGCACCAGGGCACTGGCCACCATCAGCGCAAGCGCATACGGGTAGCCCAGCGCCCAGTCCAGTTCCGGCATCCACTTGAAGTTCATCCCGTAGACACTGGCGATCAGTGTTGGCGGCAGCAACGCCACGCTGGCGACCGAGAAGATCTTGATGATCTTGTTCTGGTTGATGTTGATGAAAC
>JAZKCB010000351.1:0-6150 GCA_040388335.1 Pseudomonadota bacterium | reverse complement strand
GGCGTAGGCAGACCACTTCTTGATGAACTCGGTGTTGGCCGGGCTCTTGATCGACATGAAGTAGTTCCAGGCAGCCAGGTGGCCGACCAGGGGCTTCGTGTCCACGCCGCGCAGTTCTTCTTCACCGACGGAGAACGCCACAACCGGCACGTCCTTGGCCTTCAGGCCGGCGTTACCCAGCTCCTTGTAGAAAGGAACGTTGGAGTCGCCGTTGATGGTGGAAACCACAGCGGTCTTGCCGCCCTGCGAGAACTTCTTGACGTCGGCAACAATGGTTTGATAGTCGCTGTGGCCGAACGGGGTGTATTTTTCGTCGATGTCCTTGTCGGCAACGCCCTTGCTCTTGAGGTAGGCGCGCAGGATCTTGTTGGTGGTGCGTGGGTACACATAGTCGGTACCCAGCAGGACCCAGCGCTTGGCGCCGCCGCCAGCCTTGCTCATCAGGTAATCGACAGCGGGAATGGCCTGCTGGTTGGGTGCTGCACCGGTGTAAAACACGTTCTTGGACAGCTCTTCGCCCTCGTACTGCACAGGGTAGAACAGCAGGCCGTTCATTTCTTCAACGACCGGCAATACAGACTTGCGGGATACAGATGTCCAGCAGCCGAAGATGACGGAAACCTTGTCCTGACCAAGCAGCTGCTTGGTCTTTTCAGCAAACAGGGGCCAGTTGGAGGCCGGGTCAACGACCACAGGCTCCAGCTTCTTGCCCAGCACGCCGCCCTTGGCATTGATCTCCTCGATCGCCATCAGTACGGTGTCTTTCAGCGTGGTTTCAGAAATGGCCATGGTGCCCGACAGGCTGTGCAATATGCCAACCTTGATCGTGCCGCCAGCCTGCGCGAATGCGGCGGGTGCGGCGCCCAGGCCTGCCACTGCGGCGGCGGCGGTGATCGCCTTGAGTGTTTGTCGACGTTGCATGTATGCTTCTCCGGTAGGTAGTTAGGGTCGTTGCCCAAAAGCCTTTGGCGATGACCTGGGCTTTGTGGCAACGATGATCCGATTCTGGGCACCGGGGACAGATTGGGGAATACGCCGGGTGGCGTATGCAGCAGGGGGATGACCAGATCCCGGCGCCGACTGAAGGGCTCAGGCGCCCGGCGCCTTCATGGCATCCCGCACCATCTTGCGCAGCACCGTCGCGCCGTTGCGGCCCTTGTAGGAGCGCCGCCAAAGGGCTGACACCATGTTGGTGTAAAGCGATATGGCTTCAGGTGCCGAGGTCACTGAAGCAATACCGGTCGTGATGTTCGGAAACTCCGCAAACTTGAAGGGACTGATCGCCAGGTAAGAGCCTGCGGGCTTTTCAAACACCTGGAATGTGGAACTCGGCATGGTTTCGTCCACCACACCGACCTGGATGTCACTGGACTCTTTTTCCATGATGCCTGCGATGCGCTCGACCTCGCCACATGCCGCCCTGATACGTTCACGCTTCACCGGCTCAGGCAGATCCATGCGGCCGATGAAACCAAAATGCACCATGCGCTCCAGTTCCCTGAGTCCTATCAGGCTGACGATGGGTGCGGGCCTTGATGAATAGGTCTTTCTGCGGTCGCGCAACAAATCCACCAGCAGCTTGATGTCGCCATCCGTCGGGCCGTTGCTGCTCTCGCGCAGCATTTTTTCAAGGTAGCCCACAAAGTCGTCCGACACCAGCAGGATGGAGATCGGGTCAAAGTGCGCCAGGATTCTTTTGGTGCCGTGTTCAAGCTGGCGCATGCGCTCTATGTAGGCGACCGCAGAGCTGTAGTACTCAGTGCCCACGCCCATCAGCGAGGGCAATGACGACTCAAGAATGCCGGCCAGCTTTCCCAGCGTTTCAATTTTTGATATCTCGCCCTTCTCCATCCGGTACACCGCTGCGCGCGAGATACCCAGCATTTCTGCGATCTCGTCAGCCTTGTGGTTGGAGCCCAGCCTGAAAGCGCGCAGCCGCGCACCAAGCTCTTCGAAATCTATCGCCGGATTGGCTGGAAAAGATGTCATGGCCTGGGGGCCTCAAGGTTGTCGGCGGGTCCGCGCACTGAAATGGTTCTTTGCAGCTGGCATGTTTGCTGCCTCTTATATTGTCTAAATTTTGAGACGATTATGTATCAAAAGTTGGATTTATTCAAAATCGCCAACCTGAAAGGGAAACCAGATGACCAAGTTCACCAGATTTTTTAAATTCCTGCCGCTGGGCCTTGCGCTGGCTGCGGGCCTGCAGCCCGCACTTGCCCAGGAGACAAAAATAAGGTTCATGCTCGACTGGCGCTATGAGGCACCCGCCGCGCCGTTTCTGCTCGCGCTTGGCAAAGGTTACTTTGATGCCGAAAAGCTCAAGGTCACGGTTGATGCGGGCAGCGGCTCGGGCATTTCCGCATCACGCGTGGCAGCAGGCACCTACGACATGGGTTTTTCAGACCTGACCTCCGTCATGGAATTTGTGGGCAACAACCCCGACTCCCCGCAAAAACCCGTCGGCGTGATGATGGTCTACAACAACACACCTGCTGCCATATTTGCGCTTAAAAAATCAGGCATCCGCAAGCCTTCGGATGTCGCCGGGAAAAAGCTCGGCGCACCGGTGTTTGACGCAGCCAGGCGCGCTTTCCCCATCTTCGCCAAAGCGAATGGCATTGACATCAGCTCAGTCACCTGGACCGCCATGGACCCCACTTTGCGCGAAGCCATGCTGGTGCGCGGCGACATCGACGCGATCTCGGGTTTTACCTTTTACAGCCCGCTCAGCCTTTTTGCGCGCGGCGTCAAACCTGAAGAACTTGTGACCCTGACGTATGCCGACTTCGGCGTCAAACTCTATGGCAACGCCATCATCGCCAATGAAGAGTTCGCCAAAAAGAACCCCGCCGCGGTCAAGGCCTTCCTGCGGGCCATGGCCAAGGCCTACCGCGACACCATCGCCAACCCCGCTGAAGCTGCGCGGTATTTAAAGGCGCGCGAACCCCTCGTCAACGAAGCGCTTGAGCTCGCCAAACTCAAGGACCTCGTCAACCAGACCCTCATGAGCAAGGACGCCCGCGCCGAGGGCTTTGGCCAGGTTTCGCCGCCGCGCCTTGCCTTGATGGCCACACAGGTCAGCGACTCCTTCAACACCAAAACCCGCATCGATCCCAGCAAAATTTTTGACGCCAGCTTTCTGCCGTCAAAGGCCGAGCTGAAAGTCTTTCCGTAATTGATCCGTCAATCCCAGAAGAAACACCAGCAAGTCATGAGCGAGACAAATACAAGCATTCAGACACAGGACCTGCCCATCATCAGTGCAGCAAAACTTTCGTCAAACAACGCCTGGGAGCGTGAAGAAGCGGTGGCTGCACTGCGACGGGCGTGCGAAGACAAGGGGTTCTTTTATGTGTCTGACCACGGTATTGCGCAGCACGTCATAACCGACGCCGCACGCGTGGCACGCGAGTTTTTTGCACTCGACCTGGAGGTCAAGATGCAGACCAGCAAGGACGCATCAAGGTGCAACCGGGGTTATGACGAACTCAAGGGCCAGACGCTGGAACCCGGCGCACCGCCGGACGTGAAGGAGGGCTTCTTTTTTGGGGTCGACATTCCCGAGTCTGACCCACGTGTGCAGGCTGGCGTCTTCAGCCTCGGGCCCAACCGCATCCCGGCGCAGCCCGCCGGGTTTGAGCAGGGCCTGCAGCGCTATCACGATGCCATGCGCGCGCTGTGTGTGGTGTTGATGCGCGGCCTCGCGCTGTCGCTGCTGCTGCGCGAGACGCACTTTGACAAATTCTGCGAAGGGCCCATGGCCATCGTTCGCCTGCTGCATTACCCGCCGCAACCCGGCAACCCGCTGCCCGGCGAGAAGGGCTGCGGTGAACACACCGATTTCGGCGGCATCACCGTGCTCTACCAGGACAATGCGGGTGGCCTGCAGGTCTGGAACGAGTCGACAAGATCATGGGTTGATGCACCCCCCGTACCAGGCACCTTTGTCGTGAACCTCGGCGACATGATGGGCTGCTGGACCAATGACCGCTATCGCTCCACCCTGCACCGCGTCATCAACTCATCAGGCCGCGAGCGCTATTCGATTCCGTTCTTTCTGTCGGGCGATCCGGACATGCCGCTGGAGTGCCTGCCTTCTTGCCATGACGAAACCAACCCGCCGCGCTATGCGCCCACCACCGTCGCCAGACATTTTGAAATGAAGTTTCAGCAGAGCTACGGCAAATGACAACAGCTTTGAGAAACATATCTTTGGGCTGCAGCGGCCGCGGCGTGAGCCATGACGCCGTGCCCGACATCGACACCATGTTCAGCATGGTGCGCGACGCCGGGGTGTACGACCACTTTGACCGCCTGCCGCAACCGGGTGAAGAAAACCAGTACATCCATGCGGCCAACAAGTACGGCATACCGATTCGAACGGGCCTGGGCATGTACCGGCTTGGCGGCAATTTTGATGCACTGGAAGCCAACCTGCGCATCGCCAAAAATGCGGGTGGCGAGTTTCACAACGTGCTGCTCTTTGCGCGCGATGCCAACGGCCGCGCAATCACGGATGACGAGGTTGTCAGCGCCTATCTCAAGGCCTTCGAAGCCTCTGAGCGCACCGGCGTCGACATCGGCTTTGAAGTGCATATCAACATGTGGTCTGAAGACTTCAGGCGCGTCGGGCGTGTGGCCCATGCCGTCAGGGCGAAAGGTGTGCCTTTCAATTTTGTGCTCGACCACAGCCATGTGCTTTTGAAGATAGACAACCCGGAAGAGATGGACGCCAGCGGCATCACGGCCGATGTCGAAGCAGGCGCCTTCGCCATTGACCCGTATGAGCCCGGCAACGTCATCGACCATTGGCTGGACATGAACATGACGAGGTGGCTGCAGGTCCGCCCTGCTTCTCCAAATGGCCCGAAGAACAAATGGGCGCTGAACCCCGAGACGGGCTCATGGGGCCGCGCCTGCCAATACCCCTTCGTCAAGCCCCGCCCGGGTGAGTGGCATTCGGACTGGCACGCCTACCGCGTCGAGCCCTGCAAGGAAGTGGTGCGCCGCGCCCTGCGTTTGCACGCAGCCAACTCCGACAGCGTGCTGAACTACCTCACCACAGACATGATCGACATGCCCGACTATGGCGAGAACGCGAGGTATTCGCTGTTTGAGCAGAATGTGGCGATTGCCGAGTGGGTGCGGGCGGAAGCCGAGGCCATCGATGGCAGCACCTGAAGACGCGCAGAAGGTACTGATCGCGGGCCTGGCGGCGTATGTCGGGTTGCGTCAGCGCGCAGGCGACGAGCAGCGCCCGGCCAGCAGGCGGGACCAGCGCAGCGGCAGCAGCAGCAGCAGCTTCACTATGAAATCAATAGCTACTCACGCCCATATCCATTGGCCTGGATGCCAATTTGATGTCTAAAAATCACCCTTTTTAGCTATTTAGACGCATCAAAGCGGGATTTGAAGCGTTCAATTCAGGCATATGTCTCAGCATATGCCTGATTTTTCCAGGCAGAAAAACTGGAGCCCTGCTTGCGAACCAGCAGGAATCTGCAGTCTGGTGGGAAGGTTGGATTTCCCGTGAAAGCTGCAGCCGTCGATGTTGCGGGCGCCCACAAAAAAGCCCGCGCAAGGCGGGCTTTTTGAATGACCAAGCCAGAATTACTTGGCAGCGGAAGCAGCAGCCATGGGCTTAGCTTCAGCGGCTGGCTTTGCAGCAGCTTTCTTTGCAGCAGCTTCAGCTTTCTTGGTGGCTGCGGCTTCTGCCTTGGCCTTCTTGTCAGCAGCAGCCTTTTCAGCCTTGGCAGCCTTGCGAGCCTTGCGCTCTGCAATGTGCTTGGTCCACATGGCATCGAGTTCAGCCTGGGTGTACTTGGCCTTGCTCACGACAGCTTTTTTAGCGGCTTTTGCGTCGGCCTTGACTTCGGTGGAGACGGCTTTTGCGTCGGCCTTGACTTCAGCCTTGATGGCGGCAGCCTTGGAAGGAGCCGAAGCTGCTGGTGCAGCAGCAGGCGCCTGGGCGATGGCTGCGGAAGCCACAAACAGGGTGGAGATCAGGGAAGCGAGGATTTTGTTCATTTGGGACGCCTGGGGGGAGTGTTTTAACTTGTTTTGAAAAGGCCCTCCCGGACTGGAAGGTGACTGTGTAACGAGTCGTTACCCGTGGCGGTTGACAGGTTTTTGTGAAATATTTGACAA
>JAZKCB010000350.1:0-11046 GCA_040388335.1 Pseudomonadota bacterium | reverse complement strand
TGTAAAACAGCGTGTTCATGAACGGGGCATACAGCACCAGCACCTGCAGCGCGATACTCAGGGCCAGGCCGCCCAGCAGCCAGGGGTTTTTCAGCAGTCCCAGCCGGAATGCCGAGCGGGTGGCCGACTGGCAGTTGAGCACGTTGAACCACTGGCACATCGCCAGCACGGTGAAGGTTTCGGTGCGCACCAGATCAATCGGCAAGCCCTGCCCGAGCCGCCAGACGAACCAGCCGAAGGTGACCAGCACGGCGGTGGCCGACATCAGCAGCACCCGGCCCAGCATGGCGCGGTCCACCAGACTGTCGTTGCGCGGCACCGGCGTGCGTTTCATCTCGTCGCCGTCGGGCGGGTCCATCACCAGGTTCACGGTCAGGGTGCCCTCGGTGACGATGTTGATCCACAGGATCTGCACCGCCGCCAGCGGCAGCGGGTAGCCGGCCAGCAGGGCCAGCAGCAGCACCACGACCTCGTCGATCGAGGTGGCGAACAGGTAGAGGATGACTTTTTTCAGGTTGCCATACACCACGCGCCCCTGCTCGACCGCACCGACGATGGTCGCGAAGTTGTCATCGGTGATGATGATCTTGGCCGCGCTTTTGGCCACCTCGGTGCCGGTGATGCCCATGGCCACACCGACATCGGCACGCGCCAGCGCGGGCGCGTCGTTGACGCCGTCACCGGTCATCGCCACCACCTCGCCATGCGCCTGCAGGGCTTCGACGATGCGCAGCTTTTGCGCCGGATGAACACGTGCAAAAACGGAAATGTGATCGAGCCCGTCGCGCAGGTCCGCCTCGTTCATGCGTTCGAGTTCGGCGCCGTCCACCGCACGGTCCCCGTCACGCGCGATGCCGAGTTCGCGGGCAATCGCCAGGCCGGTGAGCTTGTGGTCCCCTGTCACCATGACGGGCCGGATGCCGGCCGCGCGGCATTCGGCGACGGCGGCCTTGACCTCCTCGCGCGGCGGGTCGATCTGGCCGGCCAGGCCGAGCAGGCGGGCGCGCCCGGCCAGTGCGTCGAAACCGGCCTCGGGGTCCAGCACATCGTCTTCCACCACGGCAAAGGCCAGCACCCGCAGCGCGCGTGCCGCCATGGCGTCGGCGGCCGCGCGTGCCGCGTGAATCACGGCCGTCCCGTCGGCCGCGCACAGGTGCAGCAGCACCTCGGGCGCGCCCTTGATGAACACGCGGCGCGGTGCACCGGAAAAACGATGGCGCGTGGCCATCATCCGGGTGTCGGCGTCGAAGGCCAGTTCGGCCTCGCGCGGCGCTTCGCGGGCAAGTTGTTCCAGAGCTATGCCCGCCTTGGCGGCCAGCACCTTCAGCGCACCTTCGGTCGGGTCGCCCAGCACCGACCACTGCGTGCGCGCTTCCTCGGGTGGCAGCAACTGCGCGTCGTTGCACAGCGCGGCCGCCTGCAGCAGTGGCAGCAGGGCCGCATCACCGGAACTCAACTGGCCCTCGGGCGCGTAACCGGTGCCGCTGACGGACACCTCCAGCCCGCCGGGCAGCCACAAGGCGCTGACCGTCATTTCGTTGCGTGTCAGGGTGCCGGTCTTGTCGGTGCAGATCACGGTGGTCGAGCCCAGGGTCTCGACGGCCGACAGGCGGCGGATGATGGCGCCGCGCCCGGCCATGCGCTGCATGCCGACGGCCAGCGCAATGGTCATGGCCACCGGCAGGCCTTCGGGCACCATGGACACCATCTGGCTGATGGCCACCATCAGCACATCGGCCAGCGGCAGATCCCGGAACATGCCGAGCGCGACCACCGCGACAAAAAGTACCAACGCGGCGACGACCAGCGCGCGGCCAAACTGCGCGATGCGCTGCTCCAGCGGCGTCTGGGGGTCGGCGGCCGCTTCGGTCAACCCGGCGATGCGGCCGACCTCGGTCTGGCTGCCGATGGCCACGACCACCGCCCGCGCGCGGCCGGCAGTGGCATAGGTGCCGGAAAACAGCATGTTGCGACGGTCCGCCAGCCCGGTGGACTCGGCCAGTGGCGCCACCGCCTTGCTGACCGGGACCGACTCGCCGGTCAGGGCGGCCTCGGCGACCTGCAGCTGGGCTTCCTCGATCAGGCGGGCATCGGCACCAATCGCATCGCCGGCCGCCAGCAGCAGCAGATCGCCCGGCACCAGTTCACGCGCCTCGATCATGGCCTCCTGTCCATCGCGCAACACGCGCACCCGCAGCGCCGCGAGCCGGCGCAGCGAGGCCATCGATCGTTCGGCGCGGCCCTCCTGGAAGGTGCCGACCACGGCATTGACCAGCACCACGGCCAGGATGACCACCGCGTCGCCGTAGTGCGCCATGGCAACCGCCAGGACCGCAGCGGCAAACAGGATGTAGATCAGCGGGCTCTTGAACTGGCGCGCGAACACGGCCAGCATCGAGCGGCGTGGCGGTTCGGGCAGGGCGTTGGCGCCTTCGCGCGCGCGGCGCTGCTCCACTTCTGCGGCGCTGAGCCCCAGGGCGGGGTCGCAGGCCAGCTGAGCCAGGACCTCGCCGGCCGGCAAGGCATGCCACAGTGGAGGAGCGGGCGCAGGCCCGCTGTGTGAGGAGAGGGTCTTGGCGGTCATGGGCTGGGCAGGTTGATGCTGTCAGGGTAGCGCAAAAATCGGCCACCCCGGCCCGCAAGCCGCCGCCTCAGGGAACGGGATGCCCTGCCGCTTGCGTTACATCAAGCCTGTTGCCAGCGCGGCGATCACGCCGCCCTCAGGGGCCGATGCTGCACCGCAGGACGTATGGCTGTTTGCATGGCGACATCATGTGGGGGTTCGATGGATCGAACGGTCTCGGTCTCGCCTGCAGGAAAACGCAAAAGCCGGGCAGGAATGTGCACAAGAATCCCGCAGGGTGGCAGCGGAGGGACGTACCCACATGCCTCATCTGATTGATGCATATCAATCAGCCATCGCGGGACCCCGGTAGCATGAACAGACTGGAACCTGTATCTCCATGAAGCTTTCTCTCAGCACCCGTACCAAACGCCGCACCGCATTCCTGGTGTTGCTGGGGTGGCTGTTTGCGCTGGTTTCAGGGGTTGCCAATGCGTGCTTGCTGGAAGCGCGCGTCACGCACACCCACGCTGCACCCTTCGAATTATCCGAAACCGTGCAGGCCCCGCTTGTCTCCCCGGGTCATGCGGGCGTTGTGGCTGGCCACGACGACTCGCATGTTGCCAAAGCCCCGTGCCTGAAGGCCTGCGACGACGGCGCGCATTCCTTGCCCAAACAGGACTTGACGGCGACCCAGGCAGATCCTGGCCCGGCGCCTCTCATGTCAATTCTCTGGACAGCGGTAACGCCTGTTGCTCCGACGACTTGGCGAATGGATGACGTCCAGCCCGCCTTACCCGAGCGGCCCATCCGGGTCCGCTATTCACGGCTGGCACTTTAGCCGCCTTCTGACGGCTGGGCCGGAACCTCGCGTTCCGCATACCTGCGCCCATTTCCCGGTCCAAAGGGCGCTTTGCCCCGGTGGATAGGGTGGCGTCAGGCATCGCGCCAGCGGCCGTGGTCTGTGTTTTCCCAGACACGCTGCATTCCCTGTTCTTCCTTCACCTCACCAGGAGTCTGTCATGACCCAATTTCGATTGATTTCCCTTGCCGTGGCGCTCACCGCTGTCGGCGCATTGACGGCCTGCAATACAGCCCCTGCCATGCGCATGGGCATGGGCAGCACCAGCCCCCCCAGCATGGCTGCATCCGACCAGATGGCCAGGATGGATGTGCAGATGAAGACCATGCAGGGCATGCACGAAAAAATGTTGAACGCCAAAACCGCGGAAGAACGCAACAAACTGATGGCCGAACACATGAAAACGATGCAGGACGGCATGGCCATGATGGACCGCACGTCCGGCGCTGGAATCGGCGGCATGAAAGGCATGCCGGGTATGGGCGGTGACCCGGACGCGCGCCAGCAGATGATGGAAAAACGCATGGAGATGATGCAGACCATGATGAAAATGATGATGGACCGCATGCCGCCTGCGTCCACCAGGTGAGGAGTTACCCGGCATGGCGGTCGAGATGGACCACGCGCTGACGGCTGAGCCTGGCATCGGCCCGCCGTTGCCGTGCGCTGTCGTCGAGCATCGGGGCGCTGGCCGCAGGCTGGATTTCAGCAGCAATTTTTCTGAGGAGATCGGCATGCTTGACAAAAAAGGCGACAAGTTGAGTCGACGCTGCTTGCTCACCGGCGGGATGGCTTGCGTCGGCCTTGTACTGGCAACAGTGCCTTGGGGTGTGATGGCTCAGGCAAGTCCTGAGGTGATCACCACGCAGTCGACAAGCGATCAAGGGGTGACGGTCAGGGTGACACCGAAGTCGATCGGAAGGCCGGACAGCCTGTGGGAGTTCATGGTCGTGCTGGACACGCACAGCGCGGACCTGAGCGATGACCTGACCCGGAGCGCCACCCTGGTGACCGACGAGGGGCGCGCATTCAGGCCTGTGAGCTGGCAGGGCGCGCCACCCGGGGGCCATCACCGCGAGGGGGTGTTGGCCTTCGATGTTCCGGCGCCGCGACCGGACGTGATCGAACTCAGGATTGCGCGACAAGGCGAATCCGCCCCCCGGGTTTTTCGCTGGAAATTTTGAAGGAGCGTCATCATGGACCAGTTTGACAACGATCGACGGGCGCCATCGTTCTGGCGTCGCCCTGCCGGCATGGCGGTCGCAACGGCCGCCCTGATTGCCGGCTTCTACCTGCTGCGTGAGCACTGGGGCCATGTCCTGGGCTACTGGCCGTACCTGCTTTTGCTGGCCTGTCCGCTGATGCACCTGATGCATGGACACGGCCATGGCGGCCATAAGCATCGGCGAGACGAGCCGGAGCGCACGAACCAAGGTGCGGGTTAAGGGGATGGAACTGAACACGCATCACCATGGCCGGCGGAGGAGCCGGGCATGAGTGTGCCGCTCCAGCTTCATCGGGAAGCACTGGCCGATATCGCCGCAGATGCCACAGCCATCTTCGCATGGCTGGACGATCACAGGCGGCTGTCTGTGCACATGGATACGCCGTCCCTCATGATGGCTGGCGCAACGATGAAAACAGAGCTCGACAGCCAGCGGGGCCAGGCGGTGGGATCAGTGATACGCATGAGAGGCCGGATCCTCGGTGTGTCTTTGCATGTGGAGGAAGTTGTTACCCGCTATGAGCCGCCATTCCGGAAAATCTGGGAAACGCGCGGTCAGCCGCGCCTGCTGGTGATCGGCCGGTACCGCATGGGATTCGAGCTTTCCCCGGTAGTCATAGGTACCCGCTTGCGTGTCTGGCTTGACTACAGCCTTCCAACTGGCTTTGCAGGACGCTGGCTGGCAAAACTCCTGGGGCCGGTCTACGCAGACTGGTGCGTGACACGCATGGCCCGGGATGCGGTGAAATTTCTTTTAAAGGAGTGATCATGTCTGGAACCAAGAACTGGCTGGTGACGGCGGCAATGCTGTCAGGACTGTGGGGTGTTGCGGGTGCCTGCCTGGCGGCGGGCAAGGTGTATGTCGCGAACGAGGAGGCCGACACGGTCAGTGTGATGGATGCTGCATCGTTCAAGATGCTCGCCAATGTGCACGTCGGCGCAAAGCCGCACAACGTGCAGGTGTCACCGGATGGCCAACAGGTATGGGTGACCAACAATGGGGAGCCTGTCCCTGCGGCTGCCGCCAGTCATCAAGGCATGGGCAAGGAAGAACATCAGGCCATGGGCCGTGCCGGAGCCGTTTGGGTGATTGATGCCAGCACCGATGCGGTGGTTGCAAAAATCCCTGTAGGGTTGCATCCGGCCCATGTGGTGCTGACCCCTGATGGGCGCTTCGCCTACGTCACCAACGGCGGCGACAACACCTTGAGCGTGATAGATGCCTCGACGCAGCGCCGGGTGTCAACGATAGCGGTTGGACAATTTCCTCACGGCATTCGATTCAGCCCGGACGGCACGCAGGCCTATGTGGCCAACCTCAAGGGGGGCACGGTATCCGTGGTGGATACCGCCAGTCAAAAAGAGGTGACGCAAATACCGGTGGGCAAAGGACCCGCCCAGGTGGGTTTCACACCTGACGGGCGACTGGCTTTCGTTTCACTGTCCGAAGAAAACGCTGTCGCGGTCATTGATCCGGCGACCCGCAAGGTCTTGCGCAGGATTGCCGTGGGCGCGGTCCCCATTCAGTTATTCGTGACGCCGGATTCCAGCACCTTGCTTGTTGCCAACCAGGGCACGCGCAAAAAGCCGGGCAAGACCGTCAGCATGATCGATCTGGGGAGTTTCGGGGTGGTCAAGACGGTTGAAACAGGTTCCGGCGCCCACGGCGTGGCGATGGACCGGGAAGGACGGTATGCGTACATCACCAACACCTACGCTGGCTCCCTGTCGGTACTCGACATCAGGCAGCGCAGTGTGGTGGCAACCGTTCCCGTTGGCAAAGGGCCCAACGGCGTCAGCGTGGGACCGTGACGAGCCTGGGCCGGACTTCAAGGCTGAGGCGTGCCCTGCGAGAAAGCGCCTGGCGGGTGGCATGGTCAGAATGTGTCCAGCCACGGCTGAATGAATGCAAACCAGCCACCCAGGAGATAGATCACCGCGCTCACACCCTATACCCGGGGTGAAACTTTCCGGGTGCGCATGCAGGCTCGGCGCAGCGCCGGACCGAGTGGGCAGGGCGAAAACCGGTTGCGCCATTGCAGCACGCCACTGAAGACCCGTATCAATCCTGCCAATGCGAATACGGCTTTCCGGCACTCGCTGGCCTCGAGCTCGTGTCTATTTGGCCGGCTCGATCGACATCACCGTATAGGCACCGTTGACCTTGTCGGCGGTGAAGCTGACCTTGTCGCCGGTCTTGACCTTGTCGAGCAGCGCCTTGTCCTTGACCTGGAACACCATGCTCATGGGCGGCATGTCCAGGTTCTTGATTTCGCCGTGTTTGAGGGTGATCTTGCCGGCGTCCTTGTCGACCTTGCGGACTTCGGCTTCAGAGACGGGCAGGGCGGCCTGCGCGAATGCGGCCGATGTCACGAGGGTGGCGATGAGGGTCAAATATTTCATGGCAAATCCTTGGTGTGCGCTCAGGCGCGGTGATAACTTTGATAAACGCGGGTTGTCCCGCTGCGGCTGATGAGCACGACGTCATACGGGTCCTTGCGCGTGCCGTACTCGGGGCCATCCATGCCCGGCGAGCCGACCGGCATGCCGGGCACCGACAGGCCGACCGCGGTCGGGCGCTCCTTGAGCAGGCGGTGCACCTCGCGGGCCGGCACATGGCCTTCGATGGCGTAGCCGCCGACCAGTGCGGTGTGGCAGGAGCCGAGCTTGTCGGGGACGCCCAGCCGCTTGCGGGCAGCGGTGTTGCCGCTGTCATGCACCTTGACATCAAAACCGTTGGCTTGCATGTGGGCCACCCAGTCCTTGCAGCAACCGCAGTTGGGGTCTTTCCAGACTTCGACCTGCGGCCGGGTCTGGGCCATCAGCGTGGGTGCCAGCAGGGAAGTGCCGGCCAGGCTGGCGACGGCTTGAATAAAAAATCTTCTTTGCATGATTTCTCCTTGAGTGATGTTTAACGGGGTGCCGCGGCAACGCTGATCTTGCCGACCATGCCGGCCTGGTAGTGGCCGGCGATCAGGCAGGCAAAGTCGAATTCGCCGGGGCGATTGAAAGTCCAGATCAGGCCGCCGCGCTTGCCAGCGCCCACGTGGGCCATGTAGGGTTCGTCATGCTGCATGGCGGGAAATTTGACCATCATGGCGGCATGTTCATCGAGCTCCTTTTTCGTGCCGATGACCAGCTCGTGCCGCAGCTTGCCCTTGTTGCGGATGACAAAACGCACGGTCTCGCCCTGCTTGAAGTCCAGCTTGTCGGGCGAGAAACGCATGTTGTCGTCCATGGTCAGGGTCACGGTGCGGGTGACTGATCTGGCATCACCGGCGATGCCCCATTCCTTCTGCTCTTTGGCAACCACGGTGGCCTTGCCGGTTTTCGGATCGTCTCCGTGGGCAAGGCTCAAGGTGGTGGTACCCGCGAGCAGCAGCGCGGCGATGACAGGGAGAAATTTTTTCATGAACGTGTCTCTTTCAAATCAGTGCTTGTGGGTGGGGGCGGCGGCCGGCGCTGCGGTGCTCACAGGACTTGTGTAGCCGCGCAGCTGTGCATAACGGGAGATCTGCGCAGGTGTCAGCAGCGCGGTTTGCTGCAGGTGGGTGTCCAGGTGCGATTGGCGCAGCAAGGCCTGCAGCCGCCCTATGTTTTCGGTGTGGGCCGCCAGCCGGGTGGCATCGATCTGGCGCGACGCAAAAGCCTGGTCCAACGCACGTTCGGCCTGCACCAGTTGCTCGCCCAGGTCGCGGGCTTCGGCCTTGTGGCGGTTCATCAGCGTTTCGCTGGCCTGCTTTTGGTCGGTGCTCAGTTCGAGTTGCGCGGCCAGCTCCAGCGTGTGCATGGGCCCGGGGTAGCCGTTGAGTTCGGCGGCCTTGGCCAGCTCCATGCCCTTGCCGGCCAGCAGGTCGGCGGTCTGGACGGACGAGAGGGCCTTGATCTCGCGTGTCTGCTGGCCCGCATAAGGGCTGGCGCTGTGCGAGGGCGCGTGAACATGTTGGCCAAATGTGGCTCCAGCCCCTATCAGTAAAGCGCTGACAGCTATCAATTTGAGAGTAAATCGGGTGGTCATGGGTGTCCTTTGAATCAGTGGCCGGCATGGCCGGAAGGTTTGCGGATCTGGACCTGTGTCACGGGGCCCGGTGAGGCGGCCGGCATGGCTTTGCTGCCGACACGTGGCCGCGTCGCGTCGGGCAGCGCGCCCGTCCATTCATAGGCGACTGTGCCGGCCGGGTGCTTGTACCAGCCCGGGTCCTTGTAGTCGCCGGGTTTCTGGTTTTTGCGCACCTTGAGCATGCTGAACATGCCGCCCATTTCGACCGGGCCGAACGGGCCGGTGCCGGTCATCATGGGGGCGGTGTTCTCGGGGATTTCCATTTCCATCTCGCCCATGTCGGCCATGCCGCGTTCGCCCATGACCATGTAGTCGGGCACCGCCTTCTGCAGCTTTTTGATCAGGCCTCGGTGGTCCACGCCAATCATGGTGGGCACATCGTGGCCCATGGCGTTCATGGTGTGGTGGCTCTTGTGGCAATGGAAGGCCCAGTCGCCTTCCTCATCGGCGAGAAACTCGATCTGCCGCATCTGGCCCACTGCCACGTCGGTGGTGACCTCATGCCAGCGCGTCGATTTCGGCGTGGGGCCGCCGTCGGTGCCGGTGACCATAAATTCGTGGCCGTGCAGGTGGATCGGGTGATTCGTCATGGTCAGGTTGCCCATGCGTATGCGCACCTTGTCGCCTTTGCGCACATTGAGCGTGTCTATGCCCGGAAAGACCCGGCTGTTCCATGACCACAGGTTGAAGTCCGTCATGGTCATGATCTTGGGCGTCATGCTGCCGGGGTCGATGTCGTAGGCGTTGAGCAGGAACACGAAGTCGCGGTCCACCTCGTCGATCAGCGGGTGTTTCGCCTTCGGGTGCGTGATCCAGAAACCCATCATGCCCATGGCCATCTGTGTCATCTCGTCGGCGTGCGGGTGGTACATGAAGGTGCCGGGCCGCCGCGCGACAAACTCATAGACAAAGGTTTTGCCGACCGGAATGGCCGGCTGGGTCAGGCCCGAGACACCATCCATGCCGTTGGGCAGGCGCTGGCCGTGCCAGTGCACGCTGGTGTGTTCGGGCAGCTTGTTGGTGACAAACACGCGCACACGGTCGCCTTCTACCACCTCGATGGTCGGGCCGGGGCTTTGCCCGTTGTAGCCCCACATATTGGCCTTGAAACCGGGCGCCATCTCGCGCACCACCGGCTCGGCCACCAGGTGAAACTCCTTCACGCCCTGGTTCATGCGCCAGGGCAGGGTCCAGCCGTTGAGCGTGACCACCGGGTTGTAGGGCCGGCCTGTGTTGGGGACCAGCGGCGGCATGGTGTCAGGTTTTGCCTGTATCACCGGCTCGGGCAGGGCAGCCATGGCGACGCGGCTGACCGCGCTGGCGGCCACCGCGGTCGCCGTGGCAGCGGCTGCACCGGCAAAAAATCGTCTGCGTTCGTTGTTGATGTTCATGTCAATGTCCTTTGGCGTCGCTGCCGCTGGCAGCAGCGCCGGCGGCCAGGGGCGCCATGCCGGCGGAGGTCCCTGTCAGTGTGGTTTGCAGGTCGGTGTCGGCCAGCCAGAAGTCGCGCTGCGCTTCGATGCTGGCATTGACCGCCGTGATGCTGGTGCGTGTGTCGGCCAGCAGGTCGAACACGCTGCTGAGCATGCCGTTGTAACGCAGCAGCAGTTCGTTGTTGATGAACTTGCGCAGCGGCACGACCTCGTCACGGTAGTGCAGCGCCAGGTCATGGGCGGTGCGCCAGGCGTGGTAACTTTCGCGCGCCTCGGAGCGGGCCTGGATGGCCGTTTCGCGCACCCGCGCGACCGACTGCATGTACTGGCCCTGCGCGCGTGCGTTGCTGGCGCCGCCCCAGTCGAAGATGGGCAGCGGCAGCTCCAGCTCCCAGCCGCGCTTGATCTCCTTGTCGCCGGTGGCGTTGTCAAAGGTAGTGTTGCGTGAGTATTTGGCATCGAGGGCGTTGATGAAGCCGGTGCTGCGGGTCAGGCCCATGTTGTCTGCGACGTAGCCTGCCTGCGCCACACTGGCGCGCACGTCGAGGCGGTCGCGCAGGGCTCTAGCCTCGATGTCTGGCATGTCGGCGATGGTTTTCGGCAACTCGGGCAGGCGTTCGCTGAGCGTGAATTGCGTCTGCGCACCCCACAGGCCCATCAGGCGGACGAGTTTTTCGCGCGCGGCATAGGCCGCGTTCTGGCTGCGTGCCAGCTGCGCCGCGGCATCGGCGACAAAGGCCTGCTCGCGTGCCTGGTTCAGCTTGCTCCAGTTGCCCACACGTGCCAGGCGCCGGGCCAGCTCACCGCTGGCCTCGGCCGCTTCCTTCGCATCTTTCATGTAGCTGGCTGTCTGCTGCGCGGCGACGGCGTTGATCCAGGCCTTGCGTGTGTCGGCGGCGAGTT
>JAZKCB010000349.1:0-24374 GCA_040388335.1 Pseudomonadota bacterium | reverse complement strand
AGACGGTGGAGGCGCACCGCGCCAACATCATGGAAAAGCTCAACGCCAACACCGTTGCCGACCTGCTCAAGATCGCCCTGGGAAGCACCGCACCCAAGGCTTGAGGACCACCAACCTGCCGCTATATTTTTATAGCCGCTCACGCCCGTAGCGACACCACCTGCGGGCGTTTTTACTTGAAGAACCCACAAAATGACAGCTCAACTCATTGACGGCAACGCCCTCTCGAAACAATTGCGTGCAGAAGTGGCACAACGGGCGGCTGCCCTGCTGGCCAAAGGCGTCACCCCCGGCCTGGCCGTGGTGCTGGTCGGCGAAAACCCCGCCAGCCAGGTTTATGTGCGCAACAAGGTCAAGGCCTGCCAGGACAACGGCCTGCACTCGGTGCTGGAGCAATACCCCGCCACACTGAGCGAAGCGGATTTGCTGGCTCGCGTGGATGCCTTGAACAATGACCCCGCCATTCACGGCATCCTGGTTCAGCTGCCCTTGCCTGCACATATCGATGCGCAGAAGGTCATTGAGTCGATTTCACCCGCCAAGGATGTCGACGGCTTTCACGTTGCCAGCGCAGGCGCCCTCATGGTTGGCCAGCCTGGCTTCTGGCCCTGCACGCCTTACGGCTGCATGAAGATGCTCGAAAGCATCGGCTATGACCTCAAAGGCAAACATGCCGTCGTCATTGGCCGCAGCAACATCGTCGGCAAGCCCATGGCCCTGATGCTGCTGCAAAAAAGTGCGACTGTCACGATTTGCCACAGTGCCACCAAGGATCTGAAGGCCATGACCTTGCAGGCCGATGTCATCGTGGCCGCCGTCGGCAAGCGCAACGTGCTGACCGCCGACATGGTCAAGCCCGGCGCCGTGGTGATCGACGTGGGCATGAACCGCAACGATGAAGGCAAGCTCTGCGGCGATGTGGATTTTGACGGCGTGAAGGAAGTCGCCGGCTACATCACACCCGTGCCGGGCGGCGTGGGCCCCATGACCATCACGATGCTGCTGGTCAACACGCTGGAAGCGGCGGAACGCGAAACGGCGGCCTGAGGCATCACCCGCCTTGGCCGGCCCATTTTTAACGTGTACGTTAAAATTTTGGCAAATGTTAAGTCGGGTATTAACATTTCGCCAAAATAGGCGTTTGAATGGCTGAAGAACCTGAAAAAGATGCCCAAAAAGACCATTTTCAGGCATCAAATCAGGCTCCAGCCCTTTAGATATGGGCGTGAGCAGCTATAAATTAGATAGCGCAAACCATTCCATGTCAAACCTTCCCTCGCGGAAGGCAAGGTTCAGGACTGACTGGAAGCCGCCGCCGGCGAGGGGCGCGACAGCAGCCAGAGCGTGGCGCCTGCAGACAACCACTGAAGCAGATACATGGCCGACCCCAGACCGTGCCAGAGCTTGAGGTTGCCGCCATCAGCCCGCGCACTGACGATGCGCGGCGATACACCGAACTCCACCAGCAGCGCCAGCAGCAAACCGGCCACGATGAACTTCATGACCGGCTGAACGGCCAGCGCGCCGGTCTCAGGGTCTTTTTTGTTCAGCGCCAGCAGCAGCAAAAAGGTACAGCCAATGCTGACCCAGGTCTGCGCCGTGAAAAGTTTGGCAGCCATGGCACCGGCAATGGCAGGGCTGCCGAGGTTGGCAAAAAGCATGGGCACGACAAAAAAGCCCAGCGTCGTCAGACTGCCCCACCAGAGGGCGGCCGCGAAAATGCCGATACGAAATTTCAAGCGCGGAAGCCTCAGATATACATCACGGCGATGATTTCGTAGCGCTTGATGCCGCCCGGCGCCTGTACTTCTGCCGTGTCGCCTTCATCCTTGCCAATCAACGCGCGCGCAATCGGTGAGCTGATGTTGACCCGGCCGAACTTGATGTCGGCCTCGTCTTCGCCCACGATCTGGTAGGTCACCTTGTCGCCGGTGTCTTCGTCTTCCAGTTCAATGGTCGAACCGAACACCACCTTGCCGCCGGCATCAAGCTCCGACGGGTCGATGATCTGGGCGGCAGACAGCTTGCCCTCGATTTCCTGGATCCGGCCTTCCACGAAACCCTGCTTGTCCTTGGCGGCATCGTATTCGGCGTTCTCACTGAGGTCGCCCTGGGCACGCGCCTCGGAGATCAGGTTGATGACGGTAGGACGCTCAACCGTCTTGAGCTGGTGCAGCTCGGCCTTGAGTTTTTCAGCGCCGCGCTTGGTGATGGGTATGGTTGCCATGTTTTTTGCTCCTGCAAAAGCGAAACCGCCACCAGTCACCTGGCGGCGGCGTTCCTGTTCCTTGTTGGTTTGAGTTTAATGCAAATCAGGTCGCCCAGAGCCGCGCAGCGAAGGGCCGCCCCGAGCAAGCGACGGCCCCCTCGGGGGGCAGGAAGCTACACCGCGTGAGCGACCGTGGAGGCTAATTGCCCATGCATCTCCTGAACCGAGATAACGCTCAGGTTATCGAGGTGCTTCATGCCCTCCACGGCGGCTTCAGCACCGGCAATGGTCGTGAAGGTGGTCACGCGTGCCAACAGTGCCGAGGTACGGATCTGCCGCGAGTCGGCAATCGCATTGCGGCGCTCTTCAACCGTGTTGATGACCAGTGCGATCTCGTTGTTCTTGATCATGTCCACCACATGCGGACGACCTTCCGTCACCTTGTTGACCACGGTGCAGGCAATGCCGGCAGTCTGTATGGCCGTCGCGGTACCCTTGGTGGCCACCAGATCAAACTTCATCGCGACCAGTGCGCGGGCCACTTCAACAGCGCGCGGTTTGTCGTTGTTCTTGACGGTCAGGAAGACCCTGCCCGACGTTGGCAGCTTGGTACCTGCTCCCAGCTGGGATTTGACAAAGGCCTCGCCAAAGGTCTTGCCCACGCCCATGACTTCACCGGTGGACTTCATCTCCGGGCCGAGGATAGTGTCCACGCCCGGGAATTTGACGAAGGGGAAAACGGCTTCCTTGACGCTGAAATAAGGCGGTGTGACTTCGTTTTTGATGCCCTGCGAAGCCAGCGTCTGCCCAACCATGCAGCGAGCCGCCACCTTGGCCAGCTGGATGCCGGTGGCCTTGCTGACAAACGGCACCGTGCGTGAGGCGCGCGGATTGACTTCCAGCACATAGATGACGTCCTTGCCATCGATGTTCTGGATGGCAAACTGCACGTTCATCAGGCCAACGACATTCAGTGCAGCAGCCATGGCCGCTGTCTGGCGCTTGATTTCGGTGACTGTGGCAGCGCTGAGCGAATAAGGCGGCAAGGAGCATGCCGAGTCACCGCTGTGCACGCCAGCCTGCTCGATATGCTCCATCACGCCGCCAATGAAGGTGGCACCGGCAGCATCACGAATGCAATCCACATCGCACTCGATCGCATCGTTCAAAAAGCGGTCGAGCAACACAGGCGAATCATGGCTGACCTTGACGGCCTCGCGCATGTAACGCTCCAGGTCGCGCTGCTCATGCACGATCTCCATCGCACGGCCACCCAGCACGTAGCTGGGGCGCACCACCAGGGGGTAGCCGAGTGCAGCAGCCTTTTCAAGTGCTTCAGGCTCGGTACGCGCCGTGGCATTGGGCGGCTGGCGAAGCTCAAGCGCATGCAGCAGCTTCTGGAAGCGCTCGCGGTCTTCAGCCGCATCAATCATGTCAGGCGAGGTGCCGATGATGGGCACGCCGTTCTTCTCAAGATCAAGCGCCAGCTTCAGCGGCGTCTGGCCGCCATATTGCACGATGACACCAAACGGCTTTTCCTTGTCGACAATCTCCAGCACGTCTTCCAGCGTCAGCGGCTCGAAGTAGAGGCGGTCGGAGGTGTCGTAGTCGGTTGATACGGTCTCGGGGTTGCAGTTGACCATGATGGTTTCGTAACCATCTTCACGCATCGCCAGCGCGGCATGCACGCAGCAATAGTCAAACTCGATACCCTGACCAATACGGTTGGGGCCGCCACCCAGCACCATGATTTTCTTCTTGTCGGTGGGTAGGGCTTCGCACTCGCTGCCTTCGGCCTCGTAGGTCGAATACATGTACGCCGTGTTGGTTTCAAACTCGGCAGCACAGGTGTCCACGCGCTTGTAGACAGGGCGCACGCCGAGTGCACGGCGCTTCTCACGAATGGCTGTGTCTGTGGTCTTGAGCTGCTTTGCCAAGCGGCGGTCAGAGAAGCCCTTCTGCTTGAGCGCACGCAGGGTGACCGCATCAATACTGTCGAGGTTTGTCGTTTCCAGCTCAAGCTCGATCTTCACGATCTGCTCAATCTGCACCAGGAACCAGGGGTCGATTTTGGTGAGGGCAAATACCTCATCAACGCTCATGCCCATGGCAAACGCATCGCCCACGTACCAGATTCGATCGGGGCCGGGAGCACCGAGTTCTTTTTCCAGCACTTCGCGATCTTGCGTCTTTTCGTTCATGCCGTCGACGCCGACCTCAAGTCCGCGCAGGGCTTTCTGGAAGGACTCCTGGAAGGTACGGCCCATGGCCATGACTTCACCGACAGACTTCATCTGCGTCGTCAGGCGTGAATCGGCAGCCGGGAATTTCTCGAATGCAAAACGGGGAATCTTGGTGACCACATAGTCAATGCTGGGCTCGAAGCTCGCAGGCGTCGCACCGCCCGTGATTTCATTGCGCAACTCATCCAGCGTATAACCCACGGCGAGTTTGGCTGCCACCTTGGCAATCGGGAAACCCGTGGCCTTGGACGCCAGCGCTGATGAGCGCGATACCCGCGGATTCATTTCAATCACCACCATGCGCCCATCGACCGGGTTGATGGAGAACTGCACGTTGGAGCCGCCGGTGTCCACGCCGATCTCACGCAGCACTGCGAGCGATGCATTGCGCAGGATCTGGTATTCCTTGTCAGTCAGGGTCTGGGCCGGGGCGACAGTGATGGAGTCGCCGGTGTGCACGCCCATGGGATCCAGATTCTCAATCGAGCAGACGATGATGCAGTTGTCGGCTGTGTCGCGCACGACCTCCATCTCGTACTCTTTCCAGCCGAGCAGGGACTCTTCAATTAGCAGCTCGTTGGTCGGGGAAGCTTCAAGGCCGCGCTTGCAGATGACTTCAAACTCTTCCGAGTTGTAGGCAATGCCGCCACCGGTGCCGCCCAGCGTGAAGCTGGGACGAATGACGGTCGGGAAGCCCAGGGTTTTCTGGACAGCCCAGGCGTCGTCCATGCTGTGCGCAATGCCCGACCGCGCCGAACCCAGACCGATTTTGGTCATGGCATCCTTGAACTTCAGGCGGTCTTCGGCTTTGTCGATGGCCTCAGGCTTGGCACCAATCAGCTCGACCTTGTATTTGTCGAGCACGCCGTTGTGCCAGAGATCCAGCGCACAGTTGAGTGCAGTCTGGCCGCCCATGGTCGGGAGGATGGCATCAGGCCTTTCCTTGGCGATGATTTTTTCAACCGTCTGCCAGGTGATGGGCTCGATGTAGGTCACGTCAGCGGTGGCCGGGTCCGTCATGATGGTCGCCGGATTGCTGTTGATCAGGATGACCTTGTAGCCCTCCTCACGCAAGGCCTTGCAGGCCTGCACGCCGGAGTAGTCAAACTCGCAGGCCTGGCCGATGATGATGGGGCCGGCGCCGATGATGAGGACGCTTTTGATATCTGTACGCTTAGGCATTTTTGTGTTGCTCCATCAGTGCCGTGAAGCGATCAAACAGGTAGGAAATATCGTGCGGGCCGGGCGATGCCTCCGGGTGACCCTGGAAGCAGAATGCCGGCTTGTCGGTGCGGGCCAGGCCCTGCAAGGTACCGTCGAACAAACTGATATGCGTAGGCCGCAGGTTGGCGGGCAGGCTCTTCTCATCGACCGCAAAACCGTGGTTCTGGCTGGTGATGCTGACGCGCCCGTTGTCCAGGTCCTTGACCGGGTGGTTGGCACCGTGGTGGCCAAACTTCATCTTGAAGGTTTTTGCGCCGCTGGCCAGCGCCATGATCTGGTGGCCCAGGCAAATGCCGAAAGTGGGGATGCCGGTTTCGATCAGTTCACGCGCGGCAGCAATGGCGTAGTCACAAGGCTCGGGATCCCCGGGGCCATTGGCGAGGAAGATGCCGTCCGGCTTGAGCTTGAGGACATCGGCCGCAGGCGTCTGAGCCGGCACCACCGTGATGCGGGCACCGCGTTCAGCCATCATGCGCAGGATATTTTTCTTGACGCCGAAGTCATACGCCACGACGTGAAATTTGGGCGTGATCTGCACGCCGTAGCCTGCGCCCAGCTTCCACTCGGTCTGTGTCCACTCATAGGTCTGTTTGGCAGAGACAACCCTGGCCAGGTCAAGGCCGGCCATGCTGGGTGCACCTCGCGCAGCAGCCACTGCCTTTTCAATGGCTGGCTGGCTCATGGCCTCGCCCGGCGCCAGCGCCATGATGCATCCGTTTTGCGCACCCTGGGTACGCAACAGGCGGGTCAGCTGACGTGTGTCTATGCCTGCAATGGCAACCGTGCCTTCCTTGACCAGGTATTCGGACAAGGTCATGGTCGACCTGAAATTGGAGGCCAGTAAAGGCAGGTCCTTGATGATCAGGCCGGCGGCAAAAACTTTTTCAGATTCAACGTCTTCGGCGTTGATGCCGTAGTTGCCGATGTGGGGATATGTGAGGGTGACGATCTGCTGGCAGTAGCTCGGATCCGTGAGGATTTCCTGGTAGCCGGTCATGGCGGTGTTGAACACCACCTCTCCGACCGTGGAACCGGCGGCTCCAATCGAATTACCGATAAAGACCGTGCCGTCTGCGAGCGCCAGTATGGCGTGCGGGGGTTGGGTGTGGCTCCCCTGTAGAGACAAAAGCACTGGGTTCTCCGGGTTGGTTACGGTCCGCCCAAGCGTGCACAAAAAAACGTCTCAAACGAGAGTCTTGCTGGCTGCTTTTGTAAGGGTGTTTGCTTTGTATGCGCTCGGGCGAAGCTGTGTTTTGAAAAGCCCCTGATTATATATCGCCAGCATGTAGCCTCCACGGTTGCTCACTGCGTGTAGCGCCCTGCCCCCCGAGGGGGCCGCTGCGCCTTGCGGCCTGCAAAGCCGGACCGCTGCTCCTGCTGGCGAAGCCATCGCTCCGTTTAGGGCGCTGGCCTGTTATCTGCTCACCGCTGGAAACAAAGGATCAGGTGCTCGCAATGGAACTGGCATAGAGACATATGGCAGCTGCCGCAGCAACATTCAGGGACTCCTCGCCCCCGGGCTGGTCAATGCGCACTTTCAACGCTGACCGGGACATCAGCACATCGCTCACGCCCTGCCCTTCATGCCCCATGGCCCAGGCACAAGGCATGGGGAGCTTTTGCTGCTGGAGAAGCCCACCCTGGTGGGAGCTGGTGACGACGATGGGTACGGTCAGCTCATCCAGGGCATCCACATCCACGCCCTCGACGAGCTGAAGCGCGAAATGCGCCCCCATACCGGCCCGCAAAACCTTGGGGGACCATAGGGCCGCTGTGCCTTTGAGTGCAATCACCTGGCTGAACCCAAATGCCGCCGCGCTGCGCAAAATCGAGCCGACATTTCCGGCGTCCTGCACGCGGTCGAGAATCACGGAAGCCGCCCCAGGCTGCAGTTGTGCGGCTGTGGGCAGTTCCATGACAAAGCCCATCCGGGCAGGCGATTCCAGACTGCTGATTTCCGGCAGCAGTTTGTCCGGAATGATGATGTTTTTGAGGGCTGCATGCATGCACGCTGCCGGCGCCACAGGCCAGAATGACTCGGCAAAGACAGCCATGGATGGTTTCAGGCCGCGCGCCAGCGCTGCACGGCAGAGATGGTCACCCTCAAGCCAGATCTGCCCCTGCTTGCGATAGGCAGTGCTGTCCCGGGACAACTTTCGCAACTCCTTGATCAGCGGATTGTCGCGGGATGTGACATGGGTCAACGGAACCGGAAAACCGTCGATCACCTCAGAACCTCGGCCACAGGCGCGAAAGATCGCCGATGCTGGGGGCAGGCACCGTGCTCGCGCAAAGCGGCAAGATGTACAGCCGTACCGTATCCCTTGTGATCTGCAAAGCCATATTGCGGGTATTCAAGGTGAAACTCGGCGCACCAGCGATCCCGGTAAACCTTGGCCAGGATCGATGCGGCAGAAATGGACGGTACCAGCGCATCCCCCCCCACAATCGCCTCGGACAGGATGACCAGCGTGGGCAAACGGTTGCCGTCCACCAGAACCTTGTTGGGTTTGAGGCGAAGCCCCTCAACAGCACGTTTCATGGCCAGCATGGTGGCCTGAAGAATATTGATCCGGTCAATTTCTTCAGCGGTGGCAAGGGCTATGGAGTGACACAGTGATTTGGCGACGATTTCGTCATAAAGCTTTTCCCTTTTCAGGGCTGTGAGCTTTTTGGAGTCGGCAAGGCCCTTGATGGGATTAAGCTCATCCAGGATGACCGCAGCGGCCACGACCGGCCCCATCAACGGACCACGTCCAGCCTCATCGACACCTGCCAGCAGCCCCGGAATATCCCAGGACAAGGCGGTCTGCTCAGCTTTCAAGAATTTTCTGGATCGCATCGGTTGCCAATTTTGAGGTATCGCGTTGCAGCTCGGTGTGCAGCCTGGAAAATCTTTGTTCCAAAGCTTCTATTTTGTCAGGTGCCGATGATTTTGCATCCATCCATTGCAATACCGCTGCGGCCAGGGCTTCTGGCGTCGCCTCATCCTGCAGAAACTCGGGCACAACAAAGTCCTGGCAAAGAATATTGGGCAGGCCCACCCAAGGCTGGAGCTTTTTACGCTTCATGATTTGCCATGACAACCAGTTCATGTTGTAGGCGATCACCATGGGGCGCTTGAAGAGCGCAGCTTCGAGCGTCGCGGTGCCGCTGGCGATCAGCGTCACATCGCAGGCAGCCAGCGCCGCGTGCGACTGACCTTCAAGGATCTGCAGGCGTTCGCCCATGCCAGCCTCAGTCGCCATACGCTCAATCACCCCCTTCAGCACAGGAACAGCCGGCACCACAAATTTGACGGCAGGTTGCGCCTTGTCAATGAGCGATGCAGCCCGGAAAAACCTCGACGCAAGGTACTGGATTTCGGATTTTCGGCTGCCTGGCAGGATGGCGACCACCGTATCACCCTCCCCCAAGCCGAGTTTTAATCTTGCCTTCAGCCTGTCAGGATGCATGGGGACCATGTTGGCAAGCGGATGCCCCACATAAGTCGCAGCAATACCATGCGATGCCAGCAGGGCAGGCTCGAACGGGAAAATGCACAGCACGTGATCAACACTGCGCCGGATTTTTTCCACCCTATCAGCACGCCAGGCCCATATGGAGGGGCTGACAAAATGAACTGTCTTGATGCCTCTGCTTTTCAGATCTGACTCAAGGTCAAGATTGAAATCAGGCGCATCGACGCCGAGAAAAATATCGGGAGGAGTCTGCAACAAACGCTGCTTGAGTTGCTCGCGAATACCGACGATTTCGCGGTAATGCCGCAACACCTCCACATAGCCACGAACGGCCAGTTTGTCGCTGGGCCACCAGCAGTCGAAGCCGCGCCTGGCCATCTGTGGACCACCGACCCCGGACACGGCAAGTGAAGGCCATCGGGACTTGAAGCCGTCGAGCAGTAGCCCCGCAAGCAGGTCTCCTGACGCCTCACCGGCAACCATGGCTATCCGGGGCCAGGCACCGGTTGCTGGACTTGATCTGGAGCTGCCAGCGTCTCTACAGACTGGCAGAGGCGTCGGCTCGGCAGGCATGGGGCTAGGGCCTGTTAACACTATTTTTCAGGAGTGCGAACGCGGTGAAAACAGCGCCAATCAAGGCGCGCGACGACGGCAAGGCTCATGCCTTGCCTTGGAGTGCAACGCGTAGTGGCGCGGTTTTCAACCCGTTCCCTGCGGGTTGTGATCAAAAAGGTCGTGCGCGGCGTTGCAAAGCCTTGACGGGGCCTACCCCGTCTACGTTTTGCGCCTTGCGCACAGCCTTTTTGGCTCACAACGCATCTCCTGAAAATAGTGTTAACACGCCCTAACGAACGATGCCGCGTTGCGGCGACGTATGTTCGAGGAACGACGTCATCATCTGCACGTCAGGCTGGGCTCCAGGGTATTTTTCAACGAGGGCGGCGATTCGCACAGTCGCCTGGGCAAGCGTCAGGTCTTCGCGATACAGAGCCTTGTGCATGGCTTTCACCGCAGCAATCCGCTCAGGCGAAAAACCACGGCGACGCAGTCCCTCAAAATTCATGGATCGCGCCTCGGCCGGTTGCCCTTGCGACATCACAAAAGGCGGCAAGTCTGCAAACAGCAGGGCGCACATCGCCGTCATGCTGTGTGCGCCAAGGCGAACGAACTGGTGAACAACCGTGAATCCACCCAGGATCACCCAGTCACCCACATGCACATGGCCTGCAAGTTGCGAATTATTGGCAAAGATGGTGTGGTTGCCAACCTGGCAATCGTGCGCCAGATGCACATAGGCCATGATCCAGTTGTCATCACCAATCCGCGTCACGCCCACATCGCCTGGGGAGCCAATATTGAAGGTGCAAAACTCGCGTATGGTGTTGCGGTGACCGATGACAAGTTCACAGGGCTCGCCCGCGTATTTTTTGTCCTGGGGAATCGCACCGAGTGAGTTGAACTGGAAGATCCGGTTGTCACGGCCTATGGTGGTGTGGCCTTCGATCACGCAATGGGCCCCGATGGTGGTGCCGGCTCCTACCCTGACGTTCGGACCAATGACCGAATAAGGTCCAACGCTCACCGAGCTATCCAGCTCGGCATGCGGATCCACCAGGGCTGTGGGATGGATCCCGTTCACGAAAACACTCTGCGTCATGGACGGCGTCTGCTCAGGCAATCGTACGCATCGTGCACATCAGCTCTGCTTCGCAGGCAACGGCTTCACCGACGCGTGTGATGCCCTTGAACTTGAAAATACCGGCTTTCATGCGGTCCAGCGTGACATCCATGACCAGCTGGTCGCCCGGCTCCACAGGTCGTTTGAAACGCGCGCCGTCAATACCGGCGAAGTAATAGACCGTCTTGTCATCCGGCGTCACCCCAAGCGTATCAAACGCCAGCAAAGCCGCCACCTGTGCCATGGCCTCCAGCATCAACACACCGGGCATGACAGGCCGATGCGGGAAGTGACCCACAAAAAATGGTTCATTGATCGTGACGTTTTTAAGCGCCTTGATGCGCTTGCCTTTTTCAATTTCCAGCACGCGATCCACCAGCAAAAATGGATAACGATGCGGCAATTGTTTGAGAATCTGGTGAATGTCCATCATGATTTTTCTTCAGTGTTGTGAGGCTTGCCGGCAAGGGATTTTTCAACCAGTTTGAGCCTGTCGCGCAGCGTATGCAACTGCTTGAGCGTCGCCGCATTTTTTTCCCACGCCGCATTGTCGTCGATAGGAAAGAGACCGGTGTAATTGCCGGGCTTCAGAATGGAGCGCGTGACCACGGACGCCGCCGAAACATGCACATGATCGGCAAGCGTCAAATGCCCGAGAACGACTGCACCGCCACCAATGGTGCAATGGGCGCCAATGGTTGCACTGCCTGCAACGCCTACACATCCTGCCATGGCTGTATGGGCACCGACATGAACGTTGTGCCCTATCTGTATGAGGTTATCCAGCTTGACGCCGTCCTCAATAACGGTGTCATGCAGCGCACCCCTGTCTATGCATGTATTGGCCCCGATTTCAACATCATTGCCAATGCGGACCGAGCCAAGTTGCTCAATTTTCTCCCATTGCCCGTCATGCGGTGCGAACCCAAAACCGTCGGCACCGATCACCGCACCGGGATGCACAATGCAGCGCTGTCCAACGCTGCAGCCATCTGCAAGCGTGACACGAGCGGACAAACGACTGCCCTCACCAACAACAGCGTTCGCCCCCACAACGCAGTGTTCGGCGATACGCACGCCCGCCTCAAGCCTCGCACCTGCGCTTATGCAGGCAAAGGCACCAACTGACACGCCCTGGGCAACGCTGGCTGCTGGGTCTATAAAAGCCGAAGGATGAATAGCTGCGACAAAAGGTGGCGCAACATGCTCTTTCCAGAGCTGTGTGACCCGTGCGAAATAACGATAGGGATCGTCCACAACGATGCATGCACCCCGAAGGGTGGCAACATCTTCGGCTACCGGCGAAACAATCACGCAGGCGGCCTCGCATGTTGCAAGCTTGCTGGTGTATTTGGGATGACTGAGAAAGGTCAGGTGCCGGTCGGTCGCCCTGTCAAGAGTCGACAAACCTTCAATACCGGTTTGCGGGTCACCGACCAAACGCGCGTCAAATTCGCTGGCCAGCGCATCAACGATGGCAGCGAGTTTGAGCATCATGCCCCACCCGCCCGACAGCGTCTGAAGTTACTGAGCCGCCTGTTACCTGCCGCCCGCAGCATTCAATGCTTTAAGCACTTTGTCGGTAATGTCGTGCTTTGGATTCACGTATACCGCTTCCTGAATGATCAGGTCGTATTTTTCGGCTTCGGCAAGGGTTTTAACAACCCGGTTCGCGCGCTCGATAACCTGTTGAAGCTCTTCGTTCTTGCGGGCGTTCAGGTCTTCCTGGAATTCCCGACGCTTGCGCTGAAAGTCACGGTCCTGATCTACAAGCTGCTTCTGGCGCGTATTGCGCTGGGTTTCGGAAAGAGTAGGGGCCTCGCGCTCAAATTTATCTGACAGCGTCTTGAGCTGGGTTGCGACGTCATTCAATTCTTTTTCACGTTTTCCAAACTCGGCCTCAAGCTTCGTCTGGGCTGCCTTGGCGGAGTTGGCTTCACGGAAAATCCTGTCCAGATTGACGATCCCGACCTTGAATTCCTGGGCTGTTGCAGCAAACCCCGCCAGCGCAATCAGAGAACCCAAAAATAGTTTGCGTGAGATATTCATCATTAGAAAGATGTACCGATCTGGAATTGGAAGCGCTCTATTCTATCGCCAACTTTTTTGCGGATAGGGTTGGCAATGCCGAGGCGCAGGGGGCCAACAGGTGAAATCCAGCTGACGCCAACGCCGACTGATGCCCTCAGTTCGCTGATGCTGTATTTGTCTTTTTCGCCGAATACATTACCGGCATCGAAAAACGCAAACATGCGCAGCGTCCGGTCATTTCCAGTGCCTGGAAACGGCGCGATAACCTCGCCGTTAAGTGTGATTTTCTTCGGTCCGCCAAGTGCGAGGTCGGATGCGTCGCGTGGACCAAGCGATCCTTGCTGGAAGCCGCGAACAGAACCAAGACCACCTGAGGCGAAGTTCTTGAAGATGGGGAAAGGCCGGTTGTCCGTGCCTTTGCCCCAGCCCAACTCGGCATTCAGGGCCACGGTGTACTGCTTGTTAAGCGGTATGTATTGCTGGAACTGATAGTTGCCGCGAACGTATCGCGCATCACCGGCAACACCCCATTCACCAAAAACGCGCTGAAAGCGCCCCTTTGTCGGTACCAGCGCACTGTCACGGTCATCGCGCGTCCAGCCAATCGTCAGCGGGACGGTTGAACTCGTATATCCGAACTGGGTAGCGTAAGCAAGATAAGGAGTTGGCAGCGCATTGATGCCGGGTTCAATGGTCAACCGTTCGTAGCCACCACCGAAATACACGGTATCAGTCTCGCTGAAAGGCACGCCAAAACGCAAACTGGTACCGGTCGTTTTCAACGCATAGTCACCACCCTGGCCATCCAGCGGACGGGTCGTGCGGAAATACAGATCAAGGGACCGCGAAATACCGTCTGCCGTGAAATAGGGGTCAACCGTGGTTAACACCATGGTCCGATACAACTTGCTGGTGTTGACTTCAACACCCAGATAATTGCCTGAACCGAAAATATTCTCCTGCTTGACGCCAAAACTCAGGGACAGTTTTTCGCCGCTGGAAAATCCGGCGCCAAGCTGAAGGTTACCCGTCGGCTTTTCTGCAACCGTCACGGCGATATCGACCTGATCCTGGGTTCCAGTGACGTCCTGGGTGTCAACGCTGACATCCGTGAAAAAGCCAAGACGGTCAACCCGATCGCGTGAAAGACGAATCTTGTCGCCGTCATACCAGGACGACTCAAACTGCCTGAACTCGCGGCGAATAACTTCATCCCTGGTACGGTTGTTGCCCGACACATTGATACGGCGCACATAGGCACGCCTTGAAGGATCGCCCTGCAACACCAGAGACACGCGGTTGTTGACGCGATCAATTTCCGGCACCGCTTCTACCCGCGCAAACGCAAAACCAAAGGTACCAAAATAATCGGTGAATGCCTTGGTCGTCGCCGCGACCGTGTCAGCGTTATAAGCCTCACCCGGCTTCACGGTAACCAGGGACTTGAATTCGTTTTCCTTGTTGATGTAATTGCCTTCAAGCTTGACGCCAGAGACAATAAAGCGCTCACCTTCATTGACGTTGATGGTAATGCTGACATCCTGCTTGTCAGGTGAAATGGCAACCTGGGTCGAATCAATCTTGAACTCGAGATAGCCACGCGAAAGGTAATACGAACGCAGCGTTTCAATGTCGGCATTGAGTTTGGCGCGTGAATAGCGGTCTGACTTTGTGTACCAGCTCATCCAGCCGCCGGTGTCCAGGTCAAACAGGTCGCGCAAGGTACCCTCGCTGAACGCCTTATTGCCGACGATACGGATTTCCTTGATCTTGGCGACGTCGCCTTCAACAACGTTGAACGTCAGGTTGACCCGGTTTCGCTCAATCGGGGTGACGGTCGTGATGACCTCTGCGCTGTACATGCTCTTGTTGATGTACTGCCGCTTGAGTTCCTGCTCAGCCTTGTCGGCCAGTGCCTTGTCAAATGCCTGGCCGTCAGTCAGGCCGATTTCACGCAGGGCTTTCTTGAGCGCATCCTTGTCAAACTCCTTGGCGCCTACAAAACTGACGTCGGCAATCGTTGGACGTTCCTCCACAATGACCACCAGCACATCGCCATTGACTTCGAGGCGCACGTCCTTGAACAGGCCAAGGGCAAACAATGCACGAATGGCGGTTGAACCCTTGTCGTCACTGTAGGTTTCGCCCACACGGAAGGGCAATGAGGCAAAGATGGTTCCAGGCTCAACCCGCTGCAGGCCTTCAACCCGGATATCACGCACCGTGAAAGGATCTACAGCCCAGGCTGAATGTGCAATCAGCAGGCTGGCCGCAATGGCCGACACCGTTCGAAGTTTGAATCGATTGAATTGTTTTTGCATGAACTTTAGGTGTTAGCCGGATGTGAATCTGATGCTAGCCAAAGAGCCGGGTGACATCGTTGAACAGGGCTACAGACATCATGCACAGTAGCAAGGCAACGCCACCGCGCTGCAGTCTGCCCATCCAGGCGTCTGACACGCCTCGCCCGGTGACGGCTTCCCAAAGATAATACATCAGGTGCCCACCGTCCAGAACCGGGAGAGGCAGTAAATTAAGCACGCCAAGACTGACACTGATGAGGGCCAGGAACAGCAGATACGCGCTCCAGCCGAGGCTTGCCGACTTGCCCGCATAGTCGGCGATGGTTAGCGGCCCGCTCAGGTTCTTCAGCGAAGCCTGCCCGGTGACCATTTTCCCCATCATTTTGAGGGTCAGCACAGAAACCTGCCAGGTTCGCACAGTGCCCTGCCACAAGCCTTCAAAGAACCCGTATCGCACGGTAATGAACTGCGGTGGGACACCGACATAAGCCCCTATACGGCCTACGCTCAACTTGCCATCCAGCCTGACATCGGGGGTCACGGGAATGTCCAGTACTTGCCCGCCTCGCAAAACCCGCCAGGTTTGGGTTCTGGCGACAGGTGGACTACTGCCCTGCGACACCGATAAACGGATGGCTTCCCGCAACTGCTGCCCATCAACGATAGGCAAATCGCCAACGCGCTGGATAACATCTCCCGCACGCAGTCCTGATTTCCCGGCTGCGCCTCCAGCCATGACATCGCCAATCACCGGTCTGGTCAATGGGCCAAGAATGCCGATTTTTCGAAACAACTGGGCGTCCGCATCACTGGCATTGAGATCGGCAAGTTTCAGCAGGACTTCTTTCACCGGCCTGTCAGCAGCAACGTCCGAAGTCCCATCACGGCTCACGGCCAGGCGCACATCGCGGCCATTCAGGGCAGCTTGCGTCAGGCGCCAGCGCAAATCTTCAAAAGAGCGGACGTCCTCGAGAGGCTCGCCTTCAAAGGCCGCCTGCCGAACCAGTTCTTCGCCGCGCAACCCTGCCCGTTCGGCGATGGATCCGGCGACCGGGCTGGCCAGCACCGCCCTGGGCTCCTGCAAACCAATCCAGTTAACCACGCTATAAAGCGCAATCGCCAGCAAAAGATTGGCAATCGGTCCGGCCGCAACCACGGCAGCGCGTGATTTCAGCGACTGGGTATTGAAGGCCAGATGCCGCTCGGCAGGATTAACCGGGCCTTCGCGCTCGTCCAGCATCTTCACATAACCGCCGAGTGGCAACATTCCAATCGAAAACTCGGTCGGTTTACCCTTGAGTCGCCACGTGTAGAGGGGTTTGCCAAAGCCAATCGAATACTTCAGCACCTTGATGCCGCAAGCAACAGCCACGCGGTAGTGGCCGTACTCATGAATGGCAATCAACACACCCAGGGCAACAAGAAAAGCGAGGACGGTCAACATCTCAAACCTCCAGGTTTGCGGCGATATCACCGGCAACAGAGCGGGCTTGTCCATCCAGCGCCAGCAGGTCATCAATTCCGCGGATGTCGGACACCGAAAGCTTGTCCAAAGTTGCAAGATTTACAGAGTGAATCTGATCAAACCTTATTCGCTTGTCGAGAAATGCCGCAACAGCGACCTCATTGGCTGCGTTGAGGATGGCAGTTGTTCCGACGGGCGCAGCAAGCACATCCCAGGCTAGCTGGAGACCTGGAAACCGCGTATGGTCCGGCACTTCAAAAGTCATGTTGGCCATGGCCCGGAAATCCAGCGCCTGAGCCCCTGAGGCAATGCGGCCAGGCCAGGCCAGGCCGTAGGCGATGGGCACCCGCATGTCGGGACAACCCAACTGGGCAACGACCGAGGTGTCGAGGTACTGCACCATGGAATGAATCACGCTCTGGGGGTGGATCACCACCTCGATCTGGGAAGGCTCCATATCAAAGAGGTACTTGGCCTCAATCACCTCAAGCGCCTTGTTCATCATTGTGGCGGAGTCGACAGATATTTTTCGCCCCATGACCCAGTTGGGATGAGTGCAAGCCTGTTCCGGCGTGACGTCACGCAAGGTCGCCGGATCGCGCGTGCGAAATGGCCCGCCTGAAGCCGTCAGGATGATCTTTTGAACACGGCTGGGCCAGGTCGCCGGGTCTTCCGGAAGCGACTGGAAAACGGCCGAATGCTCGCTGTCAATAGGCAGCAATTGGGCACCGCCAGTACGCACCGCCTGCATGAAGACCTCGCCACCGACGACCAATGCCTCCTTGTTCGCCAGCAACAGGCGTTTGCCGGTCCGGGCCGCAGCCATGCAGGGCTCCAGTCCGGCTGCACCGACAATCGCCGCCATCACGGCATCCACGTCAGCATGTGAAGCGATCTGCGAGAGGGCATCACTGCCTTGCACAACTTCAGTCTGAAGGCCGTTCTGCTTCAGTTTTTCAGCAAGCAGGCCGGCGTGCTGTGCACTGGCCATCACCGCGTAACGCGGCTTGAACCTGTGGCATTGCGCCAGCATGAGTTCGACCTGGGTCGATGCGCTGAGCGCAAACACCTCAAAAAGGTCAGGATGGGCTGCGATCACGTCCAGGGTGTTGACCCCGACCGAGCCGGTGGAACCCAGCACCGTCACGCGCTGTTTGCGAAAATTCATAAAACGGGCAAATTCACCAGCATCATCGCCAGCGGCAGCGTGGGCAACAGGGCATCAACACGATCCAGCACACCGCCGTGGCCGGGCAGGAGGTTGCTGGAGTCCTTGGCGCCTGCGCTGCGCTTGATCAACGACTCCACCAGATCGCCGACGACACTCATGGCCGCCATAAAAACAACCGCCACCAGCAGGATGAAGATGCCATGCCTGGACCACAGACGGCCATACAGGCTGGCCGTTCCATCAATACCGGATTGGCGCTCAATCATCGCCCACACCACGGCCAGCACAATCACACCCGCCATGCCGCCCCAGACACCTTCCCAGCTTTTACCCGGGCTGATGGCTGGCGCGAGTTTGCCCTTGCTGAACCGCCCGCCAAAAGTACGGCCTGCAAAATAGGCAAAGATGTCGGCGACCCAGACAAGCAAAAGCACCGACAGCAAAAATGAGATACCCGTCACGCGGGCTTGCGCGATGGCCAGCCAGGCGAGCCAGAGCGCCAGAATACCAACAGGGATGCGCACGGCACGAGGTATCTGCGACCACCCTGCCACACCCCGGCGCAAAAGCCAGGCACCGACCAGCACCCACGCAGCGCCAGCGAGGGTCCAGAGCAGCGGCATGGGCCTGGTGAGCAGGCCCGCAAACCAGGCAGCGGCGCACAAAACCACAGACACTGCGCCGAGCATCAGCGACTGATTCTGGCTGCACCCATTAAGCTTGCCCCATTCCCATGCGCCGCCGGCGATCAGTGCCAGGGCAACAAGGCAGAAAGGCGCGGGAGAAGGATAAAAAAGCGCAGGCAGCAATATGGCCAACAAAACAATCGCGGTGATCACACGCTGCTTGAGCATCAGGTCACCTTTTCTTTAGCGTTTGTGCCAGCCGCAGTTTTTGTGCTGTCCAGTTGTGCAGACGTCTGGCCAAAACGCCTCTCGCGGCTGCGAAATACGGCAATGGCCTCATCAAGTGCAGTCTCGTCAAAATCAGGCCAGAGGCGGTCCGAAAAATGCAGTTCAGAATAAGCCGCCTGCCAAAGCAGGAAGTTGCTGATGCGCAGTTCACCGCCGGTGCGTATCAACAGGTCGGGGTCGGGAACATGTGCCAGCGCCATCGCGCGATCCAGCGACATCTCGGTAATTTCCTGCCCTGCCTTCATCAGCTTTTGTGCGGCCTGGGCAATGTCCCAGCGTCCGCCATAGTTGAAGCAGACGTTAAAAACAAGACGCGTATTTTCGGAGGTTGTGAGTTCTGCCTGCGCCAGACCAGCCTGCACCTTTTCAGAGAGCCGTCCGCGATCACCCACAAAATGGATGCGCACCCCGTTGGCCTTGAGGCGCGGAACCTCCCGAGACAGGGAGAAAGCCAGCAGCTCCATCAGGCCGGATACCTCCTCGGAAGGGCGGTTCCAGTTTTCGGATGAAAAGGCAAAAACTGTCAGCACATCAACGCCGCGATCGATGCACGCCTGCACACAGCGGCTCAGCGAATCAACGCCCTGCTTGTGTCCTGCAACACGCGGCAGAAATCGTTTGGTGGCCCAACGCCCATTGCCATCCATCACGATGGCAACATGGTGCGGGACAGCTGTGGATTTTGGCGGGGCCATGACAGGCAATCAGGCCGATGCGAACGTGCGCAGCGCCGGGCCGCCCCAAGCAAGCACAGCCCCCCCGGGGGGCAGAGAGCTACGCGCAGTGAGCGAACGTGGGGGACGCATGACTAGACCGCCATGATGTCTTGTTCCTTGCCCACGACGAGCTTGTCGATCTCGGCGATGAAACGGTCCGTGAACTTCTGCACTTCGTCCTGCGAACGGCGCTCGTCGTCTTCGGAAATTTCCTTGTCCTTGAGCAGGCGTTTGACATGGTCGTTGGCATCGCGGCGCAGATTGCGCACAGCCACCTTGGCGTGCTCGCCTTCGCTGCGAACCACCTTGGTGAGCTCCCTGCGGCGCTCTTCGGTCATGGCTGGCATGGGCACGCGGATCAGGTCACCCTGAGCAGCGGGGTTGAGGCCAAGGTCCGAATCACGAATCGCTTTTTCAATCTTGGGGCCCATGCCTTTTTCCCAGGGTGCCACACTGACGGTACGTGCATCGAGCAGTGACACATTGGCCACCTGGCTGATGGGCACCATGGAGCCGTAGTAGTCGACCTGCACGGTGTCAAGGATGCCTGGATTGGCGCGGCCGGTACGAATTTTGGAGAGGCTGTTTTTGAATGCCTCCATCGACTGCTGCATTTTCTGCTCTGCGGTTTGCTTGATCTCGACAATGCTCATGGTTTCGGACTCCGGATGTCTGTGAGATGGAAAGTCTGATGCTCTCTGCCTGAATCTGCCTGAGAGCGGGGGTCTAGACGTGGACCAGCGTGCCCTCGTCTTCGCCCATCACGACGCGCTTGAGTGCACCGTGTTTGAAAATACTGAAAACCTTGATGGGCAACTTCTGATCGCGGCACAGCGCGAACGCGGTGGCATCCATGACTTCAAGGTTTTTGCCCATGACTTCATCAAAAGTGATGTTGGCATAGCGCGTGGCGGTCGGGTCTTTTTTCGGATCGGCCGTGTAAACGCCATCAACCTTGGTGGCCTTGAGCACGATTTCAGCGCCGATTTCGGCACCGCGCAATGCAGCAGCGGTGTCGGTGGTGAAAAACGGGTTGCCTGTACCTGCGGCGAAGATGACAACCTTGCCTTCTTCGAGGTACTGAAGCGCCTTGGGACGAACATAAGGCTCGACCACACGTTCGATGCCGATGGCAGACATCACACGGGCGATCAGGCCGGCCTTGTCCATGGTGTCGCCCAGGGCGAGCGCATTCATGACGGTGGCCAGCATGCCCATGTAATCGGCGGTAGCGCGGTCCATGCCGACCGAGCCGCCTGCCACACCGCGAAAAATGTTGCCACCGCCAATCACGACCGCCATTTCAACCCCCATGCGGGTGACTTCGGCGATTTCTTCAACCATGCGCACGATGGTAGCGCGGTTGATACCGAAGGCGTCATCCCCCATCAAGGCCTCACCTGACAGTTTTAACAAGATTCGCTTGTAGGCTGGCATGCAGGTGCTTTCTGGAGGTTGGGTTGACTTGAAGTTTAGCGGCCTTCCGGCTGGACTGAAGACTCAGACTGCCTTGGCAGCTGCGACCTGTGCAGCCACTTCGGCGGCAAAGTCGTCAACCTTCTTCTCGATGCCTTCGCCAACAACATAAAGCGTGAAGGCTTTGACTGCGGTGCCCTTTTCCTTGAGCATCTGCTCAACAGTCTGCTTGTCGTTCTTGACGAAAGCCTGATTGTGCAGGCTGACTTCCTTCAGGTACTTCTGAACGCCGCCCTCGATGCGCTTGGCAACGATTTCAGCGGACTGGACCGGCTTGCCGGCTGCGGTGGCGACTGCGGCATCTTCAGCGGCCTTGGCGGCTGCAACGGAACGCTCTTTAGCGACCAGTTCGGCAGGCACATCCGCGCTGGACAGCGACACCGGCTTCATGGCGGCGACGTGCATGGCAACATCCTTGGCGGCGGTTTCGTCGCCGTCAAATTCGACGACCACCCCGATGCGGGTGCCGTGCAGGTAAGAAGCCAGCTTGTTGTCGGCAAAACGCTTGAAGCGGCGCACGCTCATGTTCTCGCCGATCTTGCCGATCAGGCCCTTGCGTACGTCTTCAACCGTCGGGCCGAAGCCGTCCAGGCTCAGGGGCATGGCGCCCACGGCGGCCACATCGGCAGGGTTGTTCTTGACAATGCCCTTGGCCACCGCATCGGTGAAAGCCAGGAAGCTGTCGTTTTTGGTAACAAAGTCGGTTTCGCAGTTGATTTCAACAAGCGCGCCTACGCCACCTTCGGCGTGATAGGCGATCACGCCTTCAGCGGTGACGCGCGATGCGGCCTTGCCGGCCTTGTTGCCGAGCTTGACACGCAGGATTTCTTCCGCTTTTTCGAAATTGCCTTCGGCTTCGGTCAAAGCCTTCTTGCATTCCATCATCGGTGCGTCGGTCTTGGCGCGCAGTTCGGCGACCATGCTTGCGGTAATAGCCATTTTCAAATCTCCAGTTTCCGTTTGTCGTTGCAGCAGGGTTGAAGCACACGCCCAACCCGCCATCCAAAATCATTCACTTGTGAAAAAGGGGCTACGCGAGCCCCTTTTTCGCGTCTTGCGCAGTGCCGGAACAATCAGGCAGCAGCGTTCACTTCCACGAATTCGTCGGCGCTTTCAGACTGGGCCATCTTCACGACGTCGTTGACGGCGTTGGCACGGCCTTCGATGATGGCGTCGGCGATGCCGCGTGCGTACAGGGCGACAGCCTTGGACGAGTCATCATTGCCGGGGATCACGTAGTCGATGCCGATAGGCGAGTGATTGGAGTCAACCACGCCGATCAGCGGGATGCCCAGCTTCTTGGCTTCGAGAACGGCGATCTTGTGGAAGCCCACGTCGATCACGAAGATGGCGTCTGGCAGTGCAGCCATATCCTGGATGCCGCCGATGTCTTTTTCAAGCTTTTCGATTTCGCGCTTGAAGGTCAGCTGTTCTTTTTTGCTGATGGTGTCGAGGCCGGCTTCCTGCTGGGCCTTCATTTCCTTCAGGCGCTTGATGGAAGTCTTGACCGTCTTGAAGTTGGTCAGCATGCCGCCCAGCCAGCGCTGGTCAACAAATGGCACGCCAGCGCGCTTGGCTTCGGTGGCGACGATTTCGCGGGCCTGGCGCTTGGTGCCGACCATCAGGATGGTGCCGCGGTTGGCGGACAGCTGTTTCGCGAACTTCATCGCGTCCTGGTACATCGGGAGCGATTTTTCCAGGTTGATGATGTGGATGCGGTTGCGGTGACCGAAGATGTACGGAGCCATCTTGGGGTCCCAGAAGCGGGTTTGGTGTCCGAAATGGACGCCGGCTTCCAGCATTTCGCGCATGGTGGTTGACATATGAATACTCCAAAGGTTGTGTCTAAAATCAGCGCTTATCGCGGGGCCCATATGACGGGGCCCGGCAACACCTTGAATGGCTGATTTGCGATTTGCCGCAGACAACACAGCGTCATCTGCAAAGCCAGTCGAGTATAACACCTTCCCGCCCAATGAGCCAGCCATCCCGACCCCACGATATCCATAGCACGCTTGAGCTGCTCAAATCCGGTCAAAACACCCCTGCGCAGGTTCTGCAAGCCGCGACCAAGGTGGCTGCGAGCCCGGCCTGCCGCAACGTTTACATGCCCGGTTTTTCACCCCAAACCGGCTCATCGACTGCCGCCAGTGAGGTTCAGGGACCGCTTTCAGGCATTCCTTTCTCGGTCAAGGACCTGTTCGACATTGCCGGCCAGCCAACAAAAGCCGGCTCCACCGTTTTGGCCGATGCGCCGCCTGCCGCCGCCAATTGCCCCGCCGTAGCCCGCCTTCTGGCCGCCGGTGGCGTGCTGGCCGGCCGAACCAACATGGTTGAATTTGCCTTTTCTGGCGTCGGCATCAACCCCCATTACGGCACCCCGGTCAACCCTGCAGATAGCACCGTAGACCTTATTCCTGGCGGTTCTTCGTCGGGCGCGGCGGTGTCAGTGGCTACTGGCGCCGCGCTGATCGGGCTGGGCTCGGACACTGGCGGCTCCATTCGCATACCTGCCGCCCTCTGCGGCCTCGTCGGTTTTAAAAGCACTGCCCGCCTGGTGCCGACTGAAGGCGCACTGCCGCTGTCGACCACGCTGGATACCGTCAGCGCCATCACCCGCTCCGTGCGTGACGCCATCACCGTGCACGAAGTACTGGCCGCACGCCGCGTCACGCTGGCTGGCAAACCACTGTCATCGTGCCGCTTCGCCGTGGCCCGCACCTGGATGCTGGACGGCGTTGATGCCACGGTGGGCACGGCCTTTGAGCGTACGCTGGCGCTGTTGCAAGAGGCTGGCGCAGAGATTGAATACATCACGCTTGAAGAAATTGGCGAACTGGCCACCATCAACGGGACCGGTGGACTGTCAGCCGCCGAGAGTTTTGCCTGGCACCGCAAACTGATTGCTGCGCATGAGGGAGACTATGACCAGCGCGTGGCCTTTCGGATCCTCAAGGGCGCGAGCATGAGTGCGGCCGACTACATCGACCTGCTGGCTGCCCGCAAGGCCTGGATCAGCCGCATGGAATCGCAACTGGAGGGTTATGACGCCGTGTTGTCGCCGACTGTGCCCATCGTCGCACCGCCGATTGCCAGCCTTGCGGACGACACCGAATTTTTCCGCGTCAATGGCCTGCTGCTGCGCAACACCGCTGTGGTTAACATGCTCGACGGTTGCGCGATCTCGCTGCCCTGCCATGTGGCGGGTGAACTTCCGGTCGGCCTGATGATCTGGCAATCTGCCATGAAAGACGACGCGGTACTCGACCTGGCCCTGCAGGTCGAAGCCCTGCTGCAGGCGCGGCCCCGATAAACACCTCTGTCCAGCACCTGTATCCGCCATGCGGATTGCAGGTTTTCAAATCCCGGAAACACCAATACCAATGACCCCCCGTATTTTTAGCCTTGCCCTCTCGACATTGAAGAGGACGGAGCGCGCATGAAAGTTGCCGTTATCGGCGCCGGCATCATCGGCATCACCAC
>JAZKCB010000348.1:0-7361 GCA_040388335.1 Pseudomonadota bacterium | reverse complement strand
CCAAGGCGAGTGTGGTGATTGGGAATCCACCATTTTTGGGTGGAAGCAAGAAGCGCCGGGAGTTGGGTGACGCTTACTTCGAAGCACTTGATTCAGTATTCACAGGACGAGTACCCGGTGGGGCGGATCTTGTTGCCTACTGGTTTGACAAGGCTCGTCGCGAGATAGTTGAAGTTGGCTTGGGCGCCGCGGGACTGGTTTCTACTCAATCAATCCGAGCTGGAAGCAATCGTAAAGTGTTGGATTCGGTAGTTAGGGACACGCGAATTTTCAGTGCTTGGGCGGATGAACCTTGGGTAAACGATGGCGCGTCAGTTCGTGTTTCGCTTGTAAGCTTTGGCTCCGGGCGCGGTTGCGAGTTAGACGGGGCGTCTGTTCCTCGCATTACTTCAGATTTGCGTGGACTTGTGGGCGTTGATTTAACGACCGCAAGCCGGTTGAAAGAAAACATGAACCGCGCATTTAAAGGCGCTGAAAAGAGCGGTGACTTTGACGTTCCCGGTGAATTAGCTAGAAGCTGGCTAAGACGCCCGAATCCACATTCAAAGTCCAATAGCGATGTTTTACGTCCTTGGTTTAACGGTGGCGATTTGACTGATGGGCGACCTGCCGATCATTGGATTATTGATTTCGGTGTAAGCACAACCGAAGCAGAGGCGTCCCTATATGAAGCCCCCTTTGCGTATTTGGTTAAAGAGGTGAAACCGGAACGGCAAAAAAATGAAGACCGTGGTCGTCGGGAAAATTGGTGGAGATTTGGCCGCAACGGGGCGGATATGCGAGCCGGGGTTTTAGGCTTACCTCGCTATTTGGTAACTGTAAGAACCTCAAAATTTAGAACTTTTGTGTGGTTCGACCCCCGCTGTTCTCCGGACTCCCGCCTTTTCGTAATAGCAAGCTCTGAGGACTTTATGTTTGGCGTGTTGTCCAGCCGAATACATGAGGTCTGGTCCTTGGCCACCGCGTCAATGCACGGGGTGGGTAATGACCCGACCTACAACGCGAAGTCCTGCTTTGAAACCTTTGCATTTCCCACCTACACGGATTTGCAATCCGACATAAAACCGCAAATTGCCCGCGCCGCCAAACGCCTCAACGACCTGCGCGAAGCGTGGCTCAATCCGCCCGAGTGGGTGGACCGTGTGCCCGAGGTTGTCCCGCTCGGCATGGCGACCAGCCCTTACCCCGACCGTATCCTGCCCAAACCGGGCCACGAGAAAGACCTGGCCGAGCGCACGCTGACCAAGCTGTACAACCAGCGCCCGGCCTGGCTGGATGCCGCACACAAGGCGCTTGACCTTGCCGTGGCCGCAGCTTACGGCTGGGCCGACTACACGGCTGAGATGCCGGATGAAGAAATCCTCAAGCGGCTGCTGGCGCTGAACCTTGAGCGGGCGAAGGCCGAGGGCGGCAAGGCATGACGGTTGCCGGAGGCGCTGGGGCAGCAAATTAACGTAGGCGTTAAAAATTTAACGTGCACGTTAAAAATACTGAAAAGTTAAGTTCTATATTAACTTTTCGGGTTTTCGGCTCGTTTGGGCAAGCAAAAATGCCTAAAAAACTGAAAAAACAGGCCTTTTTAGGGCATAAAAATGGCTGCGAGCCAATAGATACGTGCGCGAGCAGCTACTAAATATGTAGCAATCAGACGCTCGTCGGGCAGGGTCGAGCAGGGGCGCTCAGGGTCGCTCAGGGTGGAGTAGCGCTTGAGCTGGCGCGTTCGTCGCCGCTGAAGGCGGTCTGGCTTGCGCGGCTGTCACTGCCAGCCAAAGCGCCGTATGTAATAGCGTTTCATCAGCGTCGTCAGCAGCGCATAACCCAGCAGGATGGCCGCGAGCCAGGCGAAGTAGGGCGGCGGAAGCGCTGCCAGCTTGAAGTAGCCGGCCAGCGGCCCCATGGGCAAAAAGATGCCGGCGACCATGATGCCCAGCGTCGTGGCCATCAGCGGCGCGGCGGCGCGGCTCTCGGCGACGGGGATTTTTGGCGTGCGAATCATGTGCACGATCAGCGTCTGCGTGAGCAGGCCAACAACAAACCAGCCCGACTGGAACAGGGTCTGGTGTTCGACCGTATTGGCCTTGAACACGAACCACATCACGGCAAAGGTGGTGATGTCGAAAACCGAACTGATGGGGCCGAAATAAACCATGAAGCGGCCGATGTCGTCGGGGTTCCAGCGCAGGGGCTGCCTGACCAGATCCGCATCGACGTTGTCAAACGGAATGGCTGTTTGAGAGATGTCGTACAGCAGGTTTTGGACCAGCAGCTGCAGCGGCAGCATGGGCAAAAAGGGCAGAAAAACGCTGGCGATCAGCACCGAAAAGACGTTGCCGAAGTTGGAGCTCGCCGTCATGCGTATGTACTTGAGCATGTTGCTGAAGGTCTTGCGGCCTTCGATCACGCCTTGCTGCAGCACCAGCAGGCTGCGCTCCAGCAGGATGATGTCGGCCGCCTCCTTGGCGATATCGACGGCAGTGTCTACCGAGATGCCGATGTCGGCAGCGCGCAGCGCCGCGGCGTCGTTGATGCCGTCGCCCATGAAGCCGACGATGTGGCCGTTGCCACGCAGGCTGCGCACAATGCGCTCCTTGTTGAGCGGTGAGAGCTTGGCAAAAATCGTGTGCTGCTCGACGGCCTGGGCCAGGGCCTGGTCGTCCATGCTGTCGATCTGCGTGCCCAGCACCATGCCCTGAACCGCCAGGCCGACCTGCCGGCACACTTCGGCGGTCACAAGCTCGTTGTCGCCGGTCAGCACCTTGACGCTGATGCCGCTTTCGGCCAGCGCCTTGAGCGCGGGGGCGGTCGATTCCTTGGGCGGGTCGAGGAAGGCGATGTAGCCGACCAGCGTCAGCCCGGCTTCATCGGCGACCGAATAAACCGTCTGGTCGGGGGGCGTTTCCTTCATCGCCACGGCAACGACGCGCAGGCCTTTTTCATTGAGTTCGCGCGTGACGCGATGCACGCGTTCGAGCATGGCGGCGTCAATCGCGAGGGTTTGCCCGCCGTCGCGCACATGGGTGCAGGCGGCCGTGACTTCTTCTACCGCACCCTTGCAGATCAGCTCGTGGTGGTGGTTGCGTTCGGAGACCACCACTGACATGCGGCGGCGCTGGAAGTCGAAGGGGATTTCGTCCACCTTGCTGTAGTTCTCGTTGAGTTGCAGCTCCTTGGCCACTTCGAGATGCTCGAGTACGGCGCGGTCCAGCAGGTTTTTCAGGCCGGTCTGGTAGTGGCTGTTGAGGTAGGCAAACTCGAGCACGGCATCGGACTCGTGGCCGAACACGTCGGTATGGCGCGCCAGCGCGATCTTGTCCTGCGTGAGCGTGCCGGTCTTGTCGGTGCACAGCACGTTCATGGCGCCGAAGTTCTGGATCGCGTCCAGCCGCTTGACGATGACCTTCTTGCGTGACAGTTGCACCGCGCCCTTGGCGAGCGTGGTCGTGACGATCATGGGCAGCATTTCAGGCGTCAGCCCGACAGCGACCGACAGTGCGAACAAAAAGGCTTCAGGCCAGTTGGCCTTGGTAAAGCCATTGATCAGCAAGACCAGTGGCACCATGACGAACGCAAAGCGGATCAGCAGCCAGCTGACCTTGTTCACGCCCGCCTGGAAAGCGTTGACCTCATGCGTGTCGGCGCTCGCGTGCAGGGCCAGGGTACCGAAGTAGGTACGGTTGCCGGTGGCCAGCACGACCACGGTGGCCGAACCCGACACCACATTGGTGCCCATGAATACCAGGTTGCTCAGGCCCAGCGCAGCTTCCGCGTGGTCCTTGACGGCTGCAAATTTTTCAACCGGTAGTGATTCGCCGGTCATGGCCGACTGGCTGACAAAAAGGTCTTTCGCGAGCATGACGCGGCAATCGGCGGGAACCATGTCGCCGGCGGACAGCATCACGACGTCTCCGGGCACCAGCTGTTTGATGGGCAGCTCGACCGGCCCGTCGGGCGGCCGCAGCACGGTGGCCTTGTTGCGGACCAGCTCCTTCAGGGCCTGCGCGGCCTGGCTGGAGCGCCGCTCCTGGACAAAGCGGATCAGCGTGGACAGCGCGACCATGGCGCCGATGACGATGGCGGCCTTGATGTCTGCGGTAATCCAGGACAGGGCGGCCAGCACCGTCAGCAGCAGGTTGAACGGATTCTTGTAGCTCAGCCACAGGTGCCACCACCAGGGCATGGGCTTTTCATGCTCCACCTCGTTGGGGCCAAGCCTGGCGCGTATGGTGTCGGCTTCAGAGGGGCTCAGTCCCTCGCTGCGGGTGTTGAGCTGCGCCAGAATGCTGGCGAGATCGGCATTGGCTTGTTGCAGCAGTTGCCGGGACAGCTGCTCGGGCACGGCCCGGGCGCGGTCGCTGCTGGACAAGGACTCGGGGATGACCCGGCGGCGAAACAGGTGGCTGGTGCGCCGCGCTGCAAGGAATCGGGCAAAAAGCGACCTGGAGCTGTTCATGGGCTTGCTGTTGTGCCTTGTTTTCTTCGTTTGCCTGACGCCAGCATCGCTGGGCCAAACCTGCGCTCCTTTTTAAACCCAACGCAGTACTTTGCTCGATGGTGGCCCGAAGAGAGAGTCCGGACCTTGCGCTTTGTCATCTACTCGCATTGGCATGCAGACCCGGCGGGGCTGCCATGGGTGCGCTTGGGGAAGAAATTAACGTAAACATTAAAAATTTAATGTGTACGTTAAAAATTATGAAAAGTTAAGTTCTATATTAACTTTTCGGTATTCAGGTCTGTTTTGGCACTCCGAAACACACCAAAAACGTCAAAAAAAGGCCTTTTTAGGGCATTGAATCGGCTGCAGGCCAATAGATACGGGCGTGAGTAGCTATTAAATATGTAGCAAATTGAGGCTCATCGTGCGGCCTCAGATAGCGCCGCGATGCGCTCAGGACAGCAGCAGGATCAGCGCCGTGGGGTGTATGCCCCAGCCCGCCAGGCCGGACAGCCCCATGAGCACGCCGAAACCCGTGGGCACCAGCGCCAGGAAATAAAGCCACCACAGATGTGTGAGTGCAGTGACGGCCAGCAGTGAAATGGCAATCGCCAGCAGTGCGTCGGCCAGGTCGAACTGGTCGTCGCGGAAGTTGGCGGCGTCGTAGTCGCGCTGGTCCTGCTCGGCCTGGGCCTTGACCTCGTTCTTCTTCTGGTTCTGGTCTGCCGCGATCTGTTCGTACTGGGCGATGGCCTTCTGGTAGTCGGCCTGCATGGCCGCAGGCTGTGCCGCCGCAGCGAGCTTGAGCTGCAGCAGGGTGCCCCTGGCGACTTCTTCGCGAATGTTGCGCGCCTGGTAGAAGTTCCAGTGGTCCAGCTTGTTGGCCTGGGCCTGTTGCATGGTCTGCACAATGTTGTCGTCCTTGACCTTGCAGATGCCCATGAAGGTGGCCAGCAGCGCAATCGTGATGGCGACACAGCTGTTCAGGCCGCGGTAGCTGCCGGATTCGCCGTCGCCAGCTTCCGCTGGTTTGGCGACTTCAAGGGGGTCGATGTCCATGGGGGCTTTCCTGGTGAATTGATTGGTGGCTTGCTGGCAGGGCTGCCGGCCACCCTGCATTATTGGCTTCGTGCGCCTGCAGGCCTGAAAAATCCGTCGTAAAGCCGGGCCAGCGCGCCGAAGTCCTGTTCGAAGCGCGTGCGGTTCACGAAGTAGGCTTCGGATGTCACGGCAAAAAATTCAACCGGTGACTGCGCGCCGTAGGCATCCAGCCACGGGGCCTCTGCGCCAAAACGCTCGTGCATGGCCACGCTTTCACGGAAGGCGGCAAAGCTCTCCTGCATCGTGCGTTGCCAGGCCGCTTTTGCCGCGCGCGAGGGCAGCGGCGGGCAGCCATTGGCATGGCCGTCACGCATGTCGAGCTTGTGGACGAACTCGTGAATCACGACGTTGTGGCCGCGCTCGGCCAGCGTGCCCGAGCCGGCCACATCCTCCCAGCTCAGGGTGACGGGGCCCAGTTCCATGGCTTCGCCGGCCAGCACCTCGCTGTAGTTGTGAACAACGCCGGCTGCATCGGTCGTCTGGCGCCGGGCCACCATGGCGCCGGGGTGCACCACGATGCCCTTGAAGTCGTCGTAGAACTTCAGCCCGATGTGCAGCACCGGCAGGCAGGCCTGGGCTGCGATAGCGACGGCCATGTCGTCAGTCACTTCAAGCCCGTGCGCACCTGTGAATTCCTTGTGGGCGAGGAACTGCGAGCTCAGCGCATGCAGCCGGGTCTGGTCGGGGGCACCCAGTTCAGCCAGGAATGGGTAGTTTTGCAGCGTGCGCTCCCAGAGTGCATCGGGAATCGCCTTGTACCGAGCACTTTCAATAGCCAACAGGCCGCGCAGCCAGTTCAGCATGCAGGCGGGCGCTGCGACGATTCGAGCATCAGCGCAAAAAGCTCATTGCGAAAGTGAATGCCCAGCCTGTCAAACGCGCGGTTTCGGTAGGTCTTGACCGTGCTGACCGACAGCGCCATCTGGCAGGCGATGCCGTCAAACGACAGGCCCTGCAAAATGCCGGCGCAGACTTCGGCCTCGCGCCGGGTCAGTGTGGTGTTGAGTTGTTGCAGCCTGTCGGTCAGGCGCTTGAGCTGCTCGGCCCTGGTTTCCTCCTTCAGGCCGGGCAAGCGGACCTCCAGGTGTTTGTGCGCCAGCGCCAGCAAGGCAGGGGCCAACTGGCCCAGTGCATCGATCTGCGCATCGGCAAACGGCTGCTGGTGCTGGTGGCGGTAGAAGTTGATGGCGAACAGGCTGCCTTCGCCCTGCGGCTCCACAATCGACACACGCTCTGACACACCGTGGGCTTCGTAAACCCGCGCCCGGTGCTCGGCGGGCACTTCCTGTGCGGTGATGTGGCTGATCTGGTTTGCAGCCGGTGTGTCTGGCGCCTGCTTGAGCAGGGTGCGGTCGCTGCGGTAGGGACCTGACAGATAGGCCCGCCAGCAATCGCGTGTGGTGTCGGGCACACCATGGCTGGCCGACATGTAGATCACCGGCTCGCACAAGGGGCCCGTGCGGTAAACAGAACAGGAGGCGGCAGGCAGCACGGTGTGCACGCTGGCCAGCAGGGTTTGCTGAAACCGCCCGTTGCCCAGATCGGCAATGGCGCCAGTCAACACGCCCACGAGCGCATCTGCCCGCGTGCCGCCAGATGGACCGGGGAGGGCGGGCGCTGTGGGCATGGCCCATTGCCTCATGGTTGTTGCTTGCTGGTACGCATGTTTGTCGTCTTTTGGGATGACAGGATTTTCAGGCAGGCTGCGTAGACTGCTCATCGAGACAAACACTATGAAGAAATGCCATGGCCGATGCCCGCCAGCCGCTTGACGCACCCGCATTGCGCTTTTTTGCCGACCTGTCCGTCACGGTTGGCCAGCCCCAGG
>JAZKCB010000347.1:0-2314 GCA_040388335.1 Pseudomonadota bacterium | reverse complement strand
GCAAGTACGGTTCTTAGGGGGGGGGAAGGCAGTGATGCCTTCTCCCTACCCTCCCCGCCAACTGCCAAAAAGGCAACCCCGCCCGCTGCCAAAACCGCTCCCGCGGCGACGGAAAAATCGCAGGCCCAGCGCGCGCTCGAAAAGCTGGGGCTCAAACGCGACATCGATCTGGCCCTGCACCTGCCGCTGCGCTATGAGGACGAAACCCGCATCGTGATGCTGAAAGACGCGCGTGACGGTGAGCTGGTGCAGATCGAGGCCACCGTCACCGATTGCCAGGTCAGCTTCAGGCCGCGCCGGCAGCTGCGCGTGACGGTGGACGACGGCAGTGACACCTGCACACTGCGTTTTATCAATTTTTACCCTTCGCACCAGAAAACCCTCAGCGTCGGCGCGCGCGTGCGGGTACGCGGCGAGCTGCGTGGGGGTTTTGTCAGCCGCGAGATGGTGCACCCCAGCTTCAAGCTGGCTGGCGGCGAGTTGCCGGGTGCCTTGACGCCGGTGTATTCAACCGTGGCGGGCCTGCCGCAGGCCTATTTACGCAAGGCCGTGCTCAGTGGTGTGAGCCGCGCCGACCTGAGCGAAACCATTCCGGCGGCATTCCTGAAAAAGACACCGTCGCAGGCCATGCTGACCCTGCGCGAGTCGCTGCAGTTTTTGCACAATCCCACGCCCGACGTGGCGCTGTCCACGCTGGAAGACCACAGCCACCCGGCCTGGCAGCGCCTGAAGGCCGAAGAACTGCTGGCCCAGCAACTGTCGCAGCTGCAGGCCAAACGGATTCGCGCCGCCATGCGGGCGCCCGCCCTCGGCGGACCCGCCATGCGCGGACCCCAATGCACGCTGTATGAGCAGTTGCTGGAGCGCCTGCCTTTTCGCCTGACGGCTGCGCAGCAGCGTGCGAGCGATGAGATCGAGCAGGACCTGAAAAAGAACGTGCCCATGCACCGGCTGCTGCAGGGCGATGTGGGCTCTGGCAAGACCGTGGTCGCCGCGCTGGCAGCCATGCGTTGCATAGACGCCGGCTGGCAGTGCGCGCTGATGGCGCCGACCGAAATCCTGGCCGAGCAGCATTTCCGCAAGCTGGTCGCATGGCTGGAGCCGCTGGGCATCAAAACCGCCTGGCTCACCGGCAGCCAGAAGGCCAAGGAGCGCCGCGAATCACTGGCCGCAATCGCCAGCGGCGAGGCCATGCTGGTGGTCGGCACGCATGCGGTCATCCAGGACAAGGTGGTGTTCAAAAACCTGGCGCTGGCCATCATCGACGAGCAGCATCGCTTTGGCGTTGCGCAGCGGCTGGCGTTACGCAGCAAGATGACGGTTGGGGGTGAGGAGCCGCATCTTCTGATGATGACCGCCACGCCCATCCCGCGGACGCTGGCCATGAGTTATTACGCCGACCTCAATGTCTCGACGATTGACGAGTTGCCGCCCGGCCGCACGCCCATCGTCACCAAGGTGGTCAGCGATTCGCGGCGCGATGAAGTGATTGAACGCATTCGCCACCAGTTGGCCGAGGGCAGGCAGGTGTACTGGGTTTGCCCCCTGATTGAGGAAAGCGAGTCGATTGACCTGGTGAACGCGACCGAGACGCACGAGTCGCTCGGCAACGCGCTGCCCGGCGTGCTGGTGGGCCTGCTGCATTCACGCATGACGGTGGCCGAGAAAAAAGCCGTGATGGGGCTGTTCACCGACGGGCTGATGGGCGTGCTGGTCAGCACCACGGTGATTGAAGTCGGTGTCGATGTGCCCAACGCCTCGCTGATGGTGGTGGAGCACGCCGAACGCTTTGGCCTGAGTCAGCTGCACCAGCTGCGCGGCCGTGTCGGGCGCGGTGCGGCTGCGTCGGCCTGTGTGCTGCTCTATTCAACGGGCGACGCGCCCCGGCTGGGCGAGATGGCCCGCTCACGGCTCAAGGCGATGGCCGAGACCAACGACGGTTTCGAGATCGCCCGCCGGGATCTGGAAATACGCGGCCCCGGCGAGTTTCTGGGTGCCCGGCAGTCAGGCGCACCTCTTCTGAGATTTGCCGATCTGACTGTCGACGGCGACTGGCTCGCCTGGGCTCGCGAACTTGCGCCCCGCATGCTGGACCAGCACACGGAGCTGGCGCATCGGCATATTGCTCGGTGGCTGGGGGGGAAGGCTGACTTTCTGAAAGCCTGATTTCAGGCTGGATTTGCTATTTAAATCGTAGCTGATCGCGCACGTATTCATTGGTCTGCGGCCGTTTTATGCCTAAAAAATGGCATGTTCTGGGTCGTTTTTTGCTCGAAAACCTCTTGGGGCGAGCTTCGAGTGGCCAAATGTTAAT
>JAZKCB010000346.1:0-2745 GCA_040388335.1 Pseudomonadota bacterium | reverse complement strand
ACACACCGGGCCTGACCCGCGAACTGGACGACAAAGTGCGCGGACTGGCGCCGCTGGGCAATTGCGGCCTGCGCCTGGTCGGCTGCCGGGTGCCGGAAAGCCAGCGCCTGGGCGAGCCTGGACAGGCTTTCGACACCATCGCTCGGCCGCTGCGCGCGATCGAAGACGCGCTGCTGCTGGGCCCGATGCTCGGCGCCATGCAAGCCGAGCTGGATACCCTGGCACGCTGGTTTCGCCATGCAGCCCGCACGCCGGCTTTGACCCGGGAGCTGGGTGGCTTGCAACTCGAACTCGACGCCCTCTCGCCCGTGGCACGCCATGCCGCCCAGCACCTGGACCAGCACGGGCCCGACGAGGCGCTGGCGGCGTTCAACCTGGGCGCGCGCCGCCTGTTTGATCGCTGGCAAGGCGCCTGTGAATCCTTTGCCGCGGCCCTGGACGACCATGAACCGGCCCTGCTCACCCTGGCGCGCGACCTGCGCCTGGTGCAGGGCATTGCCCGCAGCATCGCCGACTCCCGACAACTTCAAGCCGGCGAAAAAATGCTGCGCCCCAAGGAAACCCATGAAAACACTTTACCAACCCCACTTTGATTCCATCGATGGCCTGGCGCAGCGCCTGGCTGCGGTCGACTACATTGCGAGCCGCGAAATCGCCACCACCGTCTATCTGGGCTTCAACCTGGAAAAGCCGATCCTGGTCGAAGGCCCGGCCGGCGTCGGCAAGACCGAACTGGCCAAAGGCATGGCCGAAATCCTCGACGTGCCCCTGATCCGCATGCAGTGTTACGAAGGCCTGGACGAATCCAAGGCCTTGTACGAGTGGAAATACGGCAAGCAATTGCTCTACACGCAACTGCTCAAGGACAAGCTGGGCGAGATGATGCAGGGCGCCGTCGGCCTGGCCGCCTCCATGGACAAGCTGCATGCGCACGACGACCTGTTCTTCTCCGAGCATTTCCTGGAGCCGCGCCCGCTCTACCAGGCCTTGCACCAGGAGCGCGGCTGCGTGCTGCTGATCGACGAGATCGACAAATCCGACCCCGAGTTCGAGGCCTTCCTGCTCGAAGTGCTGTCAGACTTCCAGATCTCGGTGCCCGAACTCGGCACCATCAAGGCCAAGGTCAAACCCATCGTGTTTCTGACCAGCAACAACACGCGCGAGATGAGCGACGCGCTCAAGCGCCGCTGCCTGCATTTGCACATTCCCTTCCCCGAGGCGAAGCTGGAGCGGCGCATTCTGGAGCGCCGCGTGCCCGGCTTGTCGGCAACACTGAACCGCGAGCTGGTCGCCTTCATTCAGGCGGTGCGCCAGATGGACCTGAAAAAGCAGCCCTCGGTCAGCGAGACCATCGACTGGGCCAAAACGCTGCTGCTGCTGCACGCCGAACACCTGAGCCTGGACATGGTGAAGGGCACGCTCAACGTCTTCCTCAAGTTTGAGCAGGATATCGCCTCGGCCACAGAGCAACTGCCGGCCCTGCTGCAACAAGCGCGCAAGGATGCGGAGAGTCCCCGTGCAAGCCACGCTTGAAGACTTTTTCAAGGCGCTGCGCGGCAGCGACCTCGAGATCAGCCTGAACGCCCAGATCGATGCGGCGCGCGCCGTGGAACTGGTGGGCTGGCGCGACCGCACCCTGCTCAAAAGCGCGCTGGGCACGACACTGGCGAAAACCACCACGGATCGCGCCCTTTACGACGAGGCCTTTGATCGCTTCTTCCGTTTCAGCTCGTTCGAAAACATGGCCGCGCAAGACCCACCGGACCAGGATCAAGACAAACAGACTGCAACCGGTTCCGGCGGGCCGGGCGGCTGCCAGGGCAGCGGGGGCCAGGCCTTGTCGCAATTACTGATGTCGGGTGACTCGGCGGCACTGGCCAAGCGCATGCAGGAAGCCGCGCGCGAGGTCGGCCTGACCGACATCTGGTTCTTCACCCAAAAAGGTTTCTACACGCAGAAAATTCAGCAGGCGATGGGGCTGGAGTTGCTGGACCGCGAAATCTCTGACGCCAAACGCCAGACGCTGGCGCCCGAGCGCGCCAAAGCGCTGGAGCTGGCGCGCAAGAAATTGTTCGAGGAGGTGCGCAATTTTGTCGAGCGCAAGCTCGCGCTCTTCGGCACGGCCCCGACGCGCCAGTTGCACGACGACTTCCTGCAATCGCAAAAGCTCTCCAACATCGAAAAACGCGATTTCGCGCGCATGCACGTCATCGTTAGCAAGATCGCCAAGCGGCTGGCCGAGCGCCACTCGCGGCGCAAGAAAAAGCGGGTGCGCGGCCAGCTCGACTTCCGCAAGACCCTGCGCAAGAACGCGGCCTACGACGGCGTGATGTTCGAGACCTTCTGGCGGTCCAAGGTGGTGGACCGGCCACGCGTGGTGGCCATTTGCGACGTCAGCGGCTCGGTGCGCCAGTACGCGCGCTTTCTGCTGCTGTTCCTGCACAGCCTGGGCGAGCAGGTCAGCGACGTGCGCAGTTTCGCCTTCACCAACCACCTGGTGGACGTGAGCGACACCTTCGAGCTGCTGCCGGTCGAGCAAGCGGTCGACAAAGTGATGCAGGCCGTGGGCGGCAGCGGCACCGACTACGGTCAAACCCTGCTCGATATTGAAGAACAATTGCTGGGCGACATCGACCGCCGCACCACGGTGCTGATCCTGGGCGACGCGCGCAACAACCGCGGCGAGGCGCATGTCGAGGTCATGAAGCAGCTTTATGAGCGCGCGCGCCGGGTGATCTGGCTCAA
>JAZKCB010000345.1:0-5218 GCA_040388335.1 Pseudomonadota bacterium | reverse complement strand
CGTCGCTGCCGCCGCACTGCACACCGACCACCAGCTCGCTGGCCGGCACGGTCTCACGGCGGCGCGCATTGAGCTTTTCCAGATGCAGCATGGCGGCCTGCATGATGGAGTCGATCATGGACATGAAGCCCACGTGGTTCTCGGACTGCAGGCAGACCACATCGAGCGGAGCTTCGGCGTTGAGACCAACATCGGCCACGCTGCGCTCGTCGACGATCTGTATCGTGCCGGGCGGCAGCAGGCGCTCGGGCTGCAGCTTTTCGCAGCCCAGGCTCACCACCATCACCTCGCCGCCAAAGTTGGGGTTCAGGCTGATGTTGCGCAGCGTGCGTATCGGGATGATGGCGTCGGGTGCGTCGATGGCGACACCGCAGCCGTAGGTGTGCTCCAGTCCCACCACGTCATCGACGTTGGGGTATTTCGGCAGCAGCTCGGCCTTGATGCGCTGGACGGCAAAGTCCACCACACCGGCGACACACTGCACGGTGGTGGTGATGGCCAGGATGTTGCGGGTGCCGACCGAACCGTCGGCATTGCGGTAACCCTCGAAGGTGTAGTCTTCCAGCGGCGCCGGTGCCGGCGGCTTGATGGTGGCGATGGGCAGGCCTTCGAGCCCGCGCGCGGCGGGCATCTCCAGCAGGCGCTCGTGCACCCAGCTGCCGGCAGGAATGTCCTTGAGCGCAAAACCGATGGGCACGTTGTAGCGCAGTACCGCCGTACCCTGCGGCAGATCCACCAGGGCCACCTTGTGACCCTGCGGCACTTTGTCCCGTAGCACCAGGCCGTCGGCCAGCACGGCGCCCGGCGGCAGGCCACCGTCGTTGGCCACGATGGCGACGTTGTCCGCATCGTGCATGCGGATGCAGAGGGGTTGGAGCGGGTCAGCGCGCATCAGAAGTCAACAATTTCCACCCAGTTCGGGTTCTTGCCGACCGGCTGGCTCTTGCCCGCCCCGGGCAGGCCGGTGGCGCTGTCGATGGCATGCAGCGAAACGCTGTGCGAGTCCTGGCCGGCGGCGACCAGGAAGCGCCCCGTTGAATCGACGGCAAAGCCGCGCGGCGTCTTTTCGGTCGGCGTCTGGCCCACGACCTGCAACCGCCCGCTGGCGGCATCGACCTTGAAGGTGGTCAGCGTGCTGGAGGTGCGCTCCGAGCCATAGAGGTAGTTGCCGCCAGGCGCCATCTGCAGGTCGGCCGCCCAGACCTTGCCGGCAAAGCCCGGCGGCACCACCGTGCTGCGCTGCAGGTGGCTCATGGCGCCTTTTGCCGCGTCGTAGGCGAACACATCCACCCCGCCGTCGAGCTCGTTGATCAGGTAGGCGTGTTTTTGCGCCTTGTCCCACAGGAAATGGCGCGGGCCGGTTTTGGCCGGAGACACGTTCACCAGCGGCGGATCATTGGCGCTCAACATGCCGCTGGCCGCATCAAAACGCCAGCTCGACAGGTTGTCGCCGCCCAGGCTGGTGGCAAACACATAACGGCCGGACGCGTCGGCATGGATGGCATGCGCATTGGGTGCCGTGCGGACAAGCTGCTGCACCGCACCCACCAGGCCGTCGTTGCCGACACTGTTCACGGTGATCTTGTTGCCGCCGTAAGACGCCGCGAACAGCCACTTGCCCGTCGGATCCAGATCGATGTTGGCCATGCTGTCGGCCAGCGCCGACTCGCCCAGCTTTTTGAGCGCGCCCGTCGCCCCGTCGATCGCGAAGGTGATCACGCGAAACGGCTGCGAGCGGCTCGCCACGTAGAGGAATTTCCTGTCTTTGCTAACCACCATCGGCATGGCGACGCCGCCCACCGGCACGGTGGCCACCGGCTTGAGCTGGCCGGCCGCGCGGTCGAGCTGCAGCACCGAGATGTCCTGGCTGTCGGCGTTGGAGACGTACACCCAGGTGGCCGCACTGCTGGCGCCCGTCGCCACCGTTGCGGCCGCAAAAGCCGCGAGCGTCACGCCTTGGCGAATCGATGTTCCCTTTGTCATGGAAGTCTCCTTGTTAGTGCGGAAAACGCCTGCTTTGCCGACCGGCCAGGGCCGCCGGCAGCGCGGATGCTCCGGGGTACGCAGGCGGCAGCCATCTTGCCCACCTCAGACGCCCACCAGGCGCGGCAGCCACAGCGACAGTGCGGGCACGTAGGTGACGATGCCCAGCACCACCACCAGCAGCGCAAAAAACGGCATCAGCGCACGCACGACTTTTTCGATCGGCAGCTTGCCCACGGCGCTGCCGACAAACAGCACGGTGCCCACCGGCGGTGTGATCAGGCCGATGCCGAGGTTGACGATCATGATCATGCCGAAATGCACCGGGTCCACGCCCACAGCCGTCACCACCGGCAGCAGGATGGGCGTGAGGATCAGGATCAGCGCCGCCATGTCCATCAGCGTGCCCAGCACCAGCAGCATGAAGTTGATCGCCAGCAGGATCAGGTAGCGGTTGTCGGTCATCGAGGTCAGCAAGGCGGTGACCTTCAGCGGAATCTGCATCAGCGTCATGATGTAGCCGAAGGCCGCCGCGAAGCCGATCAGGATCATCACGATGGACACGGTCTTGACCGTGCGGTGCAGCAGCCTGGGCAGGTCGTTCCACTTGTAGTCGCGGTAGATGAACATGGTCACAAAAAACGCCCAGAGCACCGCGATCGAGGCCGACTCGGTGGCCGTGAACACGCCCGAGAGAATGCCGCCCAGGATGATGACCATGGTCATCAGGCCCCACAGGGCGTCGGCGCAGATGCGCAGTGCCTGCTTCAGCGGAATGGCATGGCCCTTGGGGAAGTTGCGCTTGCGTGCGATGTAGAGGCAGTAGACCGCCAACGTCAGGCCCAGCAGCAGGCCTGGCAGCACGCCGGCCATGAACAGCGCGGCCACCGAGATGGAGCCGCCGGCCGCCATGGAGTAGATGACCGCGTTGTGGCTGGGCGGAATCAGCGTCGCCTGGATGGAGCCGCTGACCGTCAGCGCGGTCGAGAAATCGCGCGGATAGCCCTTTTTGACCATCTCGGGGATCATCACCGAGCCGATGGACGCCGTGTCGGCGACCGACGAGCCGGAGATCGCGCCGAAAAAGGTGGACGCCAGGATGTTGACCAGCGACAACCCGCCGCGCACAAACCCCACCAGCACGCTGGCGAAGGCCACGAGGCGGCGCGACATGCCGCCCTCGGCCATGATGGCGCCGGCCAGCACAAAAAACGGGATGGCGAGCAGCGAGAACTTGTTGACGCCGCTGGCGATCTGGATCATGACCGCGTCCAGCGGCAGTTCTATCCACACCGCGCCGATCAGGGCGGCCAGGCCCAGCGAATAAGCGACCGGCATGCCGATCAGGATCAGCACGATGAAGCTTCCGAGTAAAACGAGTGCGTCCATGGTCAGGCCTCCGCCGCAGAGTCATCCATCTGGTGGTCGAAGCGCACCACGGCACGCCCGTGCTGGGCGCCGAGAAACAGCTTCTCGAGCACAAACACCAGCGTGCACAGGCCGCCGATCGGCAGCGGTGCGTAGGTCAGGCCCACGGGAATCGACGGGATCGCCGCCAGGGACTGGCTCATGGTTTCCATGGACAGCTTGAAGCCCCAGATGATCATGAAGAGGCTGGCGATGATCATCAGCAGGTCGACCACCACCGAAAAAACCTTCTGCAGCTCCGGCGGCAGGCGGTCGGTGACCATGCCGACGGCAATGTGGGCGCCGGCGCGGTAACCGGCGGCCGCACCAATGAAGGTGAACACCACCATCAGCAAGATGGCAATCGGCTCGGGCCACTGCGCGCCATAACCGAGCACATAACGGGCAAACACGCCCACCGGAATGATGAGGCTCATGGCCACAATGGACAGGCCGGCGACCCAGATGCAGGCCAGGTACAGCCCGTCGATGGCGCGTTGAAGGGTATTGATCATGTTTGTTGTCTCATGCCCGCAGGTCGGCCTCGGGGGGCCGGCCTGCGTGCCTTGTTCATGACGCTGCCGCGGCAGCGCCGGGGGGATGCAGGACGCCGGCTCGCGCCGCGTCCTGCCTCCTGCTTGCTGCTTCTTTTATTTGACCTCGGCGATGCGCTTCATCAGATCGGCATACGGGGCGCCGTACTTGGCACGCACCGGTGCGGTGGCGTCAAAAAACAGCTTCTGGTCCACCTCGGTGAACTGCACGCCGGCCGCCTTGAGCTTGGCGCTGTAGTCGGCGACGCTCTTGTCCCACAGTGCACGCTGCTCGAACTGCGCTTCGCGGCCGAACTTCTTGACCAGCGCCTGCTCGTCCTTGCTCAGCTTGTCCCAGGTCACTTTGGACATCACCAGCATTTCGGGAATGATCAGGTGGTTGGTCTGGGCGTAGTACCTGGTGCCGGTGGTGTAGTGGTTGGAGGTGAACAGGCTGGGCGGGTTGTTCTCGGCACCGTCGATCACGCCGGTCTGCAGCGCACTGAAGACCTCGCCATAACCCATGGAAATGCCGTTGCCGCCCATGGCGTTCATGGTGTCGACAAACAGCGGGTTGCCCATCATGCGGACTTTCACGCCCTTGAGGTCGGCCGGGGTCTTGACCGGCTTCTTGGTGTACAGGTGGCGCGAGCCACCGTCCATCCAGGCCAGCGCCACCATGCGGGTCGGGCCGTTGGACACCTTGTCGAGGATTTCCTGGCCGATGGGGCCGTCGATCACGGCGCGCATGTGGGCTTCGTTGCGGAACACAAAGGGCATGTTGAAGACGTTGACGTCCGGCACCACGGCACCGACAGGGCCCAGCGATGTACGCAGGATGTTGATGGCACCGATCTGGGTCTGCTCGATCATGGTTTTTTCGTCGCCCAGCACGCTGCCGGGGTACATCTGCATCTTGAACTTGCCCTTGGTGGCCGCTTCAAGCTTCTTGCCCAGGCTTTCGGTGGCGACCACCGTCGGGTAGCCCAGCGGGTGCACGTCGGCGGCCTTGAGGATGGTTTGCGCCTGCGCGGCCAGCGGCAGGGCGAAAGTGGCAGCGGCCAGTGCCGCCGAGGCGATCAGTTGTCTGCGGAAAGTCATGGTTGTCTCCTTGTAGGAATGGTTATTCATGAATGACGGAAGGGAACAGGGGAAAACGTCGGCTCGGCCGGGCGCTCGCTGCTTGCGTTGCAGCAGTCCACCAGGGGTACGGCGCCGGTGCTCATGGCATCAATCGGCAAACGGGCCGGCTTTGACAAAACCGCCGCCCTGGAACTGCACCGCCGGGTCGCTGA
>JAZKCB010000344.1:0-3358 GCA_040388335.1 Pseudomonadota bacterium | reverse complement strand
TGTGCGGCCCCAAGTTCTGTTCGATGAAAATATCGCAGGAGGTGCGCGAGTTTGCACGCCTCAACCCCTCAACCACGACCCTGGCGCCCGCGCCCAGCGTGATTGCCATCAAGCAGATTGATAGCGGCTTTGAAGAAAAGGCCAGGGAGTTCCGCGAAGGCGGCAGCGAGATTTATTCCTGAAAGCGCACGCAGCAAACATGAGCAAACCCCACATCGGCATCGCAGGTGCAGGCCTGGCCGGGCGCACACTGGCCTGGCGGCTGCTGCGCGCCGGTTGCCGGGTGAGCCTGTTTGATGCGCGCCAGCGCGATGATGTGCAGACGGCCTCGCTGACGGCGGCGGCCATGCTGTCGCCGCTGGCTGAGCTGGCAGTAGCCGATGATGAGGTGTTTGCCATGGGCAACCGCTCCATGGCGCTGTGGCCTGCATGGATCGCCGAGCTTGAGGCCGAAGGCCACCAGGTTTACTTTCGCAAGCAGGGCACGCTGGTGGTCGCACATGCGCAGGACCAGAGTTCGCTGGCGCATTTCACGCGCCTGCTTCAACACAAACTGCCGGATGCCTCGCGGACGCAATTGCATACCCTTGATGCGGCAGCGCTGGGGCAGATGGAGCCGGCCCTGGCAGGTCGCTTTGATGGCGGCCTGTTCCTGGACGGCGAGGGCCAGCTCGCCAACGACCAGTGGATGGCTGCGCTGGCACTTGAGATAGACCGGCTGGGCGGCGAGTGGCATGAAGGGCAGGCGGTCGAACGCGTCAAGTCGCATCGCATCGTTTGCGCAGATACATCCCACGACGTAGACATTGCAGTCGATGCACGCGGCGTCGGCAGCAAGACGCAATGGCCGCAACTGCGCGGCGTGCGCGGCGAAGTGCTGACCGTTGAATGCGCAGGCGTGACCTTGCAGCGGCCGGTTCGTTTGATGCACCCGCGCTACCAGCTGTACGTGGCGCCACGCCCCCACAACCGGTTTGTCGTCGGTGCAACCGAGCTGGAGTCTGAAGATACAGGCCCCGTCACGCTGCGCTCCACGCTTGAGCTGGGCAGCGCGCTTTACAGCCTGCATCCTGCCTTTGGCGAGGCGCGCGTGCTGAGGCTCGCAGCGGCACTGCGCCCTGCGCTGGACGACCACCGGCCTGCCATCGCCTTTCGCTGCGGGATCTGGCACATCAACGGCCTGTACCGTCATGGTTACCTTTGCGCACCGGCGCTGGTTGACGAGCTTGCCCACAAACTGCTGACGGAGCCCGTATTGCACGAAAATGCAGGCCATGACGATGCTTGAACTTTCCCTCAATGGTGAGCGTGTGACGACCGACGCACCCACGCTGCACGCCCTGCTGCAGGCGCGCGGCTATGACTTCAAGGCTGCCTTTGCCTGCGCCATCAACAACGCCTTTGTGCCGCGTCCGCAGTGGCCGGAACGCGCGTTACAAAATGGCGACCGCATTGACATCGTGACGCCCATCACTGGTGGCTGATATGACGACAACAGCATCTCCCATCGCTCACGGCAGCCCCTGGACGGTGGCCGGCACCACGCTGAACAGCCGCTTCTTTCTCGGTACGTCGCATTACCCGTCACCACAAGTCCTCAGCGATGCGGTCGCAGCTTCGGGCACCGAAGTATTGACTGTGGGCCTGCGCCGGCTGCAGCCCGAGAGCGGCGGCGGCAACAGCTTCTGGCAACGCGTGCAAAGCATGAAGTGCCACATCCTGCCCAACACGGCGGGCTGCCACAGCGCCGAAGAAGCCATCACGCTGGCGCAAATGGCGCGCGAGATTTTCGGCACCACCTGGATCAAGCTCGAAGTCATCGGTGACGACTACACGCTGCAGCCCGATCCACAGGCCACGCTGCAGGCGGCGACGGTGCTGGCCAAAGATGGTTTTGCAGTCTTCGCGTACACCACCGATGACCTGGTGATTGCGCAGCGCCTGCACGACGCAGGTTGCGCCGCCGTGATGCCGTGGGCCGCACCCATAGGCACGGGTCGTGGGCCCATGAACCCCTATGCGCTGGAGACCATGCGCCGCCGCCTGCCGAATGCCGTGCTGGTGGTGGATGCCGGCCTGGGGCGGCCATCGCATGCAGCCCAGGTGATGGAAATGGGCTTTGATGCGGTGCTGCTCAATACAGCCGTCGCCCAGGCCGGTGACCCGGTACGCATGGCGCGTGCATTTGCCGACGGTATCGCAGCCGGCCGCGCCGCCTATGAATCCACGCCCATGCCGGAGCGTGCTGCGGCGCAGGCATCAACCCCAACTGTCGGCGTTCCTTTCTGGCATTCACCATGAACCAGGCATTCCCCGCACTCATAGCCCCCATTGGTTTTTACCCCGTGGTGCCCACCGCTGAATGGGTGGAGCGCCTGCTGGGCTGGGGCGTGCGCACCATACAGCTGCGCGCCAAGGCAGCAGACCACACGCCCGATGCGCTGGCTCGTGAAGTCAATGCCGCCGTTGAAGCCGGCCGAAAGGTCCCCGGCGCGCAAGTCTTCATCAATGACCACTGGCCGCTTGCACTGGCTGCGGGTGCTTACGGCGTTCACCTGGGCCAGGAAGATCTGGACATTGCGGACATCAACGCGCTGCGCAATGCAGGCATCCGGCTGGGACTCAGCACTCACACCCCGGCAGAGCTCGTACGCGCCCATGCCGTGCAGCCGTCCTACCTGGCCATCGGCCCCATCTACCCGACCACGCTCAAGGTGATGTCCTATGAGCCGGTGGGACTGGCCCGGCTCAAACTTTGGGTGCCCGACGCAGCCCCTTACCCTGTGGTGGCCATAGGTGGCATTTCGCTCGCGCTGATGCCGGGCGTGATGGCCTGCGGCGTGGATGGTGTGGCTGTGGTCAGCGCAGTGACGCTTGCCGCAGACCCACAGCATGCCGCGCTTGAGGGTCTACGAATCGCCAGCGCCTGAACGACGCCGGCGATTGATCAGACGAAGTCTTCTTCCGCGTCCAGCTCACTCACACGCGCCGGCATTTTGGTCTTGCCAAACCAGGACACATAAAGCGCCGGCAACACCACCAGTGTGAGCAGGGTGGCCGTGATCAGTCCGCCAATCACCACAATGGCCAGAGGCCGCTGAGTCTCAGAGCCGATGTCATGCGACAGCGCCATGGGCAGCAAGCCCAGCGCAGCCAGCATGGCTGTCATTAGTACGGTACGCAGTCGCTGCATGGACCCCAGCTTGACGGCATCCATCGCGCTATGACCCGCGTTCTGCAGCTGCTGGAAGACCGACAGCATCACCACACCATTCAGCACCGCCTGCCCCGACAACGCAATAAAACCGATGGCGGCAGAAACAGACAGCGGGATCGAAAAAATCCACAAGGCCACAAA
>JAZKCB010000343.1:0-1501 GCA_040388335.1 Pseudomonadota bacterium | reverse complement strand
CTTCGAATTGCGGGTGCAGCTGGCGGATGCGGTTCATGGCCATGCCAGCCGCTGCCGTACGCGTTTCAACACCCAGCTTTACATACACGCGCTCCAGGTGTTTTTTGACCGTCGCCGGGCTGGCGCCCAGGATTTCGCCGATGTCTCGGTTGGTCTTGCCCTTGACGACCCAGTACAGCACCTCGGCCTCCCGTGCGGTGAGTTTGAAGCTCAGGCTCATGGCTTCAACAATCGCGTCTTCGGAAATCTCGCGCATCACGATCAGCCAGTCGCTGTTGATGGCCTCGCCTGAATTGCCGATGTCGCCGTCACCCGTTTGCTGATGCAGCCGGAAGGTCAGGCGGCGGGGGCCGAGCTCTGCAGTCAGGCGTGGCGGCTCGGTGTGAGGCGTGACGTCCAGCGCATGGCGGCGCAGCCAGGCCAGCACCGGCTCTGGCGTTTGCGGCGCCGATGTGCCGTAGTAACGCAGCAGCAGGTCGCGCGCCAGCGGCGTTTGCCATATGAGCTTGCCCTCACCCTCGCCGCCCAGGCGCACCGTGATGCTGGCGTAGCCAAACGCGTCCAGGGCGTTGCGCGCCTGGCCGGCCTGCCGCGCCTCCTGCCGCGCACGCCGCGCGCCCTGCAGGTGCACGCCCATGCGGGCCATGACTTCTTTTGGCTTGATGGGTTTGGTAACGTAGTCAACGCCGCCGGCTTCCAGCGCGGCAACCAGGTATTCGGTCTCGGTCAGACCCGTCATGAAGACGATGGGGATGTGCGCGGTCTCGGGCATGCCCTTGAGGCGCTTGGCGACTTCAAAGCCGTCCATGCCGGGCATCATCGCGTCAAGCAGGATGATGTCGGGCAGGGCCTGTTTCGCGCGCTGCAGGGCCGCCTCACCGCTGGTGGCGACCAGCACGGTATAGCCGGATTCATCGAGCGCGTCGTGAAGCACCGAGAGGTTGTCGGGCACGTCATCGACCACCAGCACCACGTCGCTGTTGGCGCGGTCCAGCGTACGGTCCAGGCCCTGGGCCACAGCCGCAGGTGACGTTGCTTCAAGCACGCTGCTCATGGCCTTCTTCGTGAATGTCCTGGCTGGTCAGTTGCCTGCCCATCGCTTCAAACTGAAACTGCCTTGCCAGCAGACGCATGTCTTCGACAAAGACGGTCGTCTCGGGTTGCAGGGTTTCGATCTCAGCCAGCTTGTTCATGATGCCGCGGTAAAAACCCAGGTTGACGACTTCGAGCAGCGCTGCAATTTGCGCCGCGTCGGGCAGTACACGCGGGGCCGCAGCCACCGGGGTATAGGCCGCCGCAAGCGCTGGCGCATCATAAAGCCAGGCGAGCTTCAGGCGCCGCTCCAGCCAGTCAATCAGCTCCGTGTGGCGCACCGGCTTGACGATGAAATCTTCGGGCCTTATGCCGACATCGTTTTCCAGCCCCTTGTCAAACGCATTGGCCGAGACGATGGCCAGGTGGATGTTGGCGTGCCCGCCGGATCGAATACGTCGCAGGGTTT
>JAZKCB010000342.1:0-12221 GCA_040388335.1 Pseudomonadota bacterium | reverse complement strand
AGCGTGGCAATCGGGTCCAGGTCCTGGTAAAGCGAGCGGCTGCTGGCCACCTTGCGGCCCGGCGTCTTGACCCGCGCCGACTTGCTGGCAGCGGCAATGCTGCGCACGGTGCGCGCGGCGTCGAGCAGCGAGGCGTCGGAAATATCGTCGGAATAGGCAAAAGCGGTTTTCTCGCCGCTCACGGCGCGCACGCCCACGCCCTGGTCAATGCTGAAGGACCCGGTCTTGACGATGCCCTCTTCCAGGCTCCAGCCTTCGCTGCGTGTGTACTGGAAATAAAGGTCGGCATCATCCGCGCCGTGCGAGGTGATCTCTGCGAGCGCCCGGCTCAAATGCGCCTCGGTCAGGGCGAAAGGCCTAAGCAACAGGTTCTGCGCAATCTCCAGCCGCTCTGATGTCGACGCCGCCGTCGGCCTGACGGTGGAAGACGTCGTGGAAGCGTTGAGTTTCGAGGCGGATGAGGAGCGAAGTGAGGTCATCCGGCCATTGTAGGCAGTCTGACCTGACCTGGCCGCGGCGGGGTGATCACCCCGGCCTGGCGACTCTGCATCAGGAACATGACTGAAGCGGGACAGGCCAGGCGGGACACTGCGCGCCGAAAACCTACATCCGGAGGGTCAGCCACTCAGTCAGCTGGTTCGCATAGGCATCGCTGACGCCCTTGTCCTTGAGCGTCCAGAGGAAGGCATTGCCCAGCCGCGCCTTCTGAAGGGTGTTCAGGCCCTTCCCCTGCTTGAATGCAGCCAGTTCGCGGGCGACATGGTTCAGGGTCTTGTCTGCCTTGATGGCGAACTTCTTTTCCTTGATGCCGGCATCCGCTGGAAGTTCCTTCAGCACCATGGTTGCGAGCGCAACACCGCATTCGCGCGCCGCGCGGGTGTCCAGCCATGAAAAAATTCCCATAGGGGTTTCCTAACTTTGAACCAGCCGCTTGGCCTTGGCAATCGACATCAGAATTCCGACTGCCAGCCCCAGGGTCACCATGGCGGTGCCTCCGTAACTGATAAACGGCAAGGGCACACCCACCACGGGCAGGATACCGCTCACCATGCCCATGTTGACAAAAGCGTAGGTGAAAAAAATCATGGTCACGGCGCCGGCCAGCAGGCGTGAAAACAGCGTCGGGGCCTCCATCGCAATCGCCAGCCCGCGCAGGATGAGAAAGATGAACCCCGCGATCAGCATCAGGTTGCCGGCCAGGCCGAACTCTTCTGAAAACGCCGCAAAGATGAAGTCGGTGGTGCGCTCGGGAATGAATTCAAGGTGGGTCTGCGTGCCCGCCATGAAGCCCTTGCCAAACACGCCACCGGAGCCAATGGCAATCATGCCCTGGATGATGTGAAAACCCTTGCCCAGTGGGTCGCGTGACGGGTCCAGCAGGGTGCAGATGCGCTGCTGCTGGTAGTCATGAAGAATCGGCCAGCGCACGCCGTCGGCGCACAGCCGCGGTTCAAACCACACGATCAGGAAAACGGCCACCAGGCCCAGCACCACAGGCGGCGCGATCAGCTTCCAGCTCAGACCGGCAAAAAAGATGACGGCCACGCCCGCTGCCAGCACCAGCAGCGAGGTACCCAGGTCGGGTTGCCGCATGATGAGGCCTACCGGCACAAGCAGCAGCAGGCCCGCGACCAGAAAGTCCAGCGGACGCAACAACCCTTCGCGCTTCTGGAACCACCAGGCCAGCATCAGCGGCATCGCAATCTTGAGGATCTCGCTGGGCTGTATGACCATGCCCACGTTGAGCCAGCGGCGCGCGCCTTTTTTGGTGATGCCAAAGATGGCGACCGCCACCAGCAGCGCCACACCAGTAACATAGAGCGGTACGGCAAAGGCCATCAGGCGCTGCGGCGGGATCTGCGCGACGATGAACATGATGGTGCCCGCAATCAGCATGTTGCGGCCATGGTCCACAAAGCGCGTGCCATGGTCATAGCCGGACGAATACATGATGAGCAGGCCAGCGCAGGCCAGCAGGAAAACCGCAAACGCCAAAGGGCCATCGAAACCCTGGAACAGCGGCATGGAGCGCTGAAACAGGGAAGGTTTGTCGAAAACTGCTGCCATGGCGGGGATTATCCGCCAGCCGCCGCTGTGCTATCTGCCTTTACGATAAGGCCATGGCCACCACGCATCTGCTCTACCTGCACGGCTTTCGTTCGTCGCCCCAGTCCGTCAAAGCCAAAAGAATGGCGGCTGTGGTGGCCCGGGACTATCCCGCCGTGACCTGGTGGTGCCCGCAGCTGCCGCCCTCGCCAGAGCGCGCCATGCAGGACATCATGGAGAAACTGGAAGCCTGGCCGCATGGCGACCGCATGGCCGTGGTTGGCTCATCGCTCGGCGGTTTTTATGCCACCTGGGTGGCGGAGCGGATGGGTTGCAAGGCCGTCCTTCTGAATCCTGCGGTTGAACCGTCGAGGGATCTTGAGAAATACATTGGCGAGCAGACCTCATGGCACGATCCGGCAGAAACGTTTTTCTTCAGGCCTGAATTTGTCGATGAACTGAAAGCCCTGCACGTGGGCCCGCTCAAACACCCGGAAAACTATTTCGCGCTTGTTGCCAAAGGCGATGAAGTGCTGGACTGGCGCGAAATGACAGGGCGTTACAAAAACGCGCAGATCCGGCTACTGGAAGGCGGCGACCATGCGCTCAGTGATTTTGATGATCACCTGCCTGCCCTACTCGATTTTCTGAATCTGGCGCGTCAGGGCAGCTGATTACACTGTGCCCTCACCATTTAAAGGCGTACGTTTTGTTTGTATTGTTTGAAGAGGCCGGCAAGTTTTTGGCCGGCCGCATTTTGTCCGAGGCGGACAGCTCCCTGCAGGTCGAGCTGGACTCGGGCAAGCGCGTCAAGGTCAAGGCGGTCAACGCGCTGCTGAAGTTTGAAAAACCTTCGCCCGCTGAACTGATGGCCGCAGGCCAGAAGCTCAGCCACGACATCGAGCTCGAACTCGCCTGGGAATTTGCCAGCGAAGAAGAGTTCGGCTTTGCCGACCTGGCGCGCGATTACTTCAGCGCCGATGGCAAACCTGCCACACAGGAGCAACAGGTCGCCGCGCTGTTCAGGCTGTTTGAAGCACCGCACTACTTCAGGCGTGCCGGCAAGGGGCGCTTCAAGAAGGCACCCGCCGAAATTTTGCAGCTCGCACTGGCCGCGATTGAAAAGAAAAAGCAGCTCGCACTGCAGATCACCGCATGGGCTGAAGAACTCGCCAAGGGCGAATGCCCAGCCCCGATACGTGAGCAGCTCTACAAGATACTGTTCAAGCCCGACAAGAACAGCGCCGAGTACAAGGCGGTGGTAGAAGCATCGCGCAACACCCACACCGCCCCGCTGGACCTGCTGCAAAAAGCCGGCGCCATCACCTCGGCCTACCAGTTCCACTGGAAGCGTTTTCTGTTCGAGAACTTCCCCAAGGGTACGGGCTTTCCGCCGCTGCAGGCGCCCGTGCACAAGGAAGCGCTGCCGCTTGCCAACGTCAAGGCGTTTTCGATTGACGACTCCACCACGACCGAGATTGACGATGCGCTGTCGGTACAAGGCCTGGGCACAGGCACGGTCACGCTGGGCGTGCACATCGCTGCACCGGGCCTGGCCGTGTTGCCTGGCAGCCCGATTGACAATGTCGGCCGCACGCGGCTGTCGACCGTCTACATGCCGGGCTACAAACTCACCATGCTGCCCGATGAAGTGGTGCAGAACTACACCTTGCAGGCAGGCCGTAACTGCCCTGCCGTATCGCTCTATGTGACCCTGGACGAAGCCACTTTTGAAGTGCGCACTACCGAAACCAGACTGGAGCAGGTGCCGATTGAAAGCAACCTGCGCCACGACGTGCTCGACAGCACATTTACTGAAGCGTTTTTTGAGGCTGCGCAAGCTGCACTGCCGCCAGCCGATATAGCCTGGGCCAGCGAACTGGTGTTTTTGCACCGCCTCGCAAAACATCTGAAAGCCCAGCGTGAAATTGCACGCGGCAAGCCGGAGAACTTCAACCGCCCGGACTACAACTTCAAGCTTGAAAACCCGACCGGCCAGGAGCCTGCGGGCAATGAAGCCGTGAGCATCACCACACGCCAGCGCGGCGCGCCGTTGGACCTCATCGTCGCCGAGGCCATGATTCTGGCCAACAGCACCTGGGGCCAGTGGATGGCCGAGCTGGGCGTGCCCGGCATTTACCGCAGCCAGGCCAGCCTCGCGCCAGGCGTAAAGGTACGCATGGGCACCAAAGCCTTGCCGCATGCCGGTCTGGGCGTCAAAAGCTACGCCTGGAGCACCTCGCCGCTGCGCCGCTATACCGACCTGGTCAATCAGTGGCAAATCATTGCCTGCGCCAAAAACGGGGCGACGGCTGCGCTGGTCGCACCTTTCAAGCCCAAAGACGCCGAGCTTTTTTCCATCATCTCGGGCTTTGATGCGGCCTACAGCGCGTACAACGGTTTCCAGTCAGGCATAGAGCGCTACTGGACGCTGAAGTACCTGCAGCAAAACGGTATCACTGAACTGACGGCCACTGCCTTCAAGGACAACCTGGTACGCGCCGACGAATGGCCGCTGGTGTTGCCCGCAGTGGGTGCACAAGGCCTGCCGCGCGGTGCGAGAGTGCGATTGCGGCTGGGCGAGATTGATGAAATCACGCTGGACGTGAGCGGCACTGTCGTCGAGCGGCTGGATCTTGTCGAGGATTCAGGGACGCCACAGACTGAAGATGAGGACGATGAGGAAAGCCTGGCATCCGGCCCCATCTCGATTGCGGTGGATATGAATGAACCGGGCGCCGATACGACTGGTGTTGTTTCTTCTGCCTCCTGACGAGGTTTCGCACGCGGTTTGTCAGCTCCAGGTGCGCTGTTCAGCCGATAATTCACAGCTGTGAAAACATTCAGCACACTGCAAATAGCCCTGGGGGCGTCAGCTCTGGTTCACGCAGTGGTGCTGACGACGCGTTTTGTCGACCCGGAGAGTTTTAACCGGGTGTTTCAGGACACGCCGCTGGAGGTGATTCTCGTCAACGCCAAAGCCAGTGAAAAACCCGAAGTCGCCAAAGCCATCGCGCAGGCCTCGCTGGCCGGTGGCGGCGAGCTTGAAAAAGGCCGCGCCACATCGCCGCTGCCGCCTTCAGCCCTGACCGAAATGGGCGATGCTGCCGAAGAAGCGCAGCGACGGGTTGATGCCATGCAGCAGCAACAGACGCAACTGCTGGCGCAAATCAAAAAAGAACTGGCGTCCATGCCCCCGCCTGACCCCACGCTGCCGGCCAACGACCCGGCCCAGGCCCAGCGTGAAGAAAAGCGCAGGCAGCTGATCAAGATACTGGCCGAGATTGAAAAGCGCATCAACGAAGAAAACGCCAGGCCGAAAAAACGCTATATCAGCCCCGCCACGCGCGAAGAGGTGTACGCCACCTACTACGACAGCCTGCGCCGCAAGATTGAGGACAAGGGCACCAGCAACTTCCCCGAACTGGCCGGCAAAAAACTCTATGGCGAGCTGACGATGATCGTCACCGTCAATTTTGATGGCCGTATCCTGGCCACCGAAGTGGTCGAAACCTCGGGCAACCTGGTGCTCGACAGGCGTGCGCAAACCATCGTCAGGGGCACGGGGCCCTTCGAGCGTTTCAGCACGGCGATGCGCCGCCGGGCCGACCAGATTGTGGTGGTGTCGCGTTTCAAGTTCACCAGGGACGAAACGCTTGAGACCAAACTCACCAGCCGCTGAGCCCATGAGACTCGCCCACATCATCCGGGACCTCGCAGCATGAAAGCCCTGTTTCGACTGCTGGGTCTTGTCGTGATTGCCGGGCTGGCATTGCAGCTTTATTTCGTTGCGCGCATTGCGGTGATGATCGCCGTCAATCCTGAATCGACGGCCTTCCAGCGCTCGGAGATTTACCGCGTAGCCACGACCACCGGCAGCCTGAAGTGGCGCCAGCAGTGGGTTCCGTACGAGAAAATTTCAGACAACCTCAAGCGCGCGGTGATCGCGTCTGAAGACGCCAGCTTTGTCGAGCACGATGGTGTCGACATCGAAGCGCTTGAAAAGGCCTGGGACAAAAATGCCAAGGCCGAGCAGCGCGTACAGAAGTCGGCCAGCCGCGCAGCGCCATCGGGCAAGGCACAACTCGCGCCGGCCAAAGCGCCCAAGATTGTGGGCGGTTCCACCATCACGCAGCAGCTTGCCAAAAACCTTTTTCTTTCCGGTGAACGCACGCTGTTGCGCAAGGGCCAGGAACTGGTTCTGACCCTGATGCTGGAAATGCTGCTCAGCAAGGAGCGCATTCTGGAGATCTACCTCAACAGCGTGGAGTGGGGCGAAGGCGTGTTCGGCGCCGAAGCCGCAGCCCAGCATTACTACCGAAAACCTGCAGCCAGTTTGAGCGCGTATGAAGCGGCGCGCCTTGCTGTGATGTTGCCGCGGCCCAAGTACTTCGAGACGCGTGCGGGCTCGGGTTATCTGTCCTCGCGTGCCGGCACGATTGCGGCGCGCATGGGCGGTGTCGAGCTGCCCTGACGCCGGTTATTCTCCGACGATGGACAACGCCGTGATGGTGTTCGACCAGAGTTTGTAGTCAGCCTGCAGGATGTCACGCAGTTGCGCTGGCGTTACTGGCGCACGCACCATGCCCAGACCTTTGAGCCGCTCAGCCACTTCAGGCAGCGCGGTCACGCGGTTGATTTCCTGGTTCAGCAGGTTTCTGCGAGCAGGGTCCATGCCCTTTGCCGCAAACACGCCATACCAGTTGGTCACTTCAAAACCCTTGAGCGTCTCGGATGCGCTCGGTATGTCGGGTAGCAGGTCGGATCGCGTGGATTCGGTCACCGCAATCAGGCGCACCTTGCCGCTGCGGGCATGGGGCAGCAGCAGCGAGGCACCGCCTGCAAACATGTTGACCTCACCCTGCACCAGCGCCGCGACAGCCGGACCACCGCCCTTGTACGGCACATGAACAATATCGAGATTGGCAACCTTGGCCAGCATGGCCAGCGTCAGGTGGTTGTGCGAACCCATGCCACCGGATGAATAGTTGAGCTTGCCCGGGTTGGCACGGATGTAGGCCAGCAGTTCAGGAAATGTCTTCACGGGCAAGCTGCTGGAAACTGCAATCACATTGATCGCATAAGCCAGCATGGCCACCGTATCAAAGTCATTCATCGGGTCGAAAGGCAGTTTTTTATACAGGCTGCCATTCATGGCGTGGGTCGACATCGCGCCTATCTCCAGCGTGTAGCCATCGGCAGGCGAACGCGCAACAAGCGCTGCACCGATGTTGCCACTGGCGCCAGCGACGTTCTCGACCACAAAAGGCTGGCCCGACGCAGGGAACATGTTCTTGCCGACCAGGCGGCCCAGGATGTCGGTCGAACCGCCCGGGGAGAACGGAACAATCATGCGCACCGGCTTGTTGGGATAGGCATTGCGGTCCTGCGCAGTTACCAACAGGGGAAGCATCGTACCGGCCAGGCCAGCGCCCATCATGGCGCGGCGAATCGTTGAAAAAGTCATGGGGTCAGGGTCTCCATCAAGTCATTTTGTCAAACGGCTTACTCAAGTGTCGTTTCATTTAACAAAATATCGTATCTTTCAATGCAACGATATTAGCGTGGGGCCGGGCCCGGAAAACCAGGGGATGTCCCGGTATCTGCATGCGAGTGCGGCTTGCGGTCAGAGGTCACAGCCGCCGCTTATCATTGCCTCATGCTCGCAAAGTTGATGGGTTTCTTTTTACTCGGCCTGATACGGCTGCTCACCGGCGCGCAGGCGCGGTGGCTGGGTTGCCCGCCCAAGGCCGAGCAGCGCATTTATTTTGCCAACCACCAGAGCCACGCCGACCTGCTGCTGATGTGGGCGGCTTTGCCCGAAGAGCTGCGCAGCATCACACGCCCCATCGCCGCCAAGGACTACTGGACCAGAACCGCTTTCAAGCAATGGGTGACGACTGCCGTCTTCAACGCGATCTATGTGGACCGCGCCAAGACCAGCGACCAGGATCCATTGGAGCCGCTGATCGAGGCGCTCACGAATGGCGATTCGATCATTCTCTTCCCCGAGGGCACACGCGGCAACCAGGAAGAGCCGCAGGCGTTCAAGTCCGGGCTCTACAACCTCGCAACGAAATTCCCGGACGTGGTGCTGGTGCCCGCCTGGATCAACAACGTGCAGCGCGTCATGCCCAAGGGCGAGGTGGTGCCAGTGCCGATTTTGTGTTCGGTCACTTTCGGCGCGCCGATAACGCTGGACGCCGACGAAGAGCGCGGCCACTTTTTGACCCGCGCACGTGATGCCGTGATGGCGCTGCGGGAAGCCTGATGAACAGTTTCCTGCGCAATCTCTCACCGTCCAACCAGGTCGCCCTGCTGTTCGTCGTTGTTTTTGGCCTGCTGACCCTCATCAGCGTCGTCGCTTTTGTGATGGCCCTGAAGGACAGCCGCGAGGACGATGTCCATACCCAAAGACTCAGGGAGTTCAGCCGCCTGCTGCGCACCTCCTGGGCGATGTCGACGGTCTTCTGGGTCGGCTGGGCTTTGGGCGAGACGGTGGCCACCATCCTCTTTGGCCTGGTCGCATTTTTTGCGCTGCGCGAGTTCATCACGCTGTCACCCACACGCAAGGGCGACCACCGCAGCCTGGTGCTGGCGTTTTTTGTCGTGCTGCCCATCCAGTTCGCCATGGTGATCACGCGCTCTTTCAACCTCTTCACCGTGTTTATCCCGGTGTATGTGTTTTTGCTGCTGCCCGTCGTCAGCGCGCTGGCGGGTGACACGCAGCGCTTTCTCGAGCGCAATGCCAAGCTGCAGTGGGGCATCGTCGTTTGCGTCTACGGTTGCAGCCATGTGCCCGCGCTGTTGCTGCTGAACTTTCCGCAATACCAGGGCAAGAACGCCTTCCTGGTTTTCTTTCTGGTGTTTGTGGTGCAGAGCTGCATGATTGTTCAGCACCTGGTCGGCCGCAAACTCAAACGCCCACCCAGCGCACCGGAGGTCAGCAAGAGTTTCAACTGGACCAGCTGGATAATCGCAGTCGTCGTCGGCAGCCTGCTGGGCGGCGTGATGGCCGGGCTCACGCCCTTCAAGCCTGCTCAAGCCGTGGCCATGGCGTTTATCGCCTGCGTTTCTGGTTCACTCGGCCACCTGGTGATGAAGGCGCTCAAGCGCGATCGCGGCATTCCCAACTGGGGCAAGCGCGGCATAGGCGTCACAGGCGCCAGCGGTTTGCTGGACCGGGTGGATGCACTTTTTTTTGCAGCGCCGGTGTTTTTTCATTCGGTTCGCTGGTATTTCGGGGTCTGACCAGAATGAGGATATTGGGCATTGACCCCGGCCTGCAGATTGCCGGTTTTGGCGTGATCGATGTCGAGGGCCATGACCTGCGTTACGTCGCCAGCGGCACCATCACCACCAAACACCTGAACACCCGCAACCTGCCGGCGCGGCTCAAGGTGCTGTTCGACGGCGTGCGCGAGGTGGTAGACCGCTACCAGCCCGACTGCTCATCGGTAGAGATCGTTTTCGTCAACGTCAACCCGCAAGCCACGCTGATGCTGGGTCAGGCGCGCGGTGCCTGCGTGACGGCGCTGGTCACGGCCAATCTGCCGGTCGCCGAATACTCCGCATTGCAGCTGAAAAAAGCGATTGCCGGTTACGGCAAGGCAGGCAAGGCCGAGGTGCAGCAGATGGTGATGCGCCTGCTCAAACTGCCTGCGCTGCCCGGCAAGGATGCGGCGGACGCGCTTGGACTTGCCATCACCCATGCGCATGCAGGGCGCTCTGCGGGGATTCTGGCTGCTGCTTTGGCATCCGGAAGATAATTGAACTTAATGCATCCCAAATCGATCATTAAGCCGTTAAAGATCGATTTATGATTCATTAATTTTGAAATGCCCCGCAGCTGCGGATTGGGGCTTTCAGAAATCAAAAAAAAGACCTGGAAAGCACCTTTTTGAGTATGTTTTTGGGCTCTAGCCCTTTAAATACGAGCGTGATCAGCTACTTATTTGATAGCAATTTCGGCATCTGTCAACTTCACCATCAACGCTGACCAGTGCGTGCAGGCAGAGACTCAGGCAATCCGCTCAAGAATCAGCACCGCAAAAAAGCCCAGGCCCGCCAAGATGGTCCATTTAAGGATGATCAGGCCCATGCGCTTGAAGCGCGCCTGGCCGGTGCCGGCGTAGAACATGAAAGACACGATGGCTGCGATAAGCAGCAGCAGGATGAGCCAGCGGAAAAGTAGCATCGGTTTGTTAAAGCTTAAAGAGCAGCCTTACCAGGCCCGTGCCAGCGTGGCGAAACCTTGCGGCGCACGCTTTTCGTCTTCAAAGGTGACGATTTCGTAAGCATCGCTGCGTGACAGCAGTTCACGCAGCAGCTTGTTGTTCATGGCGTGGCCGGAGCGAAACGCGCTGTAAGAGGCCAGCAGCGGCTTGCCCAGCAGGTGCAAGTCGCCCATGGCGTCGAGGATCTTGTGTTTGACGAACTCGTCGTTGTAACGCAGGCCGTCGCTGTTGAGCACCTTGTAGTCGTCCATGACGATGGCGTTGTCCAGGCCGCCGCCAAGTGCCAGGCCGTTTGCGCGCATCATCTCGACATCCTTGGTGAAGCCGAAGGTGCGGGCCCTTGCAATGTCGCGGGTATAGGAGCCCGAGCCCATGTCGAACTCGACGCGCTGGCCCGTCGAGTCAACGGCCGGGTGGTCAAAGTCGATTTCAAAACTGAGCTTGTAGCCGTCGTACGGCGTGAGGCGCGCCCATTTGGTGGCCGCGCCCTCGCCTTCGCGGACTTCGACCGGCTTGATCACGCGGACAAACCGCTTGGGCGCGTTTTGCAGCGCGATGCCTGCCGACTGCAGCAGGAAAACAAATGAAGAGGCGGAACCGTCGAGGATGGGCACTTCTTCTGCCGTGATATCGACATAGAGGTTGTCGATGCCCAGGCCAGCACAGGCCGACATCAAATGCTCAACAGTGTGCACCTTGGCATGGCCAGTCGAGATGGTGGATGCCAGGCGCGTGTCGGTCACGGCCAATGCAGAGATTGGAATGTCCACCGGCTGCGGCAGATCAACCCGGCGAAACACGATGCCGGTGTCGGGCGCCGCAGGCCGCAAGGTCAGCTCAACCCGCTGGCCGCTGTGCAGGCCCACGCCCACCGCTTTGGTCAGTGACTTGAGTGTTCTTTGTGCGAGCATGCCGCTATTTTAATGAAGGGGGATAAACCGCACGTAAAGCACGGTCGATGCAGCCGTCGTTGCGCCTGCATCTCACGACAGCCTGTCATCCCGGGCTTGACCGGGATCCATGACCCCGCTTGACAACTGCAGTCGGGGTCATGGATTGCGGATCAGGTCCGCAATGACAGCTGCAGGCTCTCAGTCTGCCTGTTTACGGAGGAAGGCCGGAATCTCGAAATCATCCATGCCGCCGGATGCCAGTGCATCCACCTTGGCAGCCGCCTGCGTGCGGTTGGTGCGCCAGACGCTCGGCACAGCCATGTTGCCGTAATCAGGCTGGGCATTGCCCATGGAGGGCTGCGCCACATTGCCGCCGCCAGCCACCGAGTTCAGCGTGGGCACGTTGAAAGGCACGTTGTCGGTACCGGTGCGCAGCACCTGCAGCGGTGGCGCGGTACGGCGCACGCCCTGGCGGCTCAGGCCGGTGGCAACTACCGTCACGCGGATGTCGTCGCCCAGTTCGTCGTCATAAGCCGTGCCGTAAATCACATGCGCATCGGGCGATGCATAGGCGCGGATGGTGTTCATCGCGAGCTTGGACTCGCTCAGTTTGAGCGAACCCTTCGCAGCGGTGATCAGCACCAGCACGCCCTTGGCGCCAGACAAGTCAATGCCTTCCAGCAGCGGGCAGGCCACAGCCTGTTCGGCCGCAATGCGGGCACGGTCAGGGCCGCTGGAACGTGCCGTGCCCATCATGGCCTTGCCGGGCTCACCCATCACGGTACGCACGTCTTCAAAGTCGACGTTCACATGGCCAGGCACATTGATGATTTCTGCAATGCCGCCGACAGCGTTTTTCAGCACGTCGTTGGCGTGGGCAAAAGCCTCATCCTGCGTCACGTCATCACCCAGCACTTCGAGCAGCTTTTCGTTGAGCACAACGATCAGCGAATCGACATTGGCTTCGAGTTCGGCCAGACCCAGGTCGGCATTGGTCATGCGGCGGCCGCCTTCAAACTCGAAAGGCTTGGTCACCACACCGACG
>JAZKCB010000341.1:0-4052 GCA_040388335.1 Pseudomonadota bacterium | reverse complement strand
TTCATGCTGCCGCCAAAGCGCTTGAAGCGATTGTTGCTGGCAAGGTGCCTGTGCCTGCTGCAGCCCCTGCGCCTGCTGCCGTAGCGGCACCAGCCGGGCCGGGTCAAGCCGATACCTTGCCCAATGTCGAGGCGGTGCTGACCGCTGGCGACGTGCCTGCCGGCGTGCCCGCTGAAGAATCCGCCAAGCCCGTGCTTGAAGTGGCAGCCGATGCCGCTGCCGAAGATTTTGCAGAAGCCGGCCAGCCTGCCAACCCCGATCCTGTGACAGCCCAGCCTGCCCCTGCACCCAAGGCACCGCCCAAACCCATCGTCGCCATGCGCGGTGACGACCGCCCTGGCGCGCGCCGGCCAGAAGCTGCGCCCGCGGGCCGTGGCGGCAAGTTTGGTGACCGCAAGGACTCACGCGGTGCTGGCGGCAAACCCGGCGGCCCACGCCAGAGCACTGACAACAAATTTGAGCCTTACCGCGCCGACCGCGAAGAGCGTGGCCCGCGTGGTGCTGACCGCAACGCGCGCCCGGCATTTGAAGAGCGCGGCCCTCGCCTGGGTGATGCCGCCTTCCGTGCCCAGCGCGAGGCGTTTGAAGCGGCCAACATGGCGCTGAAAAAGCTCGCCATGCAGGCCCACGGCGAGGTGCTCACCAACCTGCTGACCGCATGGGAAAAGCGCGACCCCGAGCAACTGCCCAGCGCGCAGGATCTGGGCAAGGTTGTCACGCCCGCAGTGCGGAGCAGCTGGGTCAAGGCCGTCAGCACACCGTCGGGCAAGGACGCCTCCGAAGCCCTGCTGCGTATGGAAATCGCGGCCGAGTTGCCAACCCCTGCCGAGCACATCAGCGCCCGTCGCATGCTGCAACTGCAGCTGCTGACCAAACGCAATGCACCTGCACCGCTTGACACCTGGGGTGAAGACGCAGCGCAGGTATTGGCCGGCGACTTTGATGCTGCCAAGGCCCGACGCGTGCAGAACGCATTGAAGGCGCTGCTCAAACGATGAGCAAGGTACCTGCAGCGCAACCCGCAAGTGTTGTGCTGCATGAAGAGCGCCCGCAAACGCTCGGTGAAGAAATTGCCAACAGCATCAGCCACGGGCTGGCGTTGCTGGCCGCCTTGATCGCTGCGCCTTTCCTCATCATGTCGGCCGTTCGCCATGGCGACACCGTAGACATTGCAGCCACCGTTGTGTTTGCCGCGAGCATGGTGGTTCTATATACCGCATCCATGCTCTACCACGCGCTGCCCATGCGGGCGACCCGTGCCAAGGGCGTGTTCCAGGTGCTGGACCACAGCGCCATTTACCTGCTGATCGCGGGCACCTACACACCTTTCACCCTTGGCGTCTTGCGCGGCCCCTGGGGCTGGACGCTGTTTGGCCTGGTCTGGGCGATGGCACTGGCCGGTATGGCGGTCAAGGCCTTTGCCGGCATTCGCTGGCCCCGGCTTTCAACCATTCTGTATCTGGCCATGGGCTGGATCGCCATCATCGCCATCAAGCCCATGTGGGAGCTGATTCCCGCCTGGGGCCTGTTCTGGCTGGTAGCTGGCGGGCTGTCATACACCGCAGGGGTCGCTTTTTTTGCGACCGACGGCAAAGTGCGCTACGGCCACTTCATCTGGCACATCTTTGTGGCCACAGGTACCGTCTGCCACTGCATTGCGGTGTTTTATTACGCGGCCTGAGCCTTCTTCGCCTGCCAGCTTGACGCTCCCTGATTCATGCTGCATGATGGCATGAACGAAATTCAGAGGGTGCCCCATGCTCAAGGAAGTCGGTGCCAGCGGCCAGATATCGCTGGGTAAAAAGTACGCAGGCCAACTGTTCGACATGGTGTTTTACCCCGATGGCCGTGTGGAACTGGTACCCGTAAAAGTCGTGCCCACGGTCAAGGGCTCTCCCGCCGCGTCAACCTCACAGCCTGCAGCTCACGTGGCGCAGGAAGAAGCCGCTGCCTACCGCGTGGGCGACGGCTGGCTCACCCCCGAGCGGCTGGCTGCGCGCAAGGCGGCGTTCGAGCGCAGCCCTGAAGAGACAGAACGCCTGGCGGCACAGTGGGACGCCGACAACAAGGACACCGTTGAGGCCTATAACCGCCGCATCGACCGTGAAGGCAGCATGGGCTGGCGCATTTACGAATGGCGCAAGAAACAGGCGGGTATCAAAGAGAAAGGGGCGGCCCTCAAGGCCCCGGGCTCGGAGCCCGGCTGATGGCGCAATTTGATGTCTATCCAAACCCGGTGCAAGAGTGGCGCGAACAGTCACCCTATGTGGTCGATATTCAAAGCGATTTTGTGCGTGGCGTGCGTAACCGCCTGACGATTCCTCTGACACATGTCTGGGTAGAGGCACCTGGCGAGCGACTCGCGCCGGTGGTTGAGGTTGAAGGCCGGCCTCTGTTTCTGGACACCCTCGGGGTGCTGGCTTTTGCCTCAGCTGACCTGCGAGGTGCGGTCAGCAGTCTGCGCGGTGAAGCGCCGCGTATCTGGGCGGCACTTGACCATGCCCTGCACGGCTAATGAATAAAAACATGACCCCCCAAACATTCATACAAAAATGGGGCCCGGGCGGCCCGGCTTTTCACCTCAACGAAGAGCAGGGCGCCCAAAGTCATTTTCTTGATTTGTGCGAACTGCTCGGCGTGCCCAAGCCCGGCAGTGAAGACGGTTATCTGTTTGAAGAAAAAAACGCTGTCATCGGCGGGCGCACCGGTTATGCCGATGTCTTCAGGCGCGGCGCTTTTGCGTGGGAGAACAAGGCCCCCGGCAAAAACCTTGATGCCGCGCTCAAGCAGTTGCTCACCTACAGCCTGGCGCTCAGCAACCCGCCGATTCTGGTGGTGTGTGACCGCCTCACGCTGCGCATACACACCCAGTTCACCGGCCACCCCACAGAAACCCACACCCTCACACTCGCCGAGTTTGACCAGCCCGACAAGCTCGCGCTGCTGCGCCGCATCTGGACAGACCCCGAAAGCTTTCGCCCCAAAAAGACCAGCCGCGACATCACCGAAGCCGCCGCCAAAAGTTTCGCCGCGCTGGCAGACAGCCTGCGCAAGCGTGGGGCTGCCAAAGACGAAGACGCCACAGCTTTTCAGGCCCGCGCTGACGAAGTTGCGCATTTTCTGACGCAATGTCTGTTCTGCTTTTTTGCCGAAGACGTGGGCCTGCTGCCCGGCCGCATGTTCGAGGGGCTGGTCAACAACCGCAAACTCACCAGCGACAAACTCACGGGCGGCCTGCGCAACCTGTTTACTGTGATGCGTGATGGCGGCCTGTATGGCAATGACGATATTCCGTGGTTCAACGGCGGCCTGTTCAAAAAGATTGCCGTGCCCGAGCTCAGCGTGCTTGAGGTCACAGAACTGCGTAACGCTGCCGCGCTGAACTGGAGCGCCATTGACGTGTCCATCTTTGGCACACTGTTCGAGCGGGGGCTTGACCCCAGCAAGCGCAGCCAGCTCGGCGCGCATTACACCGACCCCGCCACCATCATGCGCATCGTCGAGCCGGTGCTGCAGCGGCCCCTGCTGCAGATATGGGACCAGACGGCCGCCGGCATCAAGGCGCTGCTGGCGAAAAGTAAAAAGAAGAACGACGCGAGCTACAAGGCTGCGCGCGTGAAGTTCATTGAATGGCTTGACCAGCTTGAAAACTACCGCGTGCTTGACCCTGCCTGCGGCAGCGGCAACTTTCTGTTTCTGGGCCTGAAGACGCTCAAAGACATCGAGCACAAAAGCCATCTAGACGCCGCCGCCATGGGGCTTGACCGTGAGGCCGATCTGGTCACCGGCCCGCACAACATGCTGGGCATAGAGCTGAATGAATACGCGGCTGAACTGGCCAGGGTGACGGTGTGGATTGGCGAGTTGCAGTGGCGTCTGATGCACGGCTATGAGTTCAAGACCAACCCCGTGCTTGAGCCGCTGGACCACATTGAGTGCCGCGATGCGCTGCTGAGTTTTGTTGTCGCTGGCGCTGACCCTGTCGAAGCCGCGTGGCCCAAGGCGAGTGTGGTGATTGGGAATCCACCATTTTTGGGTGGAAGCAAGAAGCG
>JAZKCB010000340.1:0-2946 GCA_040388335.1 Pseudomonadota bacterium | reverse complement strand
CCGGCACCACTTTTTTGCCCCATGCCTGCTGCATCACGCTGTTCTGGCGCAGGAACTCCTCGCTTTCATCAGCGCCCACCACCGCGTACAAAGTGCCGGCCTTTGGCGCGGGCAACAGCGCCGGGCTGGCCCTGGACACATCCTCCGGCGTCAGGCGCAAGGAGTCCTTCATGGCCGGTGTGTGCGGCAGTGGCGCAAGGTCATGCAGGCCCGAGATTGACAAGGCGTTTTTGACGAGATTCGTGGGCAGGTCTCGCGCATACGCAGGCCAGTTGCAGGCCAGCATCATGGCCGAGAGGTGTCCCCCGGCCGAGTGACCGGCCACGGTGATGCGCGAAGGGTCGCCGCCGAACTGGGCAATGTTACGGAAGGTCCAGGCCAGCGCCCTCACCATCTGCATGGTGATCTCGGGAATCGTCACCGCCGGGCAGAGGTCGTAGTTGGGCACCACCACGCAGACGCCCTTCGCCGTAAACGAAGGCGCTACAAACGAGTGGTCTGATTTGTCGAGCGAGCGCCACCAGCCGCCGTGAATAAAGACCAGAACCGGCGCACCCTTGCCATTCTTTTTTTGCGCGGCGGCAGGAAATACATCGAGCTTTTCGCCTGCGCTTTTGCCGTAAGCGATGTCGAGTACACAGTCAGGCGTTTGCCTTGCACGGGCGGACTGGTCGATCCAGTGCGCCAGGTGGGCCGCGAAATCCGGCACGCGGGCGCGGTTGTTGTACTGGACATCCAGCCACTGCGGATCGGGATGGACTGCTGGGACTTGCATGCGAACCTCGTCGGGTTGAGTTGATATGTACGCATATCTTGACACAGCAGCAGCGGGATAAGCGCGGCACGCAGCCACAAAAAAGCCCCGGCAATTCTTTCAAATGACCGGGGCCTTGCAGGTGAGCTGTTTAACAGATCACCAGAAGTCTGCTTTTCAGATCAGTCGCGGGTCTTGGCAAATTTGCCAGCCTTCTTGGCGGCATCGCGCGGCACAAACACCTTGCCTGCAGGGCGGGCAAAAGCCGGCTTGCGATCCGCAAAATCAGCACGCGGTGCAAAGCCCTCGTTGCGTGGGCCGCGTGGCGCTGCAAAACCGGCGTTGTTGTTGCCAAAGCCGCGGTCATCCTGGCGACGCGGGCCACGGTCATTAAAACCGGAGCGGTCTGCGTAGTTGCCCTGTGGTGCAGGACGACCCTGGAATGAACCGTTGCGATCATCGCGCTGCTCCTGACGGGGAGGCGCACCGAAACCACCGCGGTCATCACGGTTGCCAGAGAACCCACCACCAAAGCCACCGCCGGCAGGCTTGCGACCTGCGTAGCCGCCACCACCGCCGCCGAAGCTGCGGCCGCCGCCACGATCATCACGACCGCCGCCGAAATTGCCGCGTGGGCGATCGGAGGTTGGTGCGAAACGCTGCTGTGGCTCCAGGCCGGCGATCACGCTGGGCTTGAGGTTTTGCTGGGTGTAGTGTTCGATGTCCTGGATCTTGCGGCGATCGCGGAACTCGGCAATCGTGACGGCCTTGCCTTCGCGGCCAGCACGGCCGGTGCGGCCAATGCGGTGCACGTAATCTTCAGCTTTCATTGGCAGGCCGTAGTTGACCACGTGGGTGATCGTCGGTACATCAAGGCCACGGGCAGCCACGTCGGTCGCGACCAGAACCTGGACGCGACCATCGCGGAAAGCCATCAGACGGCGATTGCGCAGGCCCTGGCTCAGGGCGCCATGCAATGCAACGGCGCTGAAGCCCTCTTGCACCAGATCATTGGCCAGACCGTCGCACTCGACCTGCGTGCATGCAAACACGATGGCCTGGTTGATGGTGGTGTCGCGCAGCAGGTGGTCGAGCAACTTGCGCTTGTGCGTCATGTTGTCGGCCCACAGCAAAGTCTGCGTGATGGACGCATGCTTCTCATGCGGCGAGTCGATTTCAACACGCTGCGGCGTACGCATGACGCGCGTGGCCAATTGCATGATGCGCGGCGCAAACGTGGCGCTGAACATCATGGTCTGCTTGCGTTCAATCGTCAGCTGGTTGACTTCTGTCAGGTCGTCGGCAAAGCCCAGGTCCAGCATGCGGTCGGCCTCGTCAACAACGAGAAACTGGACCTGGTCCAGCTTGATCTGCATGCTGCGCTGCAAATCGAGCAGGCGGCCTGGAGTTGCAACTACGAGGTTGGCATTCTGCAGCTTGGCGATTTGCAGCTGGTAAGGAATACCGCCCACAACGTTGGCAACACGCAAGCCGCGGCAATGGCGAACCAGGTCGATGGCATCAGCGCAAACCTGCTGTGCAAGTTCGCGGGTTGGGCACAGGATCAGCGCGCCAGGCGTGGCAGGCTTGAAGTTGCGTGCATTGGTCGGGTCCTTGCGCTTTGGCTTTTTCAGGGGCGCTTCGCCGCGGGCGATGGCCTCTGCGCTCAGGCGCTCAAACTCGGCGCGTTCGTCGCGCTCGGCCTGTTCCTGTTGTTTGAGCAGGGTGTGCAGCACGGGCAGCAGGAATGCAGCCGTCTTGCCGCTACCGGTCTGGCTGGAAACCAGCAGGTCGGTGAACTTGGCCTTGCTGTCGGTGTTTGCCATGTCCAAGGCTTGCATGGCCTTGGGGATGGTGGCCATCTGCACGGCCGTCGGCTGGGTAAAACCCATGTCGGCAACGGCTTGCAGCAGCTCCTTGGCCAGGCCAAGCTTCACGAAACCGTTAGGCTCCGCAACGATGGCGTCCAGCGATGTTTCTGCAACTGCAGGCACGCCAGAGAAGTCCGCAACCATGTTGTTGTCGGTGTCGATGTTTGTTTCGGGCGTAAATTCGCCACGAGCCTCAAAAGAGTCAGTCATGTGTTTCTCACTAATCACCTGCAAGCATTGCTTTTGGCAAAGTCACAGGAAACTCCTCCTCCCGCGTGGCAGGAGGATTCGTTCAATGGTTAAAAAAACATCAACCATCAA
>JAZKCB010000339.1:0-5142 GCA_040388335.1 Pseudomonadota bacterium | reverse complement strand
GTGAAAGTAAAAGCGTCAGAAAAGACCTGACGCTTCCGGCGCTGATGCGCTGATGGGGTAACAGGTGCAAGGGTCTTTATTCAACCTTGGCACCTGAGGCCTTCACCACATCAGCCATGCGTTTGTAATCGGCCACCAGCAGCTTGCTGAAATCCGCATTGCTCATGGCCAGCGGTTCAATGCCCTGCTTGTCGAGGCGCTCAAGAATGACAGGGTCTTTCAGCAGTTTGGCCATCGCGTTGTTGACGCGGTTGATTTCTGCGACTGGCGTGCCGGCCGGGCCGAGCAGGCCAAACCAGGAGTCGAAGCGGTAGCCGGGAAGGCCACTCTCGGCAATCGTTGGCACATCTGGCAAATACTTTGAACGCTTGGGCGAGGTCACGCCGATGATGCGAATGCGGCTGTCTTTTGCAAAGGCGAGTGCACCAATGCTGGCGGCAATCACGGCCTGCGCGCGGCCCGAAATCACTTCGTTGATCGCTTCACCGGTGGCCTTGAGCGGCACATGCACCACATCAATGCCGGCCATGCCGTTGAAGTAGGCCATCGACAAGTGGGTGGCGCTGCCGACGCCGGCGGTGGCGTAGTTCATCTTGCCGGGGTTGGCCTTGGCATAACGGATGTATTCGGCGGCGGTTTTGGCGGGCACGTCGGGGTGGATCATCAGCACGTAGTCGGCGGTGCCGATGTGTGCCATGGGCACAAAGTCTTTTTGCGGGTCGTAGGCGAGCTTTGTGTAGAGCGTGCCGGCAATGTTGTGGCTGGCCGCTGCCAGCACCATGGTGTTGCCATCGGGCGGCGACTTGGCGACATAACCGGTGCCGACCGTGCCGCCGGCGCCGGGGCGGTTGTCAATGATGACGGTCTGGCCCAACGCCACACCCATCTCGGTGCTCATGGCGCGCGCCAGCAAGTCCTGCACGCCGCCTGCCGCAAACGGCACCACGATGCGCGCCACCTTGGAGTTGGCCTGCGCAAAAGCGGTGCCTGCGCCGAATGTCAGGCTGCTGGAGGCGGCTGCTGCTGTCGCGGCGGTGGCGAGGAAGTTTCTGCGATGCATCATGTCGTTGTTTCCGGTTCGGTCGATGTTGAAAATTCAGTTCACACAAATTTCGTCAGCCAGGCGGCGCATGAAACGCTCGCACCAGGCCAGTTGCGCCAGCGACACCCACTCGTTGGGCTGGTGTGCCTGCGCAATGTGGCCGGGCCCGCACACGATGGTGGGCACGCCGACCTGGTGGAAGAGAGCAGCTTCCGTGCCAAACGACACCTTGCCTGCGCCGGTCGCCGGGTCCACGTCTGCGCACTTGAAGCACAGCTTCGCAATGTCGCTGTCGGCGTCGGTTGAAAAGCCGGGCAATACCGAGGTCTGCTTGTGTGTGATGCCGGTGTCCGGCGCAACTTCCTGCATTGCGGGAATCATGGCGTCGGCAAACGCCTTGGCCTCGTTGAACAGCGTCACTGGCGAGTTGAGGTGGTGATGACGGATCTCCCAGGCGATTTCGCAGTCGCGCGGGATGATGTTGAGCGCCGTGCCGCCGGCAATCACGCCGGTGTGTATGGTGGTGTGCGGCACATCGAAGACCGGGTCGAACGGGCCTTCCTTGCCCAGGCGTTCGTGCATGGTGCGCAGGTTGGCGACAAAGCGGCAGGCGATCTCAACCGCGTTCACGCCCTGGGGTGTCAGTGATGAATGCGCTTCAAAACCGCGCACCGAGGTCTTGTAGCCGTGCTTGCCCTTGTGGGCAATCACCACCTGCATGCCGGTGGGCTCGCCGACGATGCAGCCTGCGGGTTTGTAGCCCTGGTCCACCATCCAGGCGATCATGGTGCGCACGCCTATGCAGCCGATTTCTTCGTCGTAGCTGAAGGCAAAGTGCACGGGTTGCTTGAGTTTGCGTTTGAGCAGCTCGGGCACCATCATGAGGGCGGTGGCGCTGAAGCCCTTCATGTCTGTCACCCCGCGGCCATAAAGCTTGTCGCCTATGACCTGGGCCACAAACGGGTCGGTGTTCCAGGGCTGGCCATCGACCGGCACCACATCGGTGTGACCCGACAGCACGAGGCCACCGATTTTTGTCTCGCCGCTGTGGGCGGGCAGGGTGGCCCACATATTGGCTTTTTTGCCGGTCTCGTCGTAGATGACTTCGCATTGCACGCCCTGCGCTTCAAGCTGGGCTTTGGTCCAGTCAATGAGCGGCAGGTTGCTGTCGCGCGAGACCGAGGCAAAGGAGATCCACTTTTCGATCAGGCTCAAGGCAGCCAGGTCGGCGGCCATGACCGGCTGCAGGGCGGCGTTGGGGAGGGGGGCGTTCATGGGAGGCCTTTCTGCCTGGGGGCAAGGGGGCTGCTGGGGGGTGGCTGCAAGAGCAAAGAAAAATTGTATTCCAGCACGGTGATTTCGTCAGGGTAACAGCCTGCCGCCAGCGCCGCCGTGCGAACCGGGCGAGAATCCTGCCTGTCCCATCATTTTCCTTCCCCCGAAAGACCCTTATGAGCAGTGCTACTTTTTCAATCTACTCCGCCTCCGTTCCCGTCTTCAAACAGATGCTGGGCGGCCTGCAGGATGTGCTGCGCAAGGCCGAAGCGCATGCCACCGAGAAAAAGATCAACCCTGACGCCTATCTGCAGGCCCGCCTCTTCCCCGACATGTTCGCGTTGACCCAGCAGGTGCAGATTGCTTGCGACTTTGCCAAGAGCGTGCCTGCGCGCCTGGCCGGTGTGGAGGTGCCCAGTTTTGAAGATACTGAAAAGACGTTTGCCGACCTGCAGGCGCGCATCACCAGGGTGCTGGACTTCATCAGCGGTCTGGACGAAAAGCTGTTTGCCGACGCCGCCAGCCGCGAGATTGTGCTGCGCCCCGGCACGCCAAAGGAGCGCCGCCTGAGCGGCCAGGCTTATCTGCTCAACTACGGCCTGCCGCAGTTCTTCTTTCACGTCACCACGGCTTATGGCCTGCTGCGCCAGGGCGGGGTGGAAATCGGTAAAAAAGACTTTATGGGCGCTTACTGAACTGTTGAGCCGTCGAGCTTGTTGAGACTCAGGCCATGCGGCCCTTGTTCTCTACCACCACGCAGCCTGTGATGCGCCAGGATTTGTCCTTCTGGCGCTGCAAGCTGTAGACCGCCAGCCAGGAATTCCCGCTGGCATCCAGCATCTGCACGCGTTGCAGCGCATCATCTCCCTTGCCTTCAACTTTTAAAAAGGCCACCGAACCAGGGCGGTAAACCACCGGGTAGTCGCGTTTGACCATGGCCAGAAAGGCGGGGGCATCGCCGACTGCTTCCCGCACGTTCGGTGCCGCAAACGAGAAGGCTTTTTTGGCATCGTCTTTGGCAAAGGCCGCCAGTTGGCCTTCGACCACGGTGCGCACGTTTTTCTCATCGGTGGAAGTCAGTGCCTGGGCGTGGGCCGGAGCAAGGACTGCCTGCAGTAAAAGCAGGGCGATGGCGGGAGCCAGCCGCGTGAACCACACAAGGACGGATGGACGATAGACAGTGATCGGGTTCATGGGGGGCCTCCAGCAGCCTGATTCAAACAGATTCCAGTGCAACGCGCCATGGGCGACGTTCGATGAGGGAGTACGCAGCGCCGCAGCCTTCGGATGCACCAAGGCACTTGCGGCAGTGTCCTACCGGGTTAAAGGCGCCTTGTCATCGCGATTAGAGACTTGCCATGCTAAAACTCAGGCATACCTACTTTCAGCAATCAGGATTTTTATGGACGGTACCTCCGCATCATCAAGCGCAGCCTGGTATGCGCAACTCATCAAGCCATTTTTTGCGCCCCCTGCATCGGTATTCGGCCCGGTGTGGACGGTGCTGTACATCATCATCGCCATCAGCTTTGGTTATGTCCTTTGGCAAACGCTCAAGCGCCGCCTGCCGTTTGCCTTGCTGCTTCCGTTTATGCTCAACCTGATCTTCAACGCGGCTTACACGCCCATACAGTTCGGCCTGAAGAACAACATGCTGGCCTCCGTGGACATCCTGCTGGTGTTGGGCACCCTGATATGGGCCCTGACCGCCATCTGGGCCCGCGTGCGCTGGGTGGCGTATGTCAACATCCCCTACCTGTTGTGGGTGGCGTTTGCGACGGTGCTGCAGCTCAGCATCACCTGGCTGAACCGTTAGCCCTGCTGGCGGGACAGGGGCTTTCCCGGCGGCCCGTAAAATCCCGGGCTGTTCAGAATCCCTGCGAGTCCAAGCCCATGCCCCTCAAAGTCCTCGAAGCCCAGACCGGCGAAAACCCGGTCGCCACCATCATCATCATGCACGGCCTGGGGGCGGACGGGCGAGACTTCTTTCCGATTGCCAAGGAGCTGGACCTGTCTGCCATAGGCCCGGTGCGCTTCCTCTTCCCCAACGCGCCCGTGATTCCTGTCACCATCAACGGCGGCTACCAGATGCCGGCCTGGTATGACATCCTCAATGCCGACCTGGTGCGGCGCGAGGACGAAGCCGGCTTGCGCAGCTCGCAGCTGGCGATGGAAGAAGTTATTGCCAACGAGAAAGCCCGGGGTATCCCGGCCGGCAAAATTGTGCTGGGCGGGTTCTCGCAGGGTTGCGCCATGACGCTGATGATTGGCTTGCGCCATACCGAAAAGCTGGCTGGCCTGATGTGCATGTCGGGCTACCTGCCGCTGACCAGCAAGACCGTGGTCGAACGCAGCCTGGCCAGCCAGGATGTCCCCATCTTCATGGGCCACGGTACGCGCGACCCGGTGATCGCACTGGACCGTGCCACGGCCTCACGCGATGCGATGAAAGCCCTGGGTTACAACGTCGAGTGGCATGAGTACCCGATGGAGCACTCGGTCTGCCCGCAGGAGATTGGCGACATGGAAGCCTGGCTTAATCGCGTACTTGGCGTGCCGGCCTGAAGTTCTTTTCAGGCGGCCTTCAGGTTGGTGTGCAGCTTGCGCACCCGGTACAGCAGGAAAAACGCGATGCTGAAGTTCAGCAGGTTCCAGGCAATGCCATTGAGGAATGCGGCGTGGTACGAGCCTGTCAGGTCAAACACCTTGCCCGACATCCACCCGCCCAGCGCCATGCCCAGCATGGTGGCCATGATCACGGTGCCGACACGCGCACCGGCTTCTTTCGGCTCGAAATATTCCCGCACGATGATGGCGTAAGACGG
>JAZKCB010000338.1:0-11263 GCA_040388335.1 Pseudomonadota bacterium | reverse complement strand
CTGTGGCTGATGGCCTGGATGCAGATGTGGTGACCATGAACACCACCACCGACGTGGACTTTCTGGCCAACACCGGTCTGGTGGCCAGGGACTGGACCAAGAAATTCCCGGGCAATGCATCGCCCACCACATCGACCATGCTCTTTCTGGTGCGTAACGGCAACCCCAAGGGCATCAAGGACTGGGATGACCTGATCAAGCCCGGCATCCAGGTCGTGGTTGTCAACCCCAAGACCGGCGGCAATGGCCGTTATGCCTATCTGGCGGCCTGGGGTTACGCCAAGAAGAAGGGCGCCAGCGATGTGCAGGCGGCCGAGTTTGTCAGCAAGCTCTACAAGAATGTGCCGGTTCTGGGCAAGGGCGGCCGCGACGCGACCACTGTCTTCCTGCAACGCAATATCGGCGACGTGCTCATCACCTTTGAATCAGAAGTGCTGTCGGTCAACAAGGAGTTTGGCGAAGGCAAGGTTGATGCCATCTATCCATCGATCAGCATCGTGGCTGAAAACCCGGTGGCCATCGTCGAGCGCACCGTCAACAAGAAGGGCACGGCTGAACTGGCCAAGGCCTACCTCGATTACCTTTATTCAGACGAAGGCCAGGAAATTGCCGCACGCCACTCGCTGCGCCCGCGCTCAGCTGCTGTGCTGAAGAAATACGCCGCGACCTTCAAACCCCTGCAACTCTTCACCGTGCAGGAAGTGTTTGGCTCGCTGGGTGAAGCCCAAAAAGTCCACTTCAATGATGGTGGGCAGTTCGACAAGCTCTACACCGTCAAGTAAACCATGAGCTCCTTGTCTGCTGTTGCACCGCCAGCTGCGGTGGTGCCGGGTCAGCCTGCGGGTAAAAAGCGGGCGGCCAAACGGGTGTTGCCTGGCTTCAGGCTCACGCTCGGGTACACGATTTTTTATCTCAGCCTGATTGTGCTGATTCCGATATCAGCGCTGTTTTTCAAGACCTTCACGCTCACGCTTGACCAGTTCTGGGCAGCGGTCACGTCGCCCCGTGTCATGGCGTCGTATCGCCTGACTTTTGGCGCCTCCTTCCTGGCGGCGCTGGTCAACCTGGTATTCGGCTTGCTGCTGGCCTGGGTACTGGTGCGCTACAAATTTCCGGGTAAAAAAATCGTCGATGCGCTGGTTGATTTGCCCTTTGCATTGCCAACCGCCGTCGCCGGCATTTCACTGACAGCAATTCTGGCCGGCAATGGCTGGATAGGCCAGTACCTGGAGCCGATGGGTATCAAGCTGGCCTTCACGCCAGCAGGTGTGGTGATTGCGCTGATTTTTATCGGCCTGCCATTTGTGGTTCGCACGGTGCAGCCGGTACTTGAAGACGCAGAAAAAGAGCTTGAAGAAGCTGCCACCTCGCTGGGTGCCAACCGGCTACAGATTTTTACCAAAGTCATCCTGCCGCACATCATGCCGGCATTGCTCACAGGCTTTGCCATGGCCTTTGCGCGCGCCATCGGTGAGTACGGTTCTGTTATTTTTATCGCCGGCAACATGCCCATGATTTCTGAAATCACGCCGCTCATCATCATCGGCAAGCTGGAGCAATATGACTACGCCGGTGCGACTGCCGTGGCTGTGGTGATGCTGGTTGTCTCTTTTCTCCTTCTGCTCGTCATTAATGGTCTCCAGACCTGGCAGCGCCGCAACACGGGAGCGCCCGCATGAGTGGTTTGAACGCCAATCGACGCCAGACGATCAGTACGACAGAAGCACCGTGGGTGCGCTACACCCTGACCGGTATCGCACTTCTTTTCGTCGTCCTGTTCCTTGTCCTTCCGCTGGCCGCAGTCTTCACCGAGGCCCTGCGCAAGGGTTTTGGCGCGTACCTCGAAGCCCTGAAAGAACCCGATGCGTGGTCTGCCATCAAGCTCACGCTGATTGCCGCAGCGATTTCAGTCCCGCTGAACCTGGTGTTTGGTGTAGCGGCTGCGTGGGCGATAGCCAAGTACGAGTTTCGCGGCAAATCCGTGCTGACGACACTGGTCGACCTGCCGTTTTCGATCTCACCTGTGGTGGCCGGCCTGATCTATGTGCTGGTCTTTGGCGCGCAGGGCTGGTTTGGTCCGTGGTTGCTGGCGCATGACATCAAGATTATTTTTGCCGTACCCGGCATCGTGCTGGCGACCGTGTTTGTGACCTTTCCCTTCATTGCCCGGGAACTGATTCCCCTGATGCAGGCGCAGGGCAATGACGAAGAGCAGGCTGCGATTGTGCTGGGCGCCACAGGCTGGCAAACCTTCTGGCACGTGACCCTGCCCAACATCAAGTGGGGCCTGATCTACGGCGTGATTCTCTGCAATGCACGCGCCATGGGCGAGTTTGGCGCGGTGTCAGTCGTATCCGGCCACATTCGCGGCCAGACCAACACCTTGCCGCTGCATGTCGAGATTTTGTACAACGAATACCAGTCTGTCGCCGCCTTTGCCGTGGCATCGCTGCTGGCCATCCTCGCGCTGGTCACGCTGGTCATCAAGTCGGTCGCCGAATGGCGCCACGAACAGGAAATGAAAGCCGCTGCAGATTTGCCGCCCGAGCAGCCACGTGCCGTCGCACAGGCTTCCGCAGCCAGCTAAAGAAGAATCAGGAAAACACCATGAGCATAGAAATACGCAACGTCAGCAAACATTTCGGCAACTTCCAGGCGCTGGGTGATGTCAGCCTCGATATTCATTCCGGCGAACTGGTCGCGCTGCTGGGCCCTTCAGGCTGCGGCAAGACCACCTTGCTGCGCATCATTGCCGGGCTTGAAACGGCCGACCGTGGCAGCATTCTGTTCAGCGGGGAAGACACCACGGACGTGCATGTGCGCGAGCGGCAGGTGGGTTTTGTGTTCCAGCATTACGCGCTGTTTCGCCACATGACGGTGTTTGAAAACGTCGCCTTCGGCCTGCGTGTCAAGCCGCGTGGCCTGCGCCCCGGCGACGCCGAGATCAAGAAGAAGGTGCACGACCTGCTGGGCCTGGTGCAACTCGACTGGCTGGCCGACCGCTTTCCGTCGCAGCTCTCGGGCGGGCAGCGCCAGCGGATTGCGTTGGCGCGCGCGCTGGCGGTCGAACCCAAGGTCTTGCTGCTCGACGAACCTTTCGGCGCGCTCGACGCCAAGGTGCGCAAGGAGCTGCGCCGCTGGTTGCGCCGCCTGCATGAAGACCTCAACGTCACCAGCATTTTTGTCACGCACGACCAGGAAGAAGCACTTGAGGTCGCCGACCGCGTGGTGCTGATGAACCAGGGCAAGGTTGAGCAGATCGGCTCACCGCAACAGGTCTGGGACCACCCGGCCAGCCCGTTTGTTTACGGCTTCCTCGGCGATGTGAACCTGTTCCATGGCCGTGCCAATGACGGTGAAGTGCAGCTTGAAGGCATACGCATCGACTCGCCCGAACACGCAGGGGCTAAAGATGCCAAAGCCTTTGCCTATGTGCGTCCACACGACTTTGATGTGCAACGCTATTCGCCTGGTGCTGAAGGTATCGCGGCCCAATTGGTGCGCGCCATCGTCATCGGCCCGACGGCCAGGCTGGAGCTGATTCCCGAAGAGCAGAAGAAGACTTTGAAAGGCTCTGACGAAGGGCTGATCGAGGTGCAGATCTCTTCGCAGCAATACAAGGAAATGGGCCTGCGTGAAGGCGACATGCTGGTGCTGACGCCGAAGAATGTGCGGGTGTTTGTGGAAGAGGGCGCGGGGATTTAGTGTCCCGCCATTTCACGCGAAGCCCAATAGCTGCATTTATGTGTCTTTCATGGAGGGGAACTTATCTGCCCCTCTTCTTCACGAAGCATCAGACAATCCATAAAATGCGCTACAACAAAGAGGGTTCCTGATGTTCTTGAAGTATTTCGATGCCATGCCGCGCCGCGTGCTGGTGCTGACGTCTGTGGTGTGTGTGGCCATGCTGGCTTTTGGTTTGTACCTGCAGCATGTCGTCGGTCTGGAGCCTTGCCCCATGTGCATCGTGCAGCGTTACGCGCTGGTGCTGGTCGCCATTTTTGCGGGCCTGACGGCTATCGGCAAAAGCAAAGGCGTGCTGATCGGCGGCTCTGCGCTGACGCTCATCGTTGCCGGTTTCGGTGCTTTTGTAGCTGCGCGCCAGAGCTTTCTGCAGTGGTACCCGCCTGAAATTGCATCCTGCGGCCGCGACTTCTACGGAATGATCGAGACCTTTCCGCTCAAGCGCGCCATCCCCATGATCTTCAAGGGCAGCGGTGACTGCACCAAGATCGACTGGACCTTTCTGGGCGGTTCGATTGCCAACTGGTCGTTTGTCTGCTTTGTCGGGATTGCAGCTGTCCTGCTGGTGCTGATAGCGCGTACCGCAAAACGCCGCTAGGCTTTTCGCTGGCGGATCGGCATTCCGCAGTTGAGTTGGTGGCCGGCGGAGTAATCATGGCACTTGCCAAAGTCAGCATGGGTAATATACTGTATATAAATACAGTATTTATCGACCTTGAGCCCTACCCATGCTTTCGCCCCAAAATCTGGACCATATGCTGTCCGACCCCGCCAATGCCGGCGTGTGGCGGGCCGGTGAGCTTGGCAGTGCGAGTGCTCAAACGGTTGCCACGGGGTATGACGCACTGAATGAGGTGCTGCCCGGTGAAGGCTGGCCGCTGGGCGCGCTGCTGGAGGTTTTACAGGCGCATGCGGGCCAGCATGAGTGGGGGGTTGTAGCCCCTGCGCTTGCAGCCATTCAAGCTCAAGAGCCTGCAAAACTGACCGTACTTGTCGGTGCGCCGCACCTGCCGTTTGGCCCGTCCCTGGGCGCGCGGCACATCAATATGCAGCGGCTGCTGTCCATCCATGCCCCAAAAGGCCAGGCGCCTTCCCTGCTCTGGGCGGCACGTGAGGCCCTGCAGTGCGCCGATGTGGCTGCTGTCCTGGCCTGGCTGCCCGATGCGCGCAGCGCACACCTGCGCCGCCTGCAGATTGCCGCACACGCGTACAACAAGCTGCTCTTTGTCTTCAGGCCCCTGCGTGCGCAAGCCGAGTCATCACCGGCACCCCTGCGTCTTTTGCTGGAGGGCACTGTCAGTGATGTGGGCAATGTGCTGGTGCATGTACTCAAGCGCCGCGGGCCGCCGCTGGCTGCGCCACTGCTGCTGGATACACGCCCTGAACGTCTGGCCGCGCTGCTGAGCGCCAGCCGCGAACGGGCCCGCCGCAAGCGCGAAGAAACCGCGCCCCTGCTGCCTTCTTTTGTTTCCACTTCACCGTCTGTTTTTGTTGATGCGCTGCTGGATCGCGTTGCACACCTTGATCACCACTGAGGCGGCCCAGCCCGTGATGGACGAGGCTCGCCTGCAAAAGGCGGTGGCCAGCATGGCCCTGGGTTTTACACCGCGGGTGGCGCTGGTCGATGAAGCGGTGCTGCTGGATGTGACCGGCAGCCTGCGCCTGTTTGGCGGGCTGGCGAAACTGATGCAACTGCTGGAGCAGCGTCTTGGGGTATTTTTTGCATCGAATGACATTGAAACGGTGACGCTGCGTGCGCAGGGCGCGACATCGCTGATAGCTCTTGGCCGCCTGCGTTTGCAGCGCGAGAAAGGCAATGCCGCCAAAAAACGCGTCGCCGATCTGCCCATGCACACCCTGACGGCTGCACGCATGCACCTTGGCGTTCTCGAGCGCACAGGCTGCCGCACATGGGACGACCTGCTGCGCCTGCCGCGTGATGGCGTGGCGCGCCGCTTTGGCGCTGAACTGCTTTGGGCGCTGGACCGGGCACGTGGCAGCGTGGCCGATGACTATGAATGGCTGGTGCTGCCTGAGCAGTTTGATGAAAAGCTTGAGCTCGATGCGCTGGTCGAACATGCGCCTGCATTGATGGCCGGCGTCGAGCGTTTGCTCGCGCAGTTGCAGGCCTGGCTGCTGGGCCGGCAGAGCGGACTGTGTGCGCTGAAAGTCACATGGCATCTCGACAAGCGGCGTGATGTTGCGCCAACGGGCGAACTGGAGATACGCACGGCCAACCCGGCGCAGGATTTGCGGCATATGGCGCGGCTGGTGTCAGAGCATCTGGCGCAGCAAACTCTGGCTGCGCCCGTGCATTCCGTGAGCCTGCAGTCACTGGTGACGGAGTTGCTGGTGGATGCAGCTGCCGCCACTGGCAGCCTGCTGATGGAGGCGCGCAGCCAGGGCGACAGCGCGGTGGAGCTGGTCGAGCGCTTGAGCGCCCGCCTGGGCGATGCCCATGTGCAAGCCTGGCAGCCTCGTGCAGACCACAGGCCCGAAGAAATGCAGCGCTGGGTCAATGCACGTGACGCCATTAAATCCATCACCGAGGGTGCGTATCCAAAAAAGCATAAAGAGAGAAAAGCAGATCAAAAAAAACCACAGGCCAACACTCCGGCGCTCAAAACAGATGCGCTGTACCCCAGCTGGTTGTTGGTTCAACCCTTGAGGCTGGCCACCCACGGCAACAGCCCGGTGTATGAAGGCAGTCTGGTGCGGCTTGCCGGGCCGCAGCGCATGGAATCCACGGGCTGGCTTCTGGCACGGGAAGGGCCGAATGACAAAACTGAGATCCGCCTGAACCCCCCGGCCATTCGCGACTATTTCATTTACCGCAGCGGGCAGGGCGCGCTGCTCTGGATTTACAGCGAGCGCCTGAAGGTGCCGCGTGCAGAAGGGACGCCCCGGCGCAACTGGTACCTGCATGGTTTTTTTGCCTGAACGCCTCTCATGCTGACCGGTCCGCTTCCCGAATATGCCGAGCTGCACGCTTTAAGCAACTTCAGTTTTCAGCGCGGTGCCTCTCATGCGCATGAATTGGTTGTCAGGGCGCAAGAGCTCGGTTACCGGGCCATTGCCGTGACCGATGAGTGTTCGGTTGCCGGTGTGGTGCGGGCGCATGAAGCGGCCAAAAAGCTTGATTTAAAGCTGATGCCAGGTGCGGAATTTCTTGTTCAGGCAGACCATGACTTTCGTATTGTGGTGCTGCCGCACAATGCGGCCGGCTGGGGCAATCTGTGCGAGTTCATCACTGTTGCCAGACAGACGGGTGACCTGATTGAGAAGGGCAGTTATCGCGTTGCCATGGCCGAAAGTGATTTCGCCAGCCTTGAGGATTGCGAAGTGCTGCTGTCGCCCATGCCTGGCCCTGACGGTGCCCTCAACATCCAGGCACTGGCTGCGCAGGCCCGATGGGCGCAAGGTGTTTTTGGTTCACGCTTCTGGCTGGCTGTCGAGTTGCTGCAAGGTCTTGACGATGCCTTGCGCCTGTCTCAGTTGCGTGAAATCAGCCGTGTCTCAGGGGTAAGGCTGGTCGCTGCCGGCAACGTGCTCATGCATGTTCGCTCGCGCAAGCCCTTGCATGACGTGCTGACGGCCATCAAGCTGGGATGTACGGTGCATGAATGCGGTTTTGCCCTGCAGTCCAATGCCGAAGCGCATTTACGCCACCGGATGAAGCTGGCTGAAATCTACCCGCGCGATCTGCTCCAGGCCACACTGGAAGTTGCAGCGCGCTGCAACTTCAACCTCGATGAAATCCGCAACCTCTACCGCTACCCGCAGGAAGATATTGTCCCGACGGCGGAGACGCCGGCACGGTGCCTGCGCCGCCTCACCGAAGAAGGCATTGGCCGTCGCTACCCGCATGGCTTGACGGCCAAGTTACGCACCCAGATTGAAAAAGAGCTCGCCCTGATTGAAGAGCTGGGCTACGAGATGTTTTTCATCACGGTGCATGACATCGTGCGTTTTGCCAACGAGCAGAAAATTCTTTGCCAGGGGCGCGGGTCGGCCGCCAACTCGGCTGTCTGCTATTGCCTGGGCATCACGGCCATTGACCCGGAAGAAAGCAACCTCCTATTTGAGCGCTTCCTGAGCCGTGAGCGCAGTGAAACACCCGACATTGATGTGGACTTCGAGCACCAGCGGCGTGAAGAAGTCATCCAGTACGTTTATGACAAGTACGGCCATGACCGTGCTGCCATCGCCGCCACGGTCATCAGCTACCGCTCCCGCAGTGCGGTGCGTGATGTCGGCAAAGCCCTGGGTATTGATCCTGAAACGGTCGATCTTTATGCCAAGGAACATTTCTGGTTTGACGGCAGCGCGGTACTTGAAGAAAAACTCGCCGAGGCCGGCGTTCAACAGGGCATTGGCCCGGTGCTGCAATGGCTTTCACTTTCAAGGCTGTTGTTGGCGGTTTACCCCCAACGTGAAGATGAAATTGCAGAGGCCGACGATGGCAAAAAGCGCGAGAAGGAGCGCCCGGCATTTCCGCGCCACCTGAGTCAGCATGTGGGCGGTTTTGTATTGACCCAGGGCAAGCTCACCCGGCTGGTGCCCGTTCAGCCTGCCTCCATGGACAAACGCCGCATCATCCAGTGGGACAAGGACGACCTTGAGGCGATGGGGCTGCTCAAGGTCGATGTGCTGGCGCTGGGCATGCTCTCGGCCCTGAGAAGATGTTTTGCGCTGGTGAACCAGGCCCGGCAAACCGACTGGCAGATGCACACCATCCCCAGGGAGGATGTACAAACCTATGACATGATTTGTGAAGCCGACACTGTCGGTGTGTTCCAGATCGAGAGCCGCGCGCAGATGTCCATGCTGCCGCGCCTGCAGCCCCGCAACTACTACGACCTGGTCGTCGAAGTCGCCATCGTGCGGCCCGGTCCGATACAGGGGGGCATGGTTCACCCCTATCTCAAGGCGCGTGAAAAAAGACGTGCGGGGCAAGACGTGAGGGGCGAATACCCCGCTCTTGAACCCGCACTGGGACGCACGCTGGGCATTCCGATCTTTCAGGAGCAGGTGATGCAGATTGCCATCATCGCGGCCGACTTCACCCCCGGTGAGGCGGATGATTTGCGCCGCTCCATGGCTGCGTGGAAGCGCAAGGGCGGCGTGGAGCATTTCCATGACCGGCTGGTCAACGCCATGGTCAAAAACGACTACACACCGGAATTCGCCGAGCGCATCTTCAGCCAGATCAAGGGCTTCGGCGACTACGGTTTCCCCGAAAGCCATGCCGCCAGTTTTGCCAAGCTGGTCTATGTGAGCTGTTGGCTCAAGTGCCATGAGCCGGCTTGTTTTCTGGCAGCCATGATCAATTCATATCCGCTGGGCTTTTATTCGCCCGGACAACTGGTACAGGACGCCAGAAACCATGGTGTGGAGGTCAGGGCCATTGATGTCATGCGCAGCGAATGGGACTGCACGCTGGAACCCGCCGCGCAAGATGTTCTGCGCGCACGTTACCCGGCCATTCATGAAAACCAGCCCGCTGTACGCCTTGGGCTGCTGTTGGTCGGCGGCTTGCCCAGGGCTGCAGCCATCCGCATCATGGACGCGCGTGCGCAGGCGGCCTTCACCTCGACCGAAGACATGGTGTCACGCGCCTGCCTCAACACGCTGGAGGTCAATGCGCTGGCTGCGGCCGATGCCTTGATGGCGCTGGCCGGCCACAGGCGCCAGCAGGTCTGGGAGGCTTCGGCCATCAAGCCTGCGCCCGCTCTTCTGAAATCGGTACCCACCTACGAAACGCAGCTTGTGTTGCCCGATACGCCCGAGGGTGAAAACATCCTGTTTGATTACAAGTCCACGGGTCTGACACTGCGCCGCCACCCGCTGGCCCTGCTGCGGGATCGGCTGGCCAGACGCGGGCTGCTCAATGCCAGCCAGCTCAACGCCTTGCCGGATGGCGAAGAAGTGGCCGGTTGCGGCATCGTCACTGTGCGCCAACAGCCGCAAACGGCCAACGGAACGATTTTTGTGACGATTGAGGATGAAACCGGACCGGTCAATGTCATTGTCTGGAAGTCCTTGCGCGAAAGCCAGCGCGCCGAGGTGCTGCACGCCCGGCTGCTGGCCGTACACGGCACCTGGCAGCGCAGTGAAGAAAATGGTGCGGCCAAAGGGTATGGCGCTGTACGCAATCTGGTCGCCAGGCGCCTCGAAGACCTCACGCAACTGCTGGGAAGACTGGGCACCAGCAGCCGCGACTTTCATTGATCTGCGTGTCTTGCGCGAACTTTTGTAACCGGCCTGTATCAACCTGATGCGCCCTGAAGTCTCTTCCGCTATTCTTCAGGCATCACCCAACTTATCTACTCTGAAAACAACATGAACTTCAGGATTTTTTCTGCGCTGTTGCTCGTCACCAGCCTTTTTGTAGCCGGTTGCAACAACTCCTCCAGCACGCCACCGGCCAAGACCACCACGGCGCTGCTGTCCGTCGAGGCGATTGAGGCCGGCACCAAAGGCTTTACCGTCGGCTCACCGATGAGCACGCGCACGGTTTATGTGTTTTTTGATGCGCAGTGCCCGCATTGCAGTGCGCTCTGGTATGCCGCCAAACCGCTGAAGTCACAAGCCAAATTTGTCTGGATTCCTGTGGGCATTCTCAATGCGGCCAGTACTTCACAGGGTGCCACCATTCTGGCGTCCTCCGACCCGGCTGCAGCGATGGATGCACATGAGGCGTCCATGATGTCCAAGGGCGGCGGCATCAGCGCCAGCAGCGATGCCGATGCACAAAAAGACGCCATCAAGAAGAACACCGAGCTCATGACCAGCTTCGGGTTTGCGTCGATCCCGAGCATCGTGGCCAAACACGCGCAGACGGGCGAGCTGGTCAGGCAGGAAGGCGCCATGCCGACGGCAGCACTCGCCAGTTTCCTCGGCCTGCAGGTGCCAGTCCAGTAATTTTCTGAATCAGGCGAGTCAGGCATTCTTGCGGCGGTAAAACGCCAGAGCGCCACCGTAAATCCTGTCCATCCAGCGTCTGGCATGCCAAGCCTTGCGCACCTGACGCCATGACCCGTGCCGTTGGCCAGCGCCGGCAGCAGGGCGGTGGCAGTCATGGGCGTTTCGGGGGTGTCATTGAGTCTTAAAGGCCTGTTGGCGCAGGTTTCCATACCCTGGATCAGGGCAGGATGATTCCCTATGTACGTTAGCGCACATATGGAACTGTCCAAACTACATATACTGGCTGGCTTGATCAAGACGCACGCCCACAGCCATTCCCGGCAGCACATCTGCCAAAGACTTTCATGATGGCCAGTTCCCTGACAGAAAAAACCGCCCCCCGTCAAAACCACCTGCTTGCGGCCCTGCCTGACAGCGAGTGGCAGCGCTGGCTGCCGCTGCTGGAATGGGTGGACATGCCTCTCGGGCATGTACTTTACGAGTCCGGCAAGACACTCAGCCATGTGTACTTTCCGACGACGTCCATTGTGTCGCTGCTCTATGTGATGGAAAACGGCGCCTCGGCCGAAATTGCCGTTGTGGGCAATGAGGG
>JAZKCB010000337.1:0-19815 GCA_040388335.1 Pseudomonadota bacterium | reverse complement strand
TGGCGCGCAGCCTTTCAGTTTCACGTGAAACAGCATCGCGTTTGCGGTTGAAGGCATCCCAGCGCTCGTCATCGACCAGACCCAGCTCCCTGCCCTTTTCGGTCAGGCGCATGTCGGCGTTGTCTTCCCGCAGCATCAGGCGGAACTCGGCCCGGCTGGTGAACATGCGGTAGGGCTCGGTCACGCCCTTTGTGATCAGGTCATCGACCAGCACGCCGAGGTAGGCTTCGTCGCGTTTGGGCAACCATGACTCCTTGCCCTGGCATTGCAGCGCGGCATTGATGCCGGCGAACATACCCTGGGCGGCGGCCTCTTCATAACCCGTGGTGCCGTTGATCTGCCCGGCAAAGAACAGCCCGCCAATGGCGCGGGTTTCAAAGCTGGTCTTCAGGGCGCGCGGGTCAAAGTAGTCGTACTCGATGGCATAACCGGGTCGCAGGATGTGGGCGTTTTCCATGCCCGCCATGGATCGGACCAGGTCGTACTGGATGTCGAACGGCAGGCTGGTCGAGATGCCGTTGGGGTAAATCTCGTGTGTGGTCAGGCCTTCCGGCTCAAGGAAAATCTGGTGGCTGTCCTTGCCAGCGAAGCGGTTGATCTTGTCTTCCACACTTGGGCAATAACGCGGGCCGACACCATCGATCTTGCCGGTGAACATGGGGCTGCGGTCAAACCCGGAGCGGATGATGTCGTGCGTGCGCTCGTTGGTGTGGGTGATCCAGCATGGCACCTGCTTCGGGTGGGCAATCCTGCCGCCCATAAAACTGAAGACCGGCACATCACCTTCAATGCCGCCGGGCATGCCGTCGCCGGGTTGTTCGGTGCATTTGCTGAAGTCGATGCTGCGGCCGTCGATGCGCGGCGGGGTTCCGGTTTTCAGCCGGCCTTGCGGCAGCTTGAGTTCTTTCAGCCGTGCCGACAAAGACACCGCCGGCGGGTCGCCTGCCCTGCCTGCCGAATAGTTCTGCATGCCGACGTGGATCTTGCCGTCGAGGAAAGTCCCGGCCGTCAGCACCACGGTGCGCGAGCGGAACTTGATGCCGACCTGGGTGACGGCGCCCACCACGCGGTCGCCCTCGACCATCAGGTCGTCCACCGCCTGCTGGAATAACCAGAGGTTGGGTTGATTTTCCAGCTTGCGGCGTATGGCGGCCTTGTACAGAATGCGGTCGGCCTGCGCCCGGGTGGCGCGCACGGCCGGGCCCTTGGAGCTGTTGAGGATGCGGAACTGGATGCCGCCCTCATCGGTGGCCAGCGCCATCGCACCGCCCATGGCGTCGACCTCCTTGACCAGGTGGCCCTTGCCAATGCCGCCTATCGATGGGTTGCAGCTCATTTGCCCCAGCGTTTCGATGTTGTGGCTGAGCAGCAAAGTCTTGCAACCCATGCGTGCCGAGGCCAGCGCAGCCTCGGTTCCGGCGTGGCCGCCGCCGACGACGATGACGTCAAATTCCTGTGGGTAAAACATAGGTTCTTCTTCCAGCCTTAGGCTTCAAGCTTCTATCAATTCAGTCTTCAGGCCGACGGCTTGTGCCGCCTGCGCCTGGCGCCGGTCGGCGGTGACAAAGAGGTCCACACGGGCGGCCTTGGCCGTGCCGATGTGCAGGGCGTCCATCGCACGGAGCCGGCTGACTTCCATGGCGGCAATGGCGTAATTTTCAACGCGGCTGTCGAGTGCGAACAGGGTGAAATCCTGGAAATCAACCTTCACAACTTCCATGATGCGGGCGTAATCTTCAGCATTCACCATGCCGTCATGGCGCTGCCGGCACAGGGCCGAGGCGACCTCGGCCTTGCAATGCGCAGCAATCACAAGCTCGCTGGCCCGCTCGCTCACGGCAAGTAACTGCTCACGTCCGCTTTCGCGGTTGTAACGCTTGAAGAGCGCCGAGGTGTCCATCAGCACACGCATTACCAGCCGCCCTCGCGCTCTTCAATGATGAGTTGCGCGCCGCTCTTGCCGTCCGGGCGCACGATGTTCAGCGGCTCGATGGGCCGCTTCCAGCTCGGTACCCTGGCGGGCTCATCAGCCACCACCGGCACCAGCTGCGCCACGGGTTTGCCATGCCGCAGAATGCGCACGGTTTCGCCCTTTTCGACCAGGTCCAGCATGGCAGAAGCATTGGCGCGGAATTCACTTAAGGGGACAGAATGCATTTTGTACAAATCGGTTATTTTGTACATTTTATATGATTCTGGCGATTTTGTTCCGGCAGCGGGTTTCATGATGAAATCGCGCTCATGACCACACCCCAAAAGCTCCTCATTTTCGCGGGCAGCACCCGCCAGGCTTCTTTCAACCGCAAGCTGGCCCATGCCGCCGCCAAGCTCGCCCGGGCGAGCGGCGCGGAGGTCACCCACATCGAGCTGGCCGACTTTGACGTGCCCATGTACAACGCTGACCTCGAAGCCAAAGGCACGCCGGCCGATGTCATGAAACTCAAACAGATCATGTTCGAGCACCCGGCGTGGATCATCTGTTCACCCGAGTACAACGGCAGCTATACGGCCCTGCTCAAAAACACCATCGACTGGGTGTCCAGCCCGGTCAAATCCGACCCGGCCTGGCAGGATGGCTTCAGGTCGTTTACCGGCAAGGTTGTCGGCGTTCTGAGCGCTTCGCCCGGCGCGCTGGGCGGCCTGCGTTCACAAAGCCACCTGGTGCCGCTGCTGCTCAATTCGCAATGCTGGGTCGCGCCCAAGGCGTTTGCGCTGGGCCGCGCCGGTGATGCGTTCAGCCCCGAGGGTGAACTGCTCAGTGAAGCGCATCTTAAAAATGTCAAGGCCGTGATCGACCAGGTGCTGTTTGCGGCGGCGCGGCTGACCGCCTGACAGTGCTGAAAAGCGCAAACGCAGCTATAAAGGCGTCTGGCTTTTTCGTATCTACAAGCACCCCGGAGCTGCAAACTGCGGACCCAAGGGCAAGCTCATGAGACAAGTGACCCGCCGAACGGCTCTCACACGCCTGGTTGCCGCCAGCGCTTTTCCCGCGCTGTCCACCGGGGGCACCTGGCCCAACAAACCGATACGCCTGCTGGTGCCGTTTGTGCCTGGCTGTCGTCAACAGCGAGGTACCGGCCAGAACCCTCAGGGAGTTCATCGCACGGGCCAAATCAAAACCTGGCCGCATGAACTACGGCTCCGCCGGCCACTTGCTATTGGTTTCATAGCTGCTCATGCGCGAATCCATTGGTCTAAAAGCCGATTTGATGCCTGAAAATGACCAAAAAACCAGTCAAAAGTTAAGTTGCAGGTTAACTTTTGACTGGTTTGTGTGTTTTGGGAGGTGACGCGAGCCCAAATGTTAACTCGCAACTCAACATTTAACGTTTTTGAAGCCGATTTCAGGCATCAAAACTGCCTCAAAGCCAATAGATACTTGCGCTACCAGCTACGAATTTAGTAGCAACGTGCGGCTGGCCGTGTTACTTTTTGTCCGGCTCGGTCGTGATGCAGGCCGCCCGGACGATGCGTGCGCTGGGGTTGGGGTTGACGTCGAGAAACCGCATGGGCCTTGGTGTGCCGGTGGTGTAGTCAGATGTCTTGTGCGACTCGCCCTTCCACAGCGGAAGCCTGTAATAGGTGATGGACACATAACGTGCGCTGCGCTGAACACAGTCAAAGGTCACCAGTGCAACGTAGGAGCGATAGGCGACCTTGTCCCAGCTGCTGCGCTCCGCTGCACGGTTGACCCGCACACGCAGCGTGCGGATATCGCCCGAGGTCACGGACTCCGGGTCCACCTGAATCGTGTCAGCCGCGCCATCCCTGTCGTCGCCGATCACCGTGAACCACGAGGATTGGGCGTGCGCCAGGGATACACCCCACAGACAGAGCACAGCAACGATTTTTCTCATGGAAGGCCCTGAAGCAGGGGGGAAAGGAAGCGGGGATGCACTGCGCGACCGTCACGGCAAGTCACGAAGTGCGTTCCGGAAATCATAACGATGCTGTTACAGGCTTGCAACATTCCATGACATGGCTGTGGCGTATCAGGCGCAGCGACAATGCTGGATTCCCCCGTGCGCTTCAAGACAAACAAACTGCCATGAACTGCCGACCCGGCTGCGGTGCCTGCTGCATCGCGCCTTCCATCAGCTCGCCCATCCCCGGCATGCCACACGGCAAGCCGGCGGGCGTACGCTGCGTGCAGCTCGACGGCGATAACCTCTGCCGCATTTTTGGCCTGCCGACGCGACCGGCCGTGTGCGGCGGCCTGGCCGCTTCGCCCGAGATGTGCGGGCCGCCGGATCTGGGCAACACGCATGCGCTGCTGTATCTTGCGCGACTGGAAAGCCTGACCGCGCCGCAGTAAGCTGCTCTCCTGATTACAAAAAAGGAGACAGGACATGCACATCCCTTCACTGAAGGAAGTCGTCAGCGCCGAAGAATGGCAGCTGCGCTGCGACCTCGCCGCCTGCTACCGGCTGGTGGCGCTCTACGGCTGGAGCGACCTGGTGTTCACGCACATCACGGCCAAGCTGCCGGAGTCGATATCAGGGCCCGGCGGCCATCACTTCCTGATCAATCCCTACGGCCTGATGTTTGACGAGATCACCGCGTCCAGCCTGGTCAAGGTTGACGGCCAGTGCAACAAGGTGATCGACTCGCCCTTCCCGGTCAACCCGGCAGGCTTTGTGATTCACAGCGCCGTGCATGAGGCACGCGCCGACGCGGGCTGCGTGCTGCACACGCATACCCGGGCCGGCGTGGCCGTCAGCGCGCAGAAGTGCGGCGTGCTGCCCATCAGCCAGCAATCGACCTTTGTGCTGGGATCGTTGGCGTACCACGCGTACGAAGGCGTGGCCTTCAGGGACGAAGAAAAGCCGCGCCTGCAGGCCGACCTCGGCAAGGCCAACTTCCTGATGCTGCGCAACCATGGCCTGCTGGTCGTCGGCAAGACGATTGCCGATGCGTTTCTCAGCATGTACACGTTTGAAAACACCTGCCGCATCCAGATCGACGCACAGGCCGGCGGCGAGCTGACCAGTGTCAACCCCCAAATCGTCAAGGGTGTGGCCGAAGCGATGCGTGTGCAGACCGGCGGGCTGGGCGGTTCATTCGTCTGGCCCTCGCTGATCCGCAAGCTCGACAAACTCGACGCCAGCTACGCGTCATGAACGGCTGCCAGGTGGCCAATTTGTCCGATGAGTTTGCTGGTTGAAAATCCCTGAGCAGGCGCTGTTGTTCTGCACCCAGTCCCGTCCGCCCTTTGGCGCGTTCTGGGGCGTTTCTGCAGATGGTCGTGATATTTAGAATAATGTGAAGCGGTCATGCTCAGCGGAGTGATGACCCCGCGATGTCAATAAGGATTGGAGGAGCAGTCATATGTCACCAAGGGCATTCATTGCGGCCGGCATTGTTGCCGGTTGCTCACTTCCAGCCCACGCAATGACCCCATTGTGCGAGGCAATTCTGAGGGATTCCATTGTGAACAGGGATAAGGCATTGAGCCTTATTGAAGCTGGTACCGACGTCAATCAACCCTGCGGCGATTTCGCGGGGTACCGTCCGTTAGACGCTGCTGTCGGAACCCTTTCCATAAAATACGACGTGGTGATTACTGCGTTGGTCAACCGGGGTGCCGTTCTTGGTGGACGACTCCCGTTTCCCCCCATTTCCCTGCCGTCGCCCGAGCGGCAGGCAGAATTTGAGGCCTATCTGAAGGACCGGTTGCAGCCGACATCTTTTGCAATATCCCTGCCGGAAGCTCGTTATAGCGCCGCTAAATTCAGGGGTGATATGCGCGCGGCGCAGGACGCATACAGTGCGGAATACCTTGAACGGGCCACGCAAAAACAGAATGAGACATTGCGGGCATTCGGACAGGCTGCTTTGGTGGTGGGCGGCACGCTGGCTGCAGCGCAACTTGCCCGGAGCAGTACACCAGCGACTACTGCGCAGGCTCTAAAAAACATTCAACCGCCTGCTAACACTGGGGCAGCTAATGCTACCGTGGCCCCAGCCAACGCGCGGCCATCCGTCGTCGGCAGCTTACAAAATGCAGGCAATCCGACTGCAGAGGGCCTGGCCCCACGTCCTGTCTATGTCAGTACCCTGAACCGCGCATTCATCGGCAAAGGGACGTCTGAAACAGAGGGCTGTGCTGCTGCTGATGCGGAGCTGGGGCGAGGCCCCAACGCCTACTTGACTGGAAAAGTGCTTGAGTACGGGGTGACCGGCCCATGCGCATGCAAGCACGTTCTTGAACCGGGATTCGGCCCTGCCCGACCGAAAATAGACTACTACCAGTGCGAGATCCCCTACACGGCCCGCGTGGAGTCAAGCTCCGACCCGAGAGCTGGTTCGCCTTCTGCGCCGAGCCGAAACACAAGCCGATAACGCCAGGCCTAGGCGCCAACCAGCGTGAGTGTGGGCGGCGCCACCTCGCCGGCGGCCGATGCGGGCTTGTCGCCCTGGTCCACCATCAGCTCCTTGCGTGTCATCACCACGCCGCCGAAGATGGTGGCAAAGGCCACGTCCTTGGCATCGCGGCCGGTCCCGACGCGCACCAGCCGGTCGATGGGCGCCATCCTGGTGCCATCAAACAGCACCCAGCGGTCATCGAGCCAGGCTTCAAACACGGCATGGAAATCCTGCGGCGGCTCGTCAAAATACACATAACCCACGACCAGCCGGGCCGGGATGTTCAGGGCGCGGCACAGCGTGATGCCCAGATGCGCAAAGTCGCGGCAGACACCGGCGCGTTGCACAAACACTTCCTGTGATGTGGTGGTGGAGGTGCTGAAACCGGGCATGTAATAAATCGACTCATGCAGCCAGGTTTCAATCGCACGCACACGGCTCAGGCCGTGCGGCAGGTGGCCGAACAGCTGCTGCGCCACCCGGCTCATCACATCGGATTCGCAGTATCGGCTGGGCATCAGATAATGCAACACGTCGTCGGGAACCGAGGTCACGGGCGACTCGTCAAGATGCAGCGGCACGGGGATGCTGTTGAGTTCAATCTTGGCGTGGTAGTTGATCGACAGCACACCCTTGGGCGCATCGAGCCGCACAAAGCGGTTGCCGTTGCGCTCATCCAGGTGGGTGCGCACCTTCACGCTGGGCGTGATGGTCAGGCGCTCCTCAAGGATGTTGTGGCCTTCATGGAAGGCGGCCTCGATGTGAAACAGGAAGTGGGCCGGATGGCTGACTTCATAGTCCAGCAACAGGTCAACGGTAGCGGTATGCATGTGGGTCTTTAAAGAGTTGAAGTAAACAAAAATGGCAGTCCGTGACTGCCATTGGAAAAATCAGAGCGGTGTTCGACGCTCGGGGGACCGGGCATCTGCTGGAGAAAACCAGTTCTTGCAGGTCACAAACACAATGTGCGATGCGCGGTCCAGCATTTCTGTGGCCTGCGCCTTGCGGGTGCTGCGCGCCATCAGGCGGTTGACCAGCAACAACTCGGCGATGCCCGCCTTCAATTTGTCGGGCGACTGGGGCAGGGATGGTGAAGTGCCCGACGAACTGCCAGGAAAGAGCCGCTGGCGAAAGCGTGCGACCAGACCGGGATTTCGCCCTGCCGGAACAGCCACTGCAGCCACTGCCACGTCTTTGCCTTGAGGCTGCATTTATTTGAGCGCTTTCCTTGCGACGCCCACACCGAGCGCGGCCAGCACAATGAACACGACCGCCAGAATCAGGAACAGGCCGAAGAGGATCTTGGCAATGCCGGCGGAGCCAGCTGCAATGCCGCCAAAGCCGAGCGCACCGGCAATCAGCGAAATGATGGCAAAAATAATGGCGTACTTGAGCATGCAATAACTCCTTGGCGGCAAGGCAAAGTACCTGCGCGCATTTGGTTTGATGTTTATGAATGCTAAAAGCCAGCCAGCGCACGCCGAATCAGTAGCCCACGCTTGAGGTTGTAGGACAAGGGCGGTGCGCCGGGGCCCGACACAGGGATCTGCCGGGCCCTATTTCCTGAAAAGCTTGCCCAGTCCTTCACTGAGCTTGCTGCCCAGATTGGCGCCAGCACCGGTGCCGACGCCGGGCATCAACGCTGTGCCTATGGCGGCACCGACCAGTGCCGAGCGCGAGAGCGTGACTTCGGGTTGTTCCAGCGTGCCGCTCACCACCAGCGGCACGGCCACGGCACCGCCGAGTGCGCTGCCCAGTTTGCTCTCGCCCGACAGCTTGACGCTGACATTCCCGCTCAGCGCTTTGGCCGGGGACACCGCTACATCGCCACTGGCGCTGAGGTTGCCCGCCGTGGCCACCAGGTTGCCGAGCTGCACTGCACGCCCTTGTGTGGCGACATGGCCCGCCAGCGTTTGCAGTTCGGTTTGCCCGCCGCGGCTCAGGCCCACGGTCTTGACGGCCTTGGCCAGATCAATGCCGTGGATGACGGCGCCCCGCACGGTAAACGTGGTCTGGGTTTGCAGCGCAGCGATCAACGCTTCCGTCGTGGCGGCGTGGGCGTTGAGGCTGGTGCTGGCTTCGAGTTTGCCTGACAGCGGCTTCGCAGGGGCCGTCAGTGCGGCAACCTCGACATCGCGCGTCTCCAGCTTGCCCTGCACCACCAGTTCAGGCCCGGCCTTTTCAACGCTGCGCTGCAGGCCCAGCTTGCCAGCGATTTTGCCGCCGCCCACGTTGACCTGCAGGTCCCACTGGTCGGCTGTGGTGTTGGCGGGCGTGTTGGCGGCGCGTGGCTCGCGTTTGAGCTCAGCTGTCAGCCCCTGCAGGTTGCCGCGTAGCAGCTTGAGGGTCGCGCTGTCTGGCAGCGCATCGGCGCCCAACAGGGCCTCGCCTTCAATCGCGGTGCTGGTGCCGGCGTTGCTGACCCAGGTCACGTCATCCAGAATCGTGCGGCGTGGCAGCCAGGCGAGATCATTCGATGCGGCCGGCGATGGCTGCTCTGCCGCAAGTTTTGGCACGGGGGCGTTGGCAGCAGACGCAGAAGTGGAGGCCGGTGGTGCAGGCTGGCCCACGACGGCGACCGGTTTCTTTTTCTGCAGCGCCAGCAATATCGCATCGATGCCCTGCTGCGGCAGCACCGCCTTGCGCACGATGAGCGTCGCGACCGACAACTCGCCGCGCAGCAGCGCCTGCCACTGCGGCCGCACTTCCAGCTGCTCCAGCGTGACCGGTGGCTGGCTTTGCACGGTCAGGCCGCCAAAGGCCACGGCCAGCAGCGGCCACGCATTGACCGTCATGCTGCCCACAACCACAGGCACGCCCAGTGCGGCGCCGGCTTCACGCTCCACGCGCTGCCTGAAATCGTCCGAGCCCACCCAGCGGTGCAGCGCAAACACCACGGCGGCCAGCATCAGTACCAGCGCCAGCAGCGCCCAGAGCAGCCATTTGAAAGTTCGTGCCATCCGGCGATTGTGGCAAATCGCCGCCGGTCCGCAAGGCGATGCAAGAACAGCGGATAGCATCAGGGGCTGGCCGCCTTTTTCTTCGGGCGGCCTGTGCAACCATCACGATCAAGGACAAACCATGAAGCTTTATTACTCCCCCGGCGCCTGCTCACTCTCCCCGCACATCACACTGCATGAGTCCGGCCTGAAGTTTGAACACCTTGCCGCCCCGACCAAGACGCACAAGCTCGAAGATGGCACCGACTACTACACCATCAACCCGCTCGGTTATGTGCCCCTGCTGGAGCTGGACGACGGCACCCGCCTGCGCGAAGGTCCGGCCATCGTGCAGTACATCGCCGACCAGGTGCCCGATAAAAAACTCGCACCTGCCAACGGCACGATTGCCAGAGCCCAGCTGCAGGCCTGGCTCAACTTCATCGGCACCGAGCTGCACAAGGGCTTTGGCCCGCTGTTCAACCCGGCCACGCCCGAAGAGTTCAAGAAAATGACGACCGACAAGCTGCTGGCGCGCCTGAAGTGGGTTGATGGCGAACTGGCCGGCAAGCAGTACCTGATGGGCGACTTCAGCGTGGCCGACCCCTACCTCTTCACCGTCACCGGCTGGGCGCCGCGTGTGGGTGTGGACATCACCGGCTTTGCCAACATCGCCGCCTTCCGCGAGCGCATGCTGGCCCGCCCGGCGGTCCAGGCTGCGCTCAAGCATGAAGGCCTGATGTAAGCCTTTCGCCGGTGCCTGTCATCCCGGGCTTGACCCGGGATCCATGACTTCCGCGCTTGGTGAAAGAGGCAGAAGTTGGGGTCGTGGATTGCGGATCAGATCCGCAATGACAGACCTGGAACAATTTTTAACTTATACGGCAAATTTTTAACGTGTACGTTAAAAATGCCCCCGGGTGTCTGGCCGCAGGCCTTCCAAACGCTCCAAAACCCCCCAAAAAGCCGTTTTTGAGGCATCAAATTGGCCTTCAGGCCAATAAATACGGGCGTGAGAAGCTATTGAATCAATAGCAAATTTCACGCGCCAACGCGCTGACTGCAGCGCTCCGCTGGCATAAATCCAGCAATCTGTCTTGCACACGTTTTTTCTGCCTGCGCCAAACTTCCACCCTGTTTGACTCAGGACAAGCGCCAGAGTCCCAGACCAGCGACCATCACAGCAGCCTAAAAAACGGAAAGCCTCTCTTCATGCCCAATCTCTTCGAACCCAACAAAGCCGGCGACCTTGAACTCGCCAACCGCATCGTCATGGCGCCGCTCACGCGCAACCGCTCGCCCAACGCCATCCCGCCCGACATCGCCCAGACCTATTACGCCCAGCGCGCCAGCGCCGGCCTGCTGATCACCGAAGCCACCGCCATCAGCCACCAGGGCCAGGGCTACGCCGACGTGCCCGGCCTCTACGGCACCGAGCAGCTCGACAGCTGGAAAAAAGTCACCCACTCCGTGCATGAGGCAGGCGGCAAGATCGTGGTGCAGCTCTGGCATGTGGGCCGCGTCTCGCACACCGAACTGCAACCTGACGGCGGCAAGCCGGTCGCGCCATCGGCGATCACGGCCAAAACCAAAACGGTGCTGATCAAGGACGGCAAGGCCGTGTTTGTTGAAACCTCCGAGCCACGCGCCCTGGATCTTGAAGAGCTGCCCGGCATCGTCCACACCTACCAGGCCGCTGCCCGCAACGCGGTTGAAACGGCTGGTTTTGACGGCGTTGAAATCCACGGCGCCAATGGCTACCTGCTCGACCAGTTTTTGCGCAGCGACTCCAACAAGCGAGAAGACGACTACGGCGGCAGCATCAAAAACCGCGCCCGCCTGCTGCTGGAAGTGACCCGCGCCGTGACCGACGCGATTGGCGGCGGCCGCACCGGCATTCGCCTGTCGCCCGTCACGCCTGCCAATGACGCGCACGACGCCGATCCGCAGCCGCTGTTTGAGTACGTGGTCAAGCACCTGGCGACCATGAACCTGGCCTACATCCACATCATCGAAGGCGCCACCGGCGGCCCGCGTGAAATCGCAGACCGGCCGTTTGACTACAAGGCGCTCAAGGCGGCTTACCGCACGGCAGGCGGCAAGGGCGCCTGGATGGTCAACAACGGCTACGACAAGGCAATGGCTGAAAAAGCCGTGGCCGACGGCGCAGACCTCGTCGCCTTTGGCGTGCCCTTCCTGGCCAACCCCGACCTGCCCGCCCGCCTCAAAGCCGGCGCGCCGCTGAATGCGCCTGACAAGAGCACCTTTTACGGCGGTGGCGCCAAGGGCTACACCGACTACCCGACGATGGCGTGATGCCAGCGCCCGTTAAAACGACGGCTGCGCCGCTTTGTCTCGCCGTGCTACATCACGGCCTGTGACTTCGCACCCTGTTCCCGTGTTGAATGGGCGCCGGAGAGATGTTCCTCGTGGTTTGAACTCCCGAGCCCGATGGGCGAGGGGGCGCACATCACAATGCGGGTGAACAGCCTGTCGTAGGCCGGGTCCTGGGCATGCGAAGGGTGCAGCGGGTCGCTGTTGGTGCCGAAAGCGGCGTCAAGCTGCTCCCAGTCCGCCGGGCTCAGCCCCTTTTGCGCGGCAGGCAGGATGACCGCCTCTTCGAGCCGCATGTGTTCGAGGTAAAAGCTGGCGTAGCGGCGGGCGCCCCCCTCAAAGGCGGCCCTGTGCCCATCGCCCAGAAGCTCCCAGGCCAGCAGCTGGTGCTGCAGTTCGCGTATTGAATTTTCGCCGCTCATGTGTTCGCGCTCGAGCCGCTCGACAGTTGCCATGGTTTCAGGCGCGACCCGCACGACCTTGGGAAACAGCAGGTCGGACTCTTTGGGGTGATGCTGCTTTTCAGGAAACTCGTCGATGTAAAACAGCATCGCACGCAGCACATTGAAAAACTTTTCAGGATTGTCTTCAGGTCCGCGGACCAGCATCATCAGCATGGACCGGAGCATGGCAGAGAGCGAGGCGTGTTCATCAAGAATGATGCGAAGCGTTGTATGGGTCATGGGGACTCCTCCAGATGGGCACGCCCAGCATCCCACTATCTGCGCTGCTGCACCTTGATGCAGGTCAAAGCCGGCCGCCGCGCAGGCTCAGCCGGACCCCCAAAAGGCACGCGGCCTGGTCAGAACTCCGTGTGCAGACGTACGCTGTACACCTGCACGGGGCCGCGGTCGCGGTTGTAGCCGGGGTTGACGATGTGCTGAAAGCCCAGGCTCAGGGCCGTCAGCAGCTTGCCTGCGCGCATGGACCATTCGGGCAGGGTCCAGCGGTAATAGGTTTCAAACACGCGCTCGCTGCCGTAGTTGAGCCGGCCATCGCCGAGAAAGGCGCCCTGGCCGCCCGCCGCCAGGTAGTTGCGGTGGCTGTCCGACAAACCATTGATTGCGTAGGCCACGCCCATGCGATCCTGCTGACGGCCCCATGCCTTGCCGGTGAACTGGCCACCCATGGAGAGCTGGCGGTCGATTTCGGTGAAGGCGTAGGTCTCCAGATTGCCGCTGTTGCGGCTGGCGCGAACAAAGAGGCCCGCGTCTTCGGCCAGCGGTGCTTCCAGCGTCGCGCCCCAACCGGTCTTGGTCTGGCTGCGGCGCACCAAAGCCACGTCAGGCACACCACCAAGCGCCAGCGCATCGTTGAAGCTGCCGGCAATGATGCGGTTGCGAAACACCAGGAGGCGGCCGCGCATCGGGCCGGCATCCAGCGTCACCGGCAGGTTGCCATCGACCTCCAGCTGGTCGCCGTACTGGCGCGTGAGATTGCGGTCCAGCGGCAGGCCGTTGCTTTCCCGCGGCTGCATGCTGCGCCCGCCGCGAATCGCCCAGGCCGGGGTGCGGTATTCAATCATGGCACCGGTGGTGTAGCCACGCGCATCGGCCGGGTAGTCCCATGCGCCATGCGTCATGAACGACCAGTTCATGAACTGCTCACGCGGGTCTTTGGCGTAGGGGTTGTTGTCGAAGTAGTCCAGCAGCGAGAACGAGCCTGCGGTGATTGTCCAGCGTTTCGCGCCAAAGTTGCCGCCCAGTTCGTTGAAGTCGGCATCGACTTTTTCGGTTTCGCTACCGACATCAAAGCGCTGCTGGATAAAGAGGCGGCCGATGTATTTTCTGAGGGTGGTCGTGCCGCCACGCTGCAGCTCGCCATTGCTCAGGCCGCCCGAGCCGGTGAGGTTTGAAAGCGGCACACCCTGAGCGCCTTCAGGGTTGAAGTGCAGCTGCGCGCCCTCCCACAACCGCGCGCCGAAGTCTGCGGTGGTGGTGAATGAATATGATTTTTCAGCGCCGGGAACCAGCGACTTCGGGCCGGTATACGCCGCGCTGAGAGCCGGCTTGCGCTGCCAGATCCAGGTCGCCTGCGCATGAAAACCAAATGCCGGCGTCGCCTCTGCATCTGCCTGCGCGGCCGCGGCGAGCGGCAGCAACAGCGGCAGCAAGGCAGCGTGGGACAGGAGGTGACGCGATGAGAACTTCATGTTGGCGGGTACGGATGCAGGCCCCGATTCTCAAGGCCAAAAGCCATGAAGTCTAGATGCGGTTTGTGTCAGGACAAAGACTGATTGTCGTCAGGACGCATTACCTCTGCCTTCGCACAGGGGAAGAGCACTCAGATCAGTCAGATTTATTTCTCACAGGCCCGGCCTCAAACCGCACACTCGCCCGCAAGCCGGGTTCACCGTCGACGGCCTCCAGCGTGAAACGCGCACCCAGCAATTCCGCATAACGACTCACAATCGCCAGCCCCAGCCCTGCGCCTTCGCCGAGTCGTTGACCTGCGGGCCCGAGCGTCCAGCGATTGCGCAACTGGCCTGCATCCTGCGCGCTGATGCCGGGGCCGTTGTCGATGACGGACAGTACGGTGTCTTCGCCCTGGTGCTCAACACTTACCGTGATGCGGGGATGTTCGGCGTTGCCGTAGCGCAATGCGTTGTCGAGCAGGTTGCCGAGAATGCCTTCGAGCAGCGCGGCGTCTGCCCAGACGGTGGCGGGTTCGTCCAGGCCTTCGCCACCCAGGTCAACACCGGCGGCATCGGCCTTGGGCATGAAGCGCAGCAGCACGTTACGCGCCAGCTCGTTGAGTGTCACGCGCTCCAGCCGCAGGCCGGTGCGTGCTTCGTCGGCCAGGGCAAGGGCCAGCAATTGCTCGACCATGTGGCTGGCGCGTGCTTCACCGCGCACAATGCCCTGCAGCTGTTCGCGCCAGACCTGCGGGTCGGCGTGGGCCAGTGCGTAATCGGCCTGTGCACGTATGCCGGCCAGGGGTGTGCGCAGTTCGTGGGCGACGTTGCCTGCAAATTCGCGCTGGGCGCTGATGCTTTCATCGAGCCGCGCCAGCATGGAGTTGACGGCCAGGCCCAGGCGTTCGACATCGCGCGTGCTGGCAAAGGTGGTGGCTGAAGGCGGCACAGGTGTCAGGTCGCGGGCATCGCGCCTGTCCACGGCGTGCTGCAGTTCGGCCAGGGGTTTCAGGTCAAGCTGTATGACGCGCAGCAGCCACCAGCCGAGCAGCAGCAACAGCACGATTTGTGGCACCACGGCGTAGGCCAGCATGCGGTGCAGCAGGCTGCTGCGGCTGGCCGAGGTCTGGCCCATGACCACCACAAATTCTGTCGGGTCGGTACGACGCAGGCTGACCACGCGCAGGGGGCGACCCTGAAACTGGATGTCCGAGAAGCCGTAAACGGTGTCTTCCCGCAGTGGCGGCGGGCGCAGGCCGGCATGGCCGGCGACGAGTTCCCCGTCGGGTTTGAGAACGGCGAAATAATTGGACTCGCTCTGGTCGAACAGCAAGGCGCCCAGCTCGCGCGGTGAGAGGTTGAGCACCGGCCCACTGTTGCCGGCACGCACGTTCGCTGCCACCGCATAGGCGTCGTCCAGCATGGAGCGGTCAAATGCCTGGCCCGCGAAATGGTTGGCCACCGAGAGCGCGACGGCGGTGCCCAATGCCCAGAGGACGACCAGCGGTATGACAACGTGCCGTGTCAGGCGGCTGCGAAGGGATGGCTTCCCCCCACGAGGGGTCGATGGCTTCGCATACCCCTGTAAATCACTCACGGGGCATCTTCCTCAAGCACATACCCCAGTCCGCGCAGCGTGCGTATGCTGACACCGCTGCCGGTGAGCTTTTTGCGCAGGCGCGAGATGAACGCCTCAAGGGCGTTGTCGCCCAGCGCGCCGTCCGTCTCCGAGAGTTTGTCGGACAGCACGCGCTTGCTGACGACGCGGCCTGGCGGTGTCATCAGCTCCCACAGCACTTCAAACTCGCGGGCCGGCAGGTCCCATGACTGGCCCTCGAGAAAAAATCGCCGGGCCTTGCGGTCCAGCGCCAGCAGGCCCTGCTCGACACGGTCGTCGGTGCCATGCACCCGCCGCACCAGGGCACGCAAACGTGCTTCGACCTCGGCCAGGTCAAAAGGCTTGCCGAGGTAGTCGTCGGCGCCGGCGTCGAGCCCGGCAATGCGTTCTTCGGTGCGGCCCCGGGCGGTCAGCACCAGCACGGGCGTGCGGTCGCCGCGTGCGCGGGCTTCGCGCAGCACGGTCAGGCCGTTGCCCATGCCGCTGTGCGCCTGGCCGGACACGGGCAAATTGAGGTCCAGCAGCACTGAATCGTAGACCTGTACGCGCCACCAGTGGCGGGCTTCGTCCATGGTGGTGGCCACGTCCACGCGGTGACCTGCGTCGCCCAGGCTGCGCAGCATCACCTCGCGCAATACGGCATCGTCTTCAACCAGAAGGATTCGCATGGGATCGGTATCTCCGGGGTGCCCGGTGCTTCCACGTGGCGCTTGTCTCTGGTTCTACGTAGAAATACCAAGCTGTCAGGTCAGTTACAGGTCAGCCCCTGCAGGCGATAAACAGCCGTATGAGCATACGACAATTCTTTCTTGCGGCAAGCCTGGCAGCGGTGCTTCCGGCATATTCGCAGGGCTTGCCCGCACCGGCTTCATCCGGTGTGGCCGTTTCGCCTTCGGTGATCAGCACCACCATGACCCTGGCGCAGGCCCTGCAGGCCGCACGCAGCAATATCGACGTGTCACTGGCACGCCGCGCGCTGGCTGCAGCCCAGGGCGATGTGGCCGCTGCCGACCACGCACCAGCGCCCGTCCTGACCACCAAGGCGTCGCAGATGGACCTGCAACACGGCATAGGTGGCGGCAACCTGTTTCGCGACAAGCGCATCGACAAGTCGCTGGGCATGGACTGGACCTGGGAGCGCGGCAACAAGCGCGAACTGCGCACCCGCGCTGCACAAAGCAACGCATCTGCAGCGCAGGCCGACATTGAAGACATCGTGATTCAGCAGCAGCAGGCCACGGCCTTTGCCTACTTTGACCTTCTGGCCGCACAGGAGCGCATAGGCCAGGTCAACGAGATATCGCGCAGCGCTACGCAACTGGCCACCACGGCGAACCGGCGTGTGCAGGCGGGTGACCTGTCAGCGCAGGACGCCGCCCGCATCGAGATCGAGGCGCAGCGTGCCAGCACCGACCTGCTGTCGGCGCGGCTGGACCGGCAACGTGCCGCCCTGGCCCTGGCGCAACTGACCGGCTTTACGGGCGCAGGCACGCTGGTCGCACAACCTGACTGGCCGACCTCTGCCAAAGCCGAAGCTGAATCAGCCGAAGTGTTTTATCCGTCGGTGGAAAGCCGCCCTGATGTACGTGCAGCGCTGCAACGTGTGGAAGCCGCTCGTGCTGCGCTTGATGTGGCCTCTGCCCAGAAAAAAGCCGACGTGACGGTGGGAGCATCGTTCGACCACTTCCCCGGCACCTCGACCCGCCAGCTGGAGCTGCGCCTGCAGATGCCGCTTTATGGCCTGCTCGGTGGCTACAACTTTCAGGGCGAGGTGGCGCGTGCGCAGGCGCAACTCGACCAGGCACAGGACATTCTTGACAAAACGCGCCGCGCCGCCAGCACCGAACTGCAACGCCTGCAGCAGGACAGGCTGGGCGCAGGTGCCCGCGCCTACAGCTACGAGAGCACCATCCTGCCGCGCGCCCGCAAGGTCGCCGAAATGGCCGAGCTGGCTTACAGCAAGGGCGCGATGTCGCTGACCGAGCTGATTGACGCACGCCGCACCCTGCGCACCATCCTGATCGAAGACCTCGCCGCGCGCACCGACCATGCCAAGGCTGCGCAGGCCTGGCTGTTACGCCAGCCCTGAGTGCCCGCCTTCGCGCAGCCCCCGAGATACCAAGCCATCCTTTCTGGAAACCATCGTGAACCGTACCCTTCCCCACTCCCTGACGGCCTGCGCTTTGCTGGCTGTGTTCCTGCTTGCGGGTTGCAATGAAGCCCCTGCGCCCGTGCATGAGGCGCCAGCGCCCATCCTGCAGGGCAACCAGTTGCGTTTTGCACCGGACCATCCCCAGCTTGCGCTGCTGGGTATCGTCAATGCGGCGCCGGGCAAGGCCATCGTGGTGGAGCTGCCAGCCCGACTGGTCTGGAATGAAGAGCGCACCCAGCGCATCTACCCGGCATTTGCCGGACGCGTGATGGCGATCAAGGCCGACGTGGGCCAGGCGGTCAAACCCGGCACCTTGCTGGCGCAGCTGTCGTCGCCCGATTACGGCATTGCCCAGGCGGACACCGTCAAGGCGGTGGCCGATGCGCAGCTGACCAAAAAAGCGGTGCAGCGCCAGCGCGAATTGTTTGAGGCCGGCATCATCGCCCGCAAGGACCTGGACGTGGCCGAGGCTGACGCGGCCAGGTCGCAGGCCGAGATCCAGCGTGCCGAAGCCCGCACGCGCTTGTACGGCGGCGGGGGAAGTGTCAACCAGCAGCTGGCACTGACATCCGGCATCAACGGCATGGTGGTAGAGCGCAACCTCAACCCGGGCCAGGAAGTCCGGCCCGACCAGTCCGGTCCTGGCGCACCGGCGCTGTTTGTGGTGACTGATCCCACCTCGCTGTGGGTGCAGATCGATGCGCGTGAATCCGAAGTCGGCACGCTCAAGCCGGGTGCGGCCTTCCAGCTGGTGATTCCGGCCTTGCCGGGCGAAAAGTTTGAAGGCCGCGTGACTGCGGCGGCAGACTTCATCGACCCCTCCACCCGCACCATCAAGGTCCGTGGCCTGGTGGCCAACCCCGATCGCCGCCTGAAGGCCGAAATGCTGGCAACCGCCCGCATTGAGCGGCTTTTCGGGCCCGGTGTTGTGATTCCTTCCCAGGCTGTCTCGCTTCTGGGTGCAAAACATACCGTGCTTGTGCAGGTGCAGCCCGGCGTTTTCGAAATCCGCGAAGTGACCCTGAGCTACGCAGGTCCGCGCGAGTCCGTTGTCGCCAGCGGCCTGGAGGTTGGCGAACAGGTGGTCAGTGAAAACATGCTGTTGCTGTCGCGGATGTTCCGCAATGCCCAGGAAGAGGCCCGGCCAATCGCGGGTACGGATACGAAACCTGCAGTCATGTCGGCCAGCAAGGCTGTCGCACCCGCGATGCCTGCATCGACCCCGGCATCAGCTACGCAGGCTGCGCGATGAAAAAACTGATTCACTACGCCCTGCACCAGCCGCTGTTCATCGTGCTGGGCACTCTGCTGTTCGTCATGGCGGGCGTCATTGCATTCAAGAACCTGTCGGTAGAGGCCTTTCCAGACGTGACGGACACCCAGGTCACCGTGATTGCGCTCTACCCCGGCCGCGCTGCGGAAGAAGTTGAAAAGCAGGTCACCCTGCCTATTGAATCCGCACTGGCGGGCCTGCCGAACTCGATCCGCCTCTTCTCGCACACACAGTTCGGCCTGTCATACACGGTCATCACCTATGACGATGCGGCCAATGTCAACATCGTGCGCCAGCAGGTCAACGAACGCCTGAACGGCGTCGACATTCCGCCCGGCGCGCAGGTCAATATTGCGCCCAACGCCACACCTGTTGGTGAAGTGATGCGCTACCGGGTCAAGGGCGACGGCAAAACCACGACAGAGCTTCGCACGCTGGAAGACTGGGTGATAGAGCGTGGCCTGCGCCAGGTTCCTGGCGTTGCGGACGTCGTGGCCATGGGTGGGTTCATCAAACAATACGAAGTCCAGCCCGACCTCGACAAACTGCGCGCCTACAAACTCACCTTCCAGAACCTGCTCGATGCTCTGGGCCGGGGCAATTCCAACGCCGGCGGCAGTTATGTGGCGCAGGGCCAGCAGCAGTTCGCGATTCGCGGCATCGGCCTGTTGCAGTCTGCCGATGACATCGGGCGCATTGTGGTAGCTGCCCGGGGCGCCACGCCGATTCTGATTCGCGACATCGCCGAAGTCAAAATCGGCGCTGTGCCGCGGCTGGGCATTGTAGGCCAGGACGGCGATGACGACATCGTGACCGGCATCGTCATCATGCGCAAAGGCGAGAACCCCAGCGTGGTGCTCAAGGGAGTGAAAGACAAGATTGCGGAGCTCAATGCCAAGGGCCTGCCCAAGGGCGTGCAGATCCTGCCGTACTACGACCGCACCTGGCTGATGGGCAAGACGCTGACCACCGTGTTCAAGAACCTGGTTGAGGGCGCCC
>JAZKCB010000336.1:0-2015 GCA_040388335.1 Pseudomonadota bacterium | reverse complement strand
CGCGCCCCGACTTCAAGGTGGCGCGTTTCAACGACGGCGTGGAAGACATCAAGGATTTGAAGGAGGGCATGACGCTGGAAGGCACGGTCAGCAACGTGGCCGCCTTCGGTGCCTTCATCGACATCGGCGTACACCAGGACGGCCTGGTCCATGTGAGCCAGCTGTCCAACAAGTTCGTGACCGACGCGCGCGAAGTGGTCAAGACCGGCGACATCGTGAAAGTTCGCGTGACCGAGGTGGACGTGGCGCGCAAACGCATCGCGCTGACCATGAAGCTGGACGCGGCACCAGGCAGACGCGACGGCCCACGCGACAACCGCTTTGAAGGCGCGCGGCCGGGCCAGAACCCGAACCGGGGCAACAACTTCAGCAGCGCGCCGGGCCGGTCGCCGCAGCCAGCGACATCGACCGCGATGGAGTCCGCTTTCAGCAAGCTGGCCGCCCTGAAGAAATAACGTTTGTCGCGCAGACGGCTGCAGGGCGCCGGTTTTTGATGTCAAATCGGCATCTGGCCCAATCAACACGGGCGCAAGCAGCTACCAAAACAATAGCAACTGCAATTCCCTCCATGCATGCCCTACGCCTTTACGCCGGCCCCCAAGCCCGGCGCCACATCGAACAACACGGCCTGCGCCCGCAGGACGTGCGCGTGGTGCCGGGCGCGGCGGGCGGACCCAAGGGCCTGGTGCTGGGGCCGCTGGACCGCTTCATCTTCGGCGACTGGCTCGCGGGCAGCAGTCAGCAAGTGCACCTGGTCGGCGCATCGATAGGCGCCTGGCGCATGGCGACCGCCTGCCTGGACGAGCCGGTCACTGCCTTCCAGCGCCTGGAAGACGACTACATCCGCCAGCACTTCGATTGGCAGCCCGGCCAGAAGCGGCCCAGCGCGCAACACGTCAGCGAGCAGTTCGGCCAGAGCCTGCAGGACTTTTACGGCGGCCGCGTGTTGCAGGTGCTGCAGCACCCGCGTTACCGCCTGCACATCGTCACCTCGCGCGGGCGCCACCTGCTGGGGCGTGAACACCGGCTGCGCACGCCTCTGGGCTACCTTGGCGCGTTCCTGACCAACACCGTGCACCGCAAGGCCATGGGCGCCTGGCTGGAGCGCGTGGTGTTTTCCAGCCAGGGCGCGCCCTTGCCCTTTGCCACCAGCGACTACCGCACCCGCCAGCTGGCACTGACCGAGGCCAACTTCAAGCCGGCGCTGCAGGCCAGCTGCTCGATTCCCTTCATGCTGCAAGCCGTGCACAACATTCCCGGCGCACCACCCGGCGCCTACTGGGACGGCGGCATCACCGACTACCACCTGCACCTCAACTATGCTTCTGATTTGATAGCTGGTGACGCAGAAGGGACGGCGGCTGGAGGCCAAAATGGCTCAAGATCGCCGGGCCTGGTGCTGTACCCGCACTTCCAGAAAGCCGTGGTGCCCGGCTGGCTCGACAAGGGCCTGAAATGGCGCCACGGCGCCACGCATTTCCTCGACAACATGCTGCTGCTGGCGCCCGACCCGGCCTGGGTCCAGACCCTGCCGAATCACAAGCTGCCCGACCGCAACGACTTTCTGCGTTACGGCGCCGACCTGCCCGGACGCATCAAGGCCTGGAGCGCAGCGGTGGCAGCGAGCCGGCAGCTGGCTGATGAGTTTCAGGGGTGGCTGGCGAAGCCGGATATGGGGCGGGTGGAGGCGATCTGACCTGTCCGCCGCGTGTCATGCGCCTGTAGCAAAAATCACGGCTGTCTTCACAGCGAGTCTGCCAGCATCTCCGTATACTCCTCGGCCGTCGCAATCCGCGGATTCGTCTTGTGGCAGTGGTCGGCCATCGCGCCCACGATGATCTGATCGAACTGCGCGCGCTGCACACCCATCTCGGCCAGGCCCTTGGGCAGGCCCAGGCGGGCGTTCATGTCCTTGATGGCCTCGGGGATGTCGCTGCCTGAGGCCAGGCCCATGGCCTGCGCCATGCGGTTCAGGCGGTTTTCTTTTTGAATGGACTCGGCGCTCGCGTTGAAAC
>JAZKCB010000335.1:0-4644 GCA_040388335.1 Pseudomonadota bacterium | reverse complement strand
TGACCATGCGGCCGCGTTGTACGGCGGGGCGCAATGCGATTTCATCCGTCCAGCGGATCACGTTCTTGTATTCATGCACGCTGAGAAACACGCCTGCGCCGTAGGCCAGGCCCTTGACCAGGTTACCGTACCAGGGCCACACGGCCATGTCGGCGATGGTGTAATCCTCGCCGGCAAGGTAGTGGTGGTCTGCCAGATGGCGGTCCAGCACATCGAGCTGGCGCTTGACTTCCATCGCGTAGCGATTGATGGGGTATTCAAACTTGGCGGGTGCGTAAGCGTAAAAGTGGCCAAAACCGCCGCCGAGAAAAGGCGCACTGCCCATCTGCCAGAACAGCCACGACAGACATTCAGAACGCGCCACGCCACTGGTGGGCATGAAGGCACCAAACTTCTCGGCCAGGTACTGCAGGATGGCGCCCGACTCAAACACACGCACGGGCTTTTCACCACTGCGATCCATCAGCGCCGGGATTTTTGAGTTGGGGTTGACCGCCACAAAGCCACTGCCGAACTGGTCACCGTCGTTGATGCGGATCAGCCAGGCGTCGTACTCTGCACCGCTGTGGCCGGCTGCCAGCAGCTCTTCAAGCATGATGGTGACCTTGACGCCATTGGGCGTGGCCAGCGAGTAAAGCTGCAGCGGGTGCTTGCCGACCGGCAGCTCCTTGTCATGCGTTGCGCCGGCAATGGGGCGGTTGATGCTGGCAAACTTGCCGCCGCTTTCCTTGTCCCAGGTCCAGACTTTAGGCGGGACGTATTCGTCTGCATTGCTCATCGGGTGCCCTTCAAAGCGCTTACTTGTAAAACGACTCGACCTTGCCCTTGAGCTTGATCGTCAGCGGGTTGCCCTTGCGGTCGACCTTGTTGCCCACGGGCACCTTGATCCAGCCTTCGCTGATGCAGTACTCCTGCACGTCGTTGCGCTCCTTGTCGTTGAAGCGGATGCCGACCTCGTGCTCAAAAATCGCCTTGACGAAATGCGGGCTGCGTTCGTCGGTAGACAGGTGATCGGGCAGCTCGGGGCGTGCGGTGGGTTCGGTCATGGGTCAGGGCAAGAAGAAATTTATTGGTGAAAATCAAACGTCGATATTTGCGGCGCGCAATGCGTTCTGCTCGATGAACTCGCGGCGGGGTTCCACCTCGTCACCCATCAGCATGGTGAACACACGGTCGGCTTCAATCGCATCGTCGATCTGCACACGCAGCAGGCGGCGAACCTGTGGGTCCATCGTGGTTTCCCACAGCTGCTCGGGGTTCATCTCGCCCAGCCCTTTGTAGCGCTGGCGCGCGGTGGCGTTTTCGGCCTGGCCGATCAGCCAGACCATGGCCTGGCGGAAGTCGGTGACTTTTTCTTCCTTTTGGCGCTCGCCTTCACCGCGCATGACCTTGGCGCCTTCGCCAATGAGGTCCTTGAACGTGGCGGCGGCTTCGGCCAGGGTGGCGTAGTCGGCGCCGTGCACAAAGTCTTGTGTGAGCACGCTGCTCTTGATGTTGCCGTGAAAGCGGCGGCTGATGCGCAGAATGGGTTTGTCGGTACGCACATCGAACTCGCCGGCAACTTCAGCCGTGGGCACAAACTTCTGCAGCAGGGCCGCTGAGGCTTCTGCGTCAGCCACGGTGTCAAGGTTGAGGCTGATGCCGTCTGCAATGGCCTTGAGCGCTTCTGCATCCATGAAGGCGCGCAGGCGCGCAATGACCGACTCGGCCAGCTGGTGCTTGCGTGCCAGCTCTGCGAGCGTCTCACCGCTAAGCACGGTGCTGCCTTCGCCGCCGGTTTGCACAAAGGCATCTTTCAGCGCGATGCGCAGCAAAAAGCCGTCAAGCGCTGCGGTGTCCTTGAGGTATTGCTCTTCCTTGCCGGCCTTGACCTTGTACAGCGGTGGCTGGGCAATGTAGATGTGGCCGCGCTCAACGAGCTCGGGCATCTGGCGGTAGAAGAAGGTGAGCAGCAGCGTGCGAATGTGCGCGCCGTCAACGTCAGCATCGGTCATGATGATGATGCGGTGGTAACGCAGCTTGGCGACGTTGAAGTCATCATTACCCGTGGTGCCGCCGGCCTTGCCGATGCCGGTCCCCAGGGCTGTGATGAGCGTCAAAATTTCATTGCTGGTCAGCAGCTTTTCATAACGCGCTTTTTCAACGTTCAGAATCTTGCCGCGCAATGGCAGGATTGCCTGGAACTTGCGGTCACGACCCTGCTTGGCAGAGCCACCTGCAGAATCTCCCTCGACCAGGTAGATTTCGCACATGGCGGGGTCTTTTTCCTGGCAATCGGCGAGCTTGCCGGGCAGGCCCATCCCATCGAGCACGCCTTTGCGGCGCGTCATGTCGCGCGCCTTGCGGGCGGCTTCACGCGCGCGCGCGGCTTCAATGATCTTGCCGACGATGATCTTGGCATCGGCAGGGCGCTCCTGCAGGTAGTCGTACAGCAGCTTGCTGACGATGTCTTCCACAGGGCCGCGCACTTCGCTCGACACGAGTTTGTCTTTGGTCTGGCTTGAAAACTTGGGCTCAGGCACCTTGACCGACAGCACGCAGCACAAGCCTTCACGCATGTCGTCGCCAGTGACTTCAACCTTGGCTTTTTTGGCGATTTCCGAATCGTCAATGTATTTGTTGATCACGCGCGTCATGGCAGCGCGCAGGCCCGTCAGGTGGGTGCCACCGTCGCGCTGGGGAATGTTGTTGGTAAAGCAAAGCACCTGCTCGCTGTAACCGCTGTTCCACTGCATGGCGACTTCAACACCGATGTTGGTGCCCTGGTCGCTCTGGCGGTCACCCATGGCGGCAAACACGTTGGGGTTGAGGACAGTCTTGCCCTTGTTGATGAAGTCGACAAAACCCTTGACGCCACCAGCGCCAGCAAAGTCGTCTTCCTTGCCCGAACGCTCGTCCTTCAAACGGATACGCACGCCGTTGTTCAAAAAGCTGAGCTCGCGCAGGCGCTTGCTCAAAATTTCGTAATGAAAGTCGTTGTTTTCTTTGAAGATGTCGGTGTCAGGCAGAAAGTGAACTTCAGTGCCGCGCTTGTCGGTATCGTCCATCACCTTCATGGGGGACACATCAACGCCGTCGATCTGTTCAATGATGCGATTTTGCACAAAGCCGCGTGAGAACTCCATGACGTGCACCTTGCCGTCACGGCGAATCGTCAAGCGCAGCATCTTGCTAAGTGCGTTAACGCAACTCACACCTACACCGTGCAGACCGCCTGAAACCTTGTAACTGTTCTGGTTGAACTTGCCGCCGGCGTGCAGCTCGGTCAGAGCGATTTCAGCAGCGGAGCGTTTGGGCTCATGCTTGTCGTCCATCTTGATGCCGGTCGGGATGCCGCGGCCGTTGTCTGTGACGCTGACGGAGTTGTCGGTGTGGATGGTGACCACGATGTCGTCGCAATGGCCAGCCAGTGCTTCATCAATGGAGTTGTCGACCACCTCAAACACCAGGTGGTGCAGGCCGGTACCGTCAGATGTGTCGCCGATGTACATGCCAGGGCGTTTGCGGACGGCTTCCAGGCCTTCAAGGATCTGGATGGAGCCTTCACCATAGGCCTCAGATGCGCCGGCCTGATTGGTGTCAATCTTCGGCTGGTAGTTGGAACTTGACTCGCCTGCATCGCCGTTATTGACGTTCACAAGGGCGTCGTTGTTAGGTGTGCCATCGTCGTTTAGAGCTTTGTTTTCTTCAGTCATACCGGCTTCTTTTTCCAATCTTCATCCGGTGTGACCGGATTTCTTCAATCTCTTGAATGACCAAACCCGCTTTGGCAAGCGGGTCTGGGGGTTTTGTTTTTCTTCTAACTTCTCATTGCACTACGCAGTTGCCTTAACCAGTTTTTCTTTAAATCCGCATCGGCATGACGACGTACTTGAACGCCGCATCATCAGGAATGGTGAGCAGCGCGGAGCTGTTCGAGTCAGCCAGCTCGATCTTCACCATGTCCTGGTCCATGTTGGCCAGTGCGTCGATGAGGTAGGTGACGTTAAAACCAATTTCAATCGCATCGCCTGCGTAGTCGATGTCGAGTTCGTCAACGGCTTCTTCCTGCTCGGCGTTGTTGGACGCCACGCGCAGCGTACCTGGCTCGATGTTCAGGCGCACGCCCTTGAACTTCTCGCTGGTCAGGATGGCGGTGCGCTGCAGGCTGGCCAGCAGTGGCTGGCGGCCGAGGGTGATGATGTTTTTGTGGTTCTTGGGGATGACGCGGTTGTAGTCGGGGAACTTGCCCTCGACCAGCTTGGTCACGAACTCCATGCCTTCAAAACTGAACTTGGCCTGGTTGCCGGCGAATTGCATTTCAATCGCGCCCTCTTTGTCGCTGAGCAGGCGCTGCATTTCGAGCACGGTCTTGCGCGGCAAGATCACTTCCTGCTTGGGCACTTCGACGTCGAGCGTGGCCGACGAGAAAGCCAGACGGTGGCCATCGGTGGCGACCAGGCTGAGCTGCTTGCCTTCCGCTACAAACAAAATGCCGTTGAGGTAGTAGCGAATGTCATGCACAGCCATGGCAAACGAGACCTGGTTGAGCAACTCTTTCAAGACCTTTTGCGGTACCGAGAAGGCCGGGCCAAAGTTGGCGGCTTCCTGCACCAGGGGAAAGTCTTCAGCCGGCAGGGTCTGCAGCGTGAAGCGGCTCTTGCC
>JAZKCB010000334.1:0-11720 GCA_040388335.1 Pseudomonadota bacterium | reverse complement strand
GCTATCCTTGCTCAGAAACAATCCTCTTTAACGAGCTTTGCTTCCTAAGCCCCTTATTTGATAGCGTCTATGAGGCCGCTACTCATTTGGTTCCCGCGCGTCTGAATTCAGTTGAGCAGGACGGTATCGCCTTGTGGCTGAGGCGGTATCTTGATGGCGATGGCCTTGACCGGGCCGCTCGTGACAAGGGTGCCGCCGTGGGCTGTACCTTTGGGGATGATGATCAATGATCCTGCCTTGAACTCCTTGCGCTCACCGCCCAGCCACATGGCACCGCTTCCTTCGACGATGTATTGAATTTCATCGGTCTTGGGGTGCATGTGTTTTGCGACGTTGCCCGACTGGATACCGATGGTGGCGTTGTCCGTGGTGACCAGTCCTTTGGCGTTCATCTCGGGATTGGGCGTGCCCGGCAGATCGGGGTGTTTGAGCGCCATGAGATCAATCACCATGGGCGCGAGCGGAGCGGCCTGGGCGTGTGCGTCGGACATGAGGTGCTGCGCTATCGGCGATGCGGCAATCCCGGTCATGAAGGCGATGGCTACCAGGGATGTGGTCTTGATTTGCATGTTGTCTCCGTTATATGGTTTTTGTACTGGTGGCCAGCGCCCCATACAGACTGGTTGGCGAGCATCAGCGCGATCAAGTCTATTTCAAATAGGTGCCCTGCGGACGTTTTAGATGGGTGGCCAACCCTTGCACGGCTACTTCCGATGTGTCTATGGGTTGACCGGCACATAACTTGCGTCTGGCCCGGTACCTAAAAGGTGTAGTGCGACGCTCTTGGCGCAACAGCCTTTCCACACACATGAAAGCAAACCAATGACTTTTATCCGTTCTATCCTTGCGGCGCTCTGTGCTACGTCTGCCTTGCTGGGTTGCGCAGCCTCCATGGCCCAAGAGGTCTATCCCAGTCACCCGGTCAAGGTCGTCGTTGCGCTGCCGGCAGGCGGCAGTGTGGACATGGTTGCGCGGCTGATCAGCCAGCAGCTGACGACGGATCTGGGCCAGCCCTTTGTGGTGGACAACCGGGCGGGTGGATCCGGGCAGATCGGAGTACCGGTTGTGGCCAAAGCGCCACCTGACGGTTACACCATCATGGTGTCGCCGGCGTCGTTTTTGACGACCAACAAGAGCATCTTCAAGACATTGCCGTACAACCCTGAAGCCGACTTTTTGCCTGTGACCAAGCTGGTCAACCAGGCCATGGTGCTGGTGGTGCGCGACAAGGCCAAATACGGCACGCCGGCCGACATTCTGGCTGCGGCAAAGGCCAACCCCGGCAAGCTGACCTATGCGTCATCGGGTGACGGCAGCCCGCAGCACCTGGCTGGCCTGCTGTTTGAAAGCAGGAGCGGCGTCAAGCTGCTGCACGTGCCTTACAAAGGTGGCGCACCTGCCATTACCGACCTGATTGGCGGCCAGGTGGACATGGCCTTCGCGCCGCTGCCAGAAGCGCTGCCGCATATCAAGTCGGGCAAACTGTTCCCCGTTGGCGTGTTGAGTGAGAAGCGCGCCATTTCGGCGCCCGAGATCCCGACGCTGAAAGAAGGTGGCGTCAGCAACGTGTTCCTCTCGGCGTGGATTGGCCTGTTGGTCCCCGCAAAGACCCCGCAGCCGGTCGTTGACAAACTCAGCAAGTCCGTCAAGACCCTGCTGCGCAGCGATGCCAAGAACAGGCTGATCGAGATTGGCATGGAGCCGGCCGTTGATGACACCAAGCCTCTGGCACAAGTCATCTCTGAAGAAATTCGCTTGCATGCCGAGCTGGTCAAAGCCGCCGGCCTGGTTCCCCAGTAAAAGCGGATTGCTCGCGAGCCGCAGCTGAGGCGGTGCCGTCAGGAGATGCGGCCAAACCAGAGCAGTGACAGCAGCGCAGCGATGAGGGCGATGCCTGCTGCTGCCAATGCCAGCAGCCCCGAGAGCTCGGTCTCGCGCTTGTGCACCTGCAGCTGTGAGCCGAGGTTTTCGTAAACGCTGCGCAACTTTTCTGCCGTGCCTGCATGGTGGTACTCACCGCCCGTCATGCGCGCCACTTCTTGCAGCGTGGGCTCATCGAGTTGCAGGTAGATGGGCATGCCTTCTGACGTCGCTGCATCGCCGTTGACGGTACCCAGGCCTATGACGTAGATTTTCACCCCGCGATCGGCCGCCATCTTTGCGGCCATCAGGGTGTCCACGCCCGTTGTGCGGCGCCCGTCGCTCAGCAAAATGATGGCGGCCGAGTTATATGAGCCCGGCGCCACAGGTGTAATTTCTTTGGGGGGCGGTTTGTCCTTGTCATCCAGGCTTCGCCCGCGTGGCTGGCGGCCAAACGTCATGCCGCTCAAATCAATGCCGTGGTCGGGAAAGAGTTCCGCCAGGCACAGCACGATGGCATTGCCGACGGCAGTCCCCATCTGCATCTGGAAGGCGTCAATCGCCGTGACCAGCGACGCGCGGTCAAGCGTGGCGGCCTGGGCGACCTGACTGCTGCCAGCGAAGGTGATGAGCCCGACTTCAATGTTTTTGGGCAGTTCGTTCAAAAACGATTTGGCCGCGTCTTGCGCAGCCACCAGCCGGGTCGGCTTGACGTCGGTCACGCGCATGCTGAGCGACACGTCCATGGCCAGCAAGATCGATGCGCGCGCCCAGGGCAGCGGTATCTTGGCGACGGGGCGTGCTGCGGCCAACAGCAGCAGGGCGCACGTCATGAAAAGCAGCAATGGCGGAACATGACGCCGCCAGATCCTCCCGGCTGTCGCCGCCCTGACCATGGCCACGCTGCTGTAGCGCGCCGATGACTTGCCACGCCGGCTGAGCAACCACACGTAGGCAGCGGGCAGGAGCGGTAGCACAAGCAGCAACCAAAGATACGCCGGCCACAGAAAGAACATTGGGCAATCCTGTACGGTTTGAACGGCTGGCTTTGAGCCAACCTGGACACCGGGAACACGTTTATTGTGAATTGGCAATATCGTGCCGTCTACGCCCTGGCTTGGCAAGCGGGTGGATGCAGGTGGGAGCGCCCATTGCGAAAGCGATTGCGAAGGCGCATGGAGAGGCTGAAGGGCAGGCCAGTTATCTTTTTTACATGGGCAGCGGCTTTTCTACGCCAGAGGGAGGGCCGCAGGCCGTTGAGCATTGACTGCTAAATATCTCCAGGATCGAGCCGTGACATCCATTTTTGACCCCCTTGTTCCGCCCGGAACAGAAGGGGTGATGCAATCCATCGGCATAGAAGCCTAGATGTCTGGGTACAGCTGGCGCCCGACCGCACCCGTCTCGAAGGCGCGCCCGAGACGGCCGAAGGCCCCGGACCCAATTCGCAGTGAGCCGGGGACTTTGTCCCAACTGGAGCTGGCGATTATTTGGCCAGTTTTTTTGCCTTGACGTGATGTTTGTGCATTGTTTTGCCGTGATGCTTTTTGGTGTGAGCAGTCACGGGCGTCACCTGTTGCGCTGCAACCGGATGTGACCTTGCATAAGCGGCATCGCGTTCGGCGACACGGCGGGCGCCGAGTGTGGATGCGTCCTGGGCGAAGCTGCTCACGGCAAAGGCAGAGAGCAGCAGGGCGAAAGCATATGATTTTTTCATGACAGGTCCTTTGGATGATTGCCCTGCCAATGCAGGGTATTCATTCAACGCCTGCCGTATCGTCCGGATGACCGCGCACACGAACTTCAACAGAACATTACACGGCAGATACACAGGCTCTGCAGCGCAACCATGCTGGCAGCCACCACTTGACTATTTCAGATACGACCTGAGCGCGCCGACGACAGCTTCAACATCCGCATCGCGCTGAGCCTTGCCCGCCTTTGCATCGCCAAGGTGCTCGCGGATGTGGCCTTCCAGCACCTCGGCCATCAGGCCGTTGACGGCACCCCGTATGGCTGCGATCTGCTGCAGGACGGCCAGGCATTCCCCGCCCTCATTCAACGCCCGCTCCAGCGCCTCTGCCTGCCCCTTGATGCGGCGGACTCGCGTGAGAAGCCGCTTTTTGTGCGTGATCGTGTGTGCCATATGGATATTTGCCACCCGTGAAATATACTGGGGTACAGTATATGCAAACAGCTCTCTTTTCAAGAAATGTCATCCACACATCACGCCAGGGGCTGGTCGCACTCACACGTTTTTGATGGTGGCAACCCGCTCGCCGAGCGCAACACCCTGATCGCCGCATTGCTGACTGCCGTGATGATGGTGGTGGAGATTGCAGGCGGCTGGGCCTACAACTCGATGGCGCTGCTGGCCGATGGCTGGCACATGAGTTCACATGTCGTGGCGCTGGGTCTGTCGGTGGTGGTGTACGTCGCTGCGCGTCGTCTTGCCGGTGATGGCCGGTTTGCCTTCGGCACCTGGAAGATCGAAGTGCTGGGCGGCTACAGCAGCGCCATCGTCCTGATGCTGGTTGCCTGCCTGATGCTCTATCAGTCGGTGGAGCGGCTGATTTCCCCGACGCCCATTCATTACAACCAGGCTATTGCCATCAGCGTGGTGGGCCTGCTTGTTAATCTGGCCTGCGCATGGCTGCTCAAGGGACACCACCATCATGAAGACCATCATCACGATCACGGGCACGCCCCGCATGGCCATGGCACCGAAGACCTGAACCTGCGTTCAGCCTACCTCCATGTGATGGCAGATGCTGCAACGTCGGTGCTGGCGATCATCGCCCTGTTTGGTGGCAAGCTGTGGGATGCCCGCTGGCTTGACCCGGTGATGGGCATGGTGGGTGCAGCCCTGGTGCTCGTCTGGGCATATGGGCTGTTGCGTGATTCAGGTCGCGTGCTGCTGGATGCTGAAATGGACGCACCAGTTGTCGAAGAGATCCGCGAGGTCCTGAGGGGCAGCCCTGTGCAGGTCGAGCTTTGCGACCTGCACGTGTGGCGGGTTGGAAAAGGCAAGTACGCGTGCATCTTGTCGCTGGTCACAGAAGAGCTTGTGACGCCGGATTATTTCAAGCAGCAACTGCGCATTCATGAAGAGCTCGTCCATATTTCGGTAGAGGTCAATCGCCACGGAGCCGCATAGCTACTGCCCTTTTGCAGACAAGTTCCCGGAATGAGAAAATGCGGCCATGAATATTGCAACCGCCCTCAAATCCGAGATCTCCCGTGTGGCCCGCAAAGAGGTGAGAACTGAAGTCTCGGCCCTCAAAAAGGCATCGTCCAAATACCGCACCGACATTGCCGAACTGAAACGCCGCATCGCGCAGCTGGAGCGGCTGGTCGGACAGTTGAGCAAGGGCAGCCGGAAAAAGGTGGCAGAAGTGCCTGAGGGCGCAACAACCACAGCCACCCGTTACAGCGCGAAGAACCTGGCTGCACTGCGCAAGAAGCTGGATTTGTCAGCTGCCGACTTTGGTTTGCTGCTGGGTGTGTCGGGCGCCTCCATCTACTTGTGGGAGCAGGACAAGACCCGGCCGCGCCCACGCAACATGCCGGCCATCGTGGCGTTGCGAAAGATGTCCCGCAAAGAGGCGCTGCAGCATCTGGCGACGCTGAAGTAGGCGACGGTGTCCGCGGGGCCACGACGCGCCGGGGGATGTCGGCGCCGGCCCTGAGTCCTGCCGGCTTCTAGCGCGCCAGCCTCGGCAAGAGTTTTTGCGCGCCCCCGCGCTGGATGGAGGCGATGGTTGCTGCCGGCAAACCCAGCTTGAGCAGGTCGTCTGCCTGCGTGTCCATCGGTACATAGGGGTAGTCGGAGCCAAACACGACCTGTGACTCTGGCACGAGCTTGAGCAGTGCGGCCATGGGCGCCGGGTGTGTGGCGTTGGCGGTGTCGTAATACAGGCGCCTGAACTCGGCTTCAAAACCATCGGGTGCAATGGTTTTTGCATCGGGCCGGAACTTGAAGAAGAACTCCATCCGGCCAGCCAGCATGGGCACCGTGCCACCGGCGTGGCTGAACAGCCATTTGATATCACGGTTGCGCGCCAGCGTACCCGACAGCATCAGGCTGACAACGGCGCGCGTGGTGTCGTGCGGCACTTCAATGACTGCGGGAAATGTGCCGATGGGGATGCGGCCGCAGCACGCGGCTGCAAGCGGGTGAAAGTACACCACGGCCTTTCTGCGATTGAGTTCTGCCCAGACCGGGTTGAATTTCGGGTCGCCCGGCCAGACATCGCCGTAATTGGTTTGCAGGCCCACGCCGTCGGCCTTGAGCACGTCAAAGACATAGGCGATCTCGCGGAGTGTGGCCTCCACATCGATCATGGGCAGGGTGGCAAACAGGCCGAAGCGCCCGGGGTAGTCCTTCACCATTTTGGCGCCGTAGTCGTTGCAGGCGCGTGCCATCTTCACGGCAGCAGCGGGGCCTGCATCGAACCACACACCGGGGGTGGAGGCCAGCGAGAGGATGGCGGTGCGCACACCGGCCTTGTCCATATCGGCCAGTGCCTTGGGTATAGACCAGCCGATCTGCTGCGGAAACGAAGGGATCTTGCGTTCGGCTTCCCAGGCGAGCCACGCGCTCTGGTATTCCGGCGGGTAGAAGTGGTGATGTGTGTCGATCAGTTCAGGTGCGGCACCCACAGAAGCCGTCGTGCAACCCGGCAGCGCGGCTGACAGGCCAAACGCGCCCAATGCCCCAAGTGCACCCACAAAGCCCCGGCGCGTCGGCCCAGCCGGGCAGGCGCACGACAGCCGTGCGGGGCCCAGGTCTTCAAGGCCGGTGCTGGCGGCTGGAACACATTGATGATTTTTCGTGAGGGCCATGTTGTACTTTCTGTGTGTGGCGCGGAGTGCGGGCTGCAACTCATTCTAGGAAGCGTGAGGACAATGAGGCTCGGTACAAACCACGAGCAGGCGGCGCAAGGCCGTCTTACACTTCAGGCTGTTTTCCGCTGTTATTGCGCCCTTGTTTCGTTTGCATTCCGCTTTTATCCCCGCTTCGCCTGACAAAAAAGGAGACTCATGAAACTCACCCTGGCCTATTGCCCGGTGGCCTGCTCACTGGTGCCCTACATCCTGCTGACCGAGGCAGGGGCTGCATTCGATGTGCTGCCCGTGAACCTTGAGAAAGGTGAAAACACCAGCGCTGAGTACCTGCGGCTCAACCCCAAGGGCAAGGTGCCTGCCTTGCTGATTGACGGCGAGCCCCTGACCGAGAACGTCGCGATACAGATCTGGATTGCGCGTGAATACCCGGCGGCAAAACTGATGCCGGCCGATCCCATGGCCTATGTGCATGCGCTGTCTGTCATGGCGTGGTGTGCAGCGGCGATTCACCCCAAGCTCACGCAGCAGGCGCGGCCCGCCCGTTATTGCGACCTGCCGGATACGGCAGACAACGTGCGCGCGCTGGGCTCGCATTCACTGTTTGAGCTGTTTGAAATTGCCGACAACATGCTGGCCGGACGTGAATGGTTTTTTGACGATTTCGGCTGCGCCGATGCCTACTTTTACTGGTGCTTCCGCCGCGGTTCCATGTTCAAGGCCGACACCTCGATTTTCAAAAATTGCGTGGCGCACCTGCAGCGCATGGAGCAGCGCGCCAGCGTACAGAAACTGCTGGCCTATGAGAAGAAAGTAGCAGCGGCGTTTGCTGCCGCAGCCTGAAAGGGCTTGTTCCCGTCCTCCAGGTAACGCGTGTGCTTCACTTTGTCGGGTTCGGTACTTGCGAACACGGCTTTGTTTAGTCCATACTGAACAAGCGGCGCAATCCATGCGTTTGCGGAGGACGCCAATGCATGACAAGAACAGGGTGGTTGCGCTACAGAAAGCCATAGAGCAGGAGCGGATCGAAGACATCCGGCGAGCCGAGCGTTTTCGCGAACTGACTGCCAAGGTGCGCGCATTCCGCAGCGGCGAGGGCGATGCACCGACCGAAGCTGAACTCAACGAATGGGCGGAGCACAGCGTGAAGGCAGCAGCAGTGGCTGAACGTCTGGGGGACTTGCCCAGTCCGCCGCAGGACTCGACGCCGCCGCCCTCACCCGAGCCTTCGTTTCCACCGGAGTTTGCCGACACAGCCACTCTGGCCTCTGCGGGTGTCACCGATTCCCAGCGGTCCCCCGAGGTCGAGTGGACGGAGACCTTTGCCTACGCGCTTCTTGAGCTGGCGACAGACGCCGGCAAGGGTGCGGGCGACATTGAACAGTTGATCCGCCTGGCCGCCGGACTTTGGCCAGAGTTTGGTTCGCGTGATCCGATTGAAGTCGCGCAGGAAGAATTCAAAAAGCTCGACAAGGCCTGAGCCGGCCTGAAAAAGCCTGCTTCAGCTTTTTGATGCCGCCAGACCGGCGATCTCTTCGTCGGTGTAACCCAGCTCTTTCAGGATCTCGACACTGTGCTCGCCATGCAGCGGCGGCGGGCGGCGCAGCTGTGTGCGCTCACCGTCAAAACGCAGCGGTTGCGCGACGCCCTGCATCTTGCCCAGCGCAGGGTGGGTGTATTCAAACTTCATGCCGCTGGCGGTAGTGTGCGGGTGCGCCGACAGCTCGCCCAGCGTATGCAGCGGTGAATTGGGGATGCCGGCCTTGTCGAGCTCGACCAGCCATTCATCGCGGCCCTTTGCCTGTAATGCCTTGCCCACCATGTCGACTGTTTTGGCGCGGTTGCGCACGCGGTCTGCGTTGCTGCGGTAGTCGGGGTGGTCCACCACATCGTTCAGGCCCGCCATGGCGCAAAAGCGTTTCCAGAGGGTGTCGTTGGCCACACCCAGGATGAGCGGCTTGTCTGCGGTTTCAAACACCTGGTAGGGGCAGAGTGATTCATGGCCCGAGCCGGGTTTTTCAGGCTCGGTGCCGCGCTCCCAGAAGCTTTGCAGAAAGTAGCCCAGCATGCCGGTGGCCGTGTCAAAGAGCGACGCCTCGACCGTGCCGCCGGTGCCTGTGCGCTCGCGTTTGTACAGCGCCGCAAGTATGCCGATCAGTGCATGCAGACCCGTGGCCTGGTCCACCGGCGAAAAGGGGCTGCGCACCGGCGGGCCGCCCGGTTCACCGGTGATGGACAGCATGCCGGTAAAGGACTGCAGGATCACGTCATAACCCTTGCCTTCGTTCATGGGGCCGACGCTGCCAAAGCCGGAGATGTCGCAATAAATCAGCCGCGGGTTGCAGGCGCGCAGGGCGGCTGCATCGACGCCGAGTTTTTCAGCCACGCCGGGGCCGAAGCTGGCAATCGCGATGTCCGCCCATTTGGCCAGGCGGTAGATGACGGCGCGGCCTTCTTCACTGCGCAGGTCCAGGCAGAGGCTGCGCTTGTTGCGGTTGGCGCTTAGAAAAACCGCGCCCGTCCTGCTTTCGGCGTGCTCGCGAAAGGGTGGCCAATGACGGGTCTCGTCGCCCTGGTCGGGCGTTTCAATCTTGATGACGTCGGCGCCCATGTCGCCGAGGTACTGGGCACACAGCGGGCCGGCCAGCACTTTGGACAGGTCAAGCACCCGAAGGCCATGCAGAGGCGATGGCGATGTGGGCGACGATGAGTTCATGGAAGGCTTTCTTCTATTGGGGTGTTGTGTGCATGACCGGCTAAACACCGCAGTGTTTACCGCATTGACGGCCATTTGTCTGTGGTGGTAGTATAAAGTACAGTAGCATACTAAGTGCAAGTGGGCATTGCGCACCACACATTACATCAGGAGACAAAACAATGAAGTTCATGAACACACGTCGTGCGGTGTTGACGGCTGCGCTGGCAGCGGCCGCGCTGACCTCGGGCCCGTCGTTTGCCCAGGCCTGGCCGGCCAAACCCGTGCGCATCGTCACCGCATTTGCCGCAGGCAGTGCCAGCGACATCGTCGCGCGCCTCTACGCGCAGGAGCTGCAAAACGAATACGGCCAGCCCTTTGTGGTCGAGAACAAACCGGGCGCCTCAGGTTTCATCGCCGCCGAGCTGGTGGCCAAGTCGCCCGCCGACGGTTACACGCTTTTGCTGACGACCAACACCATCAACTCGGGCAACCCGCACCTGTTCAAAAAGCTGCCCTACGACCCGATCAAGGACTTCACGCCGGTCGCGCGCATCTGCAACTTCCTGTTCATCCTGACCGTCGCGACTGATTCACCCGTCAAATCGGTGGCCGACCTGATGGCTTATGCCAAGGCCAACCCCACCAAGGCCAGCTTCGCCTACGGCAACAGCACGGGGCAGATTGCTGGCGCGGCATTTAACAACCTGGCTGGCCTGGGCGCGATTGCCGTGCCCTACAAAAGCACCCCGCAGGCGCTGACGGCGCTGGTCGGCGGCGAAGTGACTTACCTGTTTGTCGACCTGGCCTCCAGCCAGGCGCTGCTCAAGGGCGGCCGCCTGCGTGCGTTGGCCGTGACGACCGAGGCCAAGAGCAAACTGGCGCCCGAGCTGCCCACCATTGCCGCCACCGCCAACCTGCCCGGCTTTGACCTGGCCGCCTGGGTCGGCATTCTGGGCCCCGCCGCCTTACCGGCAGACATCACCGGCAAGCTGAGCGTGTCGATCAACAAGATCACGGCCAAAAAGGAAGTGACGGACAAGCTGATTTCCATGGGCGCCGACGTGTCGCCCGGCACCTCGGCCGAGCTGGGCGTTTACATGGGCCAGCAACTCGCTTCCTGGCGCGACAAGATCAAGGCGGCGGGCATACAGCCTGAATAAGGGCGGTCTGGCACAGCGGCGCAGGCGGCAGTGGGCGCCTGCTTGCCACTTTGCAGATGCAGGTTTACTATCAAATCTGTAGCTGCTCACGCACGTATTCATTGGGCTGAAGGCCGATTTGATGGCTGCAAAAGCCTGTTTTTTGGTCATTTTTGTGCCAAAACCGGACTCAGACGCTTGAAAAGCCAGAAATGTTAAGTCGCAGATTAACTTTTTGGTAATTTTTAACGTGTACGTTAAATTTTTGTCGTATACATTAAATTTATGGTTTTGAGGCGCTCGCAGACTGGTCTGGCATGTTCCAAAGCTCCGGAAAAGCAATTTTGGGCCGATTTTCAGGTGCAAAATCTGCGCCCAGACCAATGAATACGTGCGTGAGCAGCTATTGAAAAAATAGCAAATCCCTGCAAAACCAGCTTTCCAGCCTCAGGCCTGGGGCAGAAATTGCTCCCGCACTTCGCGCCGCTGCACCTTGCCGACAACGCTGCGCGGCAGGTCGTCCAGGATGTGGATGGCCTTGGGCGTCTTGACGGGGCCCAGCGCCTGGCGCACGAACTCGATCAGTTCTTCCGGGTCAGCCTTGGCCCCGCGGCGCAGCGTGATGGCCGCTTCGACGCGTTCGCCCCACTTGTCGTCGGGCGGGCCGAACACCACGGCCTCCTGCACCGCTGCGTTGCGGCACAGCACGTCCTCCACATCCAGCGGGTAGACATTGAAGCCACCGGTAATCACCACGTCGCGCAGCCGGCCCTTGATATAGAGGTAGCCGCGCGCATCAAACTGGCCAATGTCGCCGGTGTGCACCCAGCCGTTGACGATGGTTTTGGCGGTGACATCTGGCATCTCGAGATATTCAATCATGCGGATGTCGCCGCGTATGACGATCTCGCCGGCTTCACCCACCGGCAGGATGGTGCCATCGGGTGCCATGATTTCGACATGCGTCAGCAGCGTTGGTTTGCCGACCGAAGCCAGCGTCTCGTCGTCAATGATGTCGTGGGCTCGCAAAACCGTGGCGACCGACGATGCCTCGGCCTGGCCGTAAGCCGACTCGACCACGTTGCCGAAGAGCTTGCGTGCCTGTTTGAATTTTTCAGGGGTGGCCGCCGCGCCGCTCCAGATCAGGTGGCGCAGCGCGCTGAAGTCCTGCGTCTCAA
>JAZKCB010000333.1:0-27343 GCA_040388335.1 Pseudomonadota bacterium | reverse complement strand
ATCGCCACGGCGCGAGAGCTTTCGGATGCGACCATTGCGAACATGAAGCAAAACTTGGGTTTTGCTTTCATCTACAACTCGTTGGGTGTTCCTTTGGCCGCCGGCCTGTTGTTCCCGTTTACGGGATGGTTGTTGTCACCCATGATTGCCGCTTTGGCAATGAGCCTGAGTTCAGCCTCGGTGATTACCAACGCATTGCGCCTGCGCGGCCACACCAAAGGCTGACAGGATTGCTTATTTGGCCTGCTCCAGACGCACGATCATGAACCCTGCTTCGGTCTTCTCGGCACGGAACAAGATCTTGTCGCCTTGTTTCACGTCCTTAATCAAGTTCGCGTCGCTTGCCTTGAACACCATGGTCATGCCGGGCATGTCGAGGTTTTCAAGCGCTTCGTGCTTGATGGTCAGTTTTCCCTGTTCAAGGTCCACCTTGCGAACTTCGCCTACCGTCAGTTTGACGGTCGCTGGCGATGCTGCTACCGCTGTCGTACTCGGCGAGGTGTCAGTTGCGGCGAGCGCCATGCCGCTCATGCCGACGGAAAGTAGAGCTGCGGCCAAAGAGATTTTGAGAGTTGATTTCATGAGAGTTTTCCTATTGAATTTAATGAAGGGATCGAATGCTGTGCACCCGTTCCCCTAACTCGGGATCTCGGCGGATTTGCAGCGTTGCCGCCGAGGCCCAGCGCGCGTTTAGTGCTGAGTGAGTTTTTCGCTACCGTCCAGCGCGTGGACTTTGCCCATCGCGGCAACCACCTCGGCGCGAGTCAGATTGCTGGTTTGAGCAACTGCGGGCGAGAAGCTCGCTTCATCACTCAAGGGCAAAGTGTTGTTTTTTCTGGCCTGCAGATACTCAGCCTGAACCTGGGCCCGAGTCAACTTGCTGGGCGAGGTGTCAAAAGTCACCCGGGTAGAAGCTTCGCCCTCCAGGCGATTCTGGACATTGGCCTGTGCAAATGCACTAACGCCACTCAGAGCGGCAATGGCGACAACGGTAGCAGCAAAAAAATTCGATTTCATGATAAGACTCCTTTAGAACAACTTGCAAAGTGCCACCCCAACACTGGGACGACTGCGATGCAACCTTTGCATCACGGTTCCTACTTTAAAAAAAAGGGGCCTTCACAACGCTGGCCCGCAGATTACAGATTCGTTATCTAAACAAGAGGCATCTTTTGAAAATTCTGGTGATCGATGATGAACCCAAAGCTGCAGAATACGTGCACCAAGGATTGAGCGAAAGTGGCTACGCCGTCGAAGTGGCTCATAGCGGAACGGATGGCCTGCATGTCGCCGTTACAGGAGATCACGATCTCATCATTCTGGATGTCATGCTTCCAGGCATCGACGGATTTGCCGTGTTGTCGGCGCTGCGCACTTCAAGGAAAGTTCCGGTTCTGATGCTATCTGCTCGTGGCAAAACCGACGACAAGGTCAGAGGTTTTGATCTGGGCGCCGATGACTACCTGGTCAAGCCCTTTCAATTTCCGGAGCTTTTGGCACGGGTTCGCACGCTTCTTAAACGCAGTCATACAGTTGCCACAGAACCTGTACTGCGCACGGCAGATCTGGAAATTGATCCGGTACGGCACCGCGCCACCCGTGCCGGCCAGCGCATAGATCTGTCGGCCAAAGAATTTGCGTTGCTGACCCTTCTGGCCCAAAGGGCCGGCGAGGTCTTGTCCCGTACACAAATCGCATCACTGGTATGGGATATTCATTTTGAGTCGGACACCAATGTGGTTGAAGTGGCGATTCGGCGCCTGCGTCTGAAAATTGACGACCCTTTTGAAAACAAACTGATTCACACGGTGCGCGGGGTCGGCTATGTACTGGAATCCAGAGAGGTCGCATGAAATTTCGCCTTCAGGCCTCGTTGTCCAGGAACTCTTTGGCTTCACACATCGCTGTGGCGAGTGCTTTTTTTGGGTTGATTGTGGCGGGTGGGGCAACAACTGTAGCCTTTTGGGCGCTGACCCAGCAACTGGACGCACGGTCACTTGCCGAACTGGAGGGTAAAAGGGATGTTCTTGGCCACCTTCTGTCAGAAATTCCTTCTGCCCAAGCGCTCAAACAGAACCGCCATCGCTTTGAGGACCTGCTGATCGGTCACGATGATCTGCGTCTGGAGCTCCTTGATGACACCACAGGACTGCCCATCGCAACTTTCTCACCAGCGGCGCCTTCAATTGACCAAGCGGTGGCCGATGAAACACACAGCCCGGCAGGCTCGCGTATCTGGTCGGCGCTCGGTGGTCAACGATTGAGCAAGCTGCAAGGTGCGGTTCCCACAGCAGATGGCCATCCGGTTAAATTTGAACTCTCGCTGGATCGCCGACATGACGCCCGGCTGCTGACTGGATTTATAAAAGCAACGCTGGTGGGCCTGCCCCTGCTACTGCTGATCGTCGCAGTTGGGGCGTGGTTGATCGCGCGCACGGCATTGACGCCGCTGCGGCGTTTCAACCGTTTGGCCGCATCGATTGGCACCAAGTCTTTAAGTCGGCGTTTGTCAGCAACAACGTTGCCACTGGAGCTTGCAGAGCTTGCCACGGAATTCAACGGCATGCTGGACCGCATTGATGAGGGCTATCGGCGTCTGCAAGACTTCTCGGGCGACTTGGCGCATGAGATGCGAACTCCTGTGGCAACACTTCTGGGCCGGACCCAGGTAGCACTTTCACAGTTACGCTCCGCAGCAGATCTTCGAGGGGTGCTGGAAGGCAATATTGAAGAGCTGGATCGCCTGGCATTGCTTATTTCGGACATGCTGTTTATCGCAAGTTCAGATTCTCAGGCCAGTCCAATCCATGCTGGCCAGCTTGACCTCGCTACGGAAGCAGGTCGGGTCACGGATTTCCTGTCTCTGATTGCAGACGAAAAGGGTATCGCTTTGGAGGTGACGGGAGATGCCGCCATCGTGGGAGACCGCTTGCTGGTTCAGCGCGCAATCACAAATCTGGTGTCCAACGCCATCCGCCACGCCTCGACCCATTCAAAGGTCACTGTAGCTATTGCAGCAGAAGGTCTGAACGTCACCCTGGCAGTGAGTAATCTTGGTGAGGAAATCGCCCCAGCACATCTTGAACGCATCTTTGACCGCTTTTACCGCGTGGATGCTGGCCGTGCACGCTCCAGTGGCGGTACGGGTTTGGGTCTGGCCATCGTGCGGTCCATCATGGCAGCGCATGGTGGACAGGTTCGGGTCCAAAGCCAAAAGGACGGCAAAACGACGTTCACATTGGTTTTTCCTGCTTTCAATGCAGTCCACCAAACATCAAGCAGACCAAACTAGAGCAGCTGGGAAATCTCCATCAAGGGTTTGAGACTGGAGCCGAATCGTCCAATGGTTTCCCGATGCTCTTTAAGCTGGCTGTAGGGCAGGTAACGAATGCCCAGTTCGGATACTCGCGAGAATGCAGGTCGCTTGAGCTGTTGCGCAACCTCATCGCGGCGATTGTCGGGTGCGACCAGAAACAAGGTGCTGGCGGCGCCGACCTGTGTACCCAGGGCAAGGTCTAGCATGCGCACAATCCCCGAATAAATCGATGTGGAGTGTTCCACTTCAAAGGCGGCTGCAACCTGCGCGCTTCCCCGTTCGAGCCAGATGACGTCAATCAGCCGCACCGAATCCAGTCCTTGCCCATTCCCTCCGGGCCACTGCTGCAGGCAACCGTCTCCCAAAAATCCGTCAGCATGCTCGCGTCCCCGATCATTCGAAGCAATCCAGACGTCAAAACCCAACGCCTTGCCCATATCGCGTAACCAGCCCTGGATCTGGGTATGGGTGGCATCACTCTCCCTGGCCAGCAGCCACTGCTTCTGCGCTGCAGTCGACTCTTCGCGGACGCGTTGCAAATCGCTCTCCCACAGTGCAATCACCCCAGGGTCTTCAAGCCGGGGAGGAGCCGCGTAGCGGCCGCTTCCCACGTCGAACATCAAGCCCGCAATGGCCCCCAAGTCATTGGACAGCTTGTGGCGATGTTGCTCATTGAGCCGAATCAACCCTTCCCGCATAGACAGGTAATGGTCCCATCGGCCCAACTTCACGTTACTGCCGGTCAGGGCATTAAACCCGTTGACTATGGCCGTGTTGAAAGGACAGACAAGAGTTGGGTGGATGAAATAGAGCAAATTGGCAACGGCGGGCCCGAGACCCTTGATCTTGAGCGCATCGATCTTCTGGATGGCTTCAATGATCGCCTCTGGCGTATCGCAGCAGTCGCATGCGTTCAAGAGTCTCGCAAAGGCGCGCTGGTTGGCCTCATGTTCATAGATGTCCGGGATGCGGAGTTTCGGCTTCCACAAAAAAGCGTGATCGGCGCCCTTGAATATTTGCCGCTGCTCAGCGACCGAGCCGACAACCGTCTGCAAGGACGAACCTCGATAGGCATTTCCAAACGTTCCAGCGTCAATGTCACGTACGACCTCACCAATTCCCCGGCGAATCGAACGAAAGTTCTTGAGGCGTTCTTCCCAGAGAAACCAGGTGTTGTATGTGCCATGCGGATCATTTTTCCAATGATCAATTAATAGAGAAACCGAATCGTGCATCAATCATTCCCATAAATCGCCTTATTGACTGTATCTGACTTTAGAAAGACGAAACTCACTCAAGCAGAGTTACCAAAGTCATAGTCTTTTCAGCAACTATGACCGTGTCACTTCAATTGGTGAAATTGGCATCGATAAACGTACCAATCCGTCCAGTGAGGATGATGGATTGCTACAAAACTTCGGTTTTAGAGACGTCGTAAGGGCAGGGACTACCCCTACAAATACCCGAGAGAAAGACTGACCATCATCTCAAGTTGCAGCAATACGTTCGACAACGCACAGACGAGATGACAGTCCGCAGCTATTGTTATTTCTGAAGTTTTAACGATGTGGTTGATCTGGATCAATACATCTCAAAGGCTTCGCCCTACTATTGATCGAACTAGACACCCGCGACATATGAAGCTATTCTCAAGCAAACGTAACCAGCGCAACACCGCATTCGTGGTTTTGATGCTATGGACGTTTGCGATGGCTTCCAGTGCTGCCAATGCCTGTCTGCTGGAGGCACACGACACGCACGTGCATGTACACATGGTGGATGCCGCTAAAGCCGCTCCCGCGCTTGACTCACATCATGAGCATGAGCATGCACCAATAGACGGCGACCACGCCGCCGCAGATGGTTCCAAGGTACCCTGCCAGAAATTCTGCAGCGAAGAGTCGGAAATCATAACGAAGCAGCACTTCGGCCTGGACCAGCCGGATCCAGGTCAGGTGCCACTGGTCGTAGTGCTTTGGGTCGTACCCGAACTGTCAGGCCAAACGCCCGTTCGCATGGACTCCATGCGGCCTTTGCCGCTTCCTTTGCCCTTGCGGGTCCGCTACTCTCGCATGGCGCTTTAGCCGCTTCTGACGCCCGATCAAGGGCTCGCGGCTTTCGGTCTCCGCCAATTTCTCTGACCCACCGATTTCCGTTCGTCAAGTAAACGGGCTCCTTACACGCGTGCCTGTTATCGGTGATCCGCGTCGGAACCGGCATTCACTTCTTTCATTTACCCAGGATTCCAATATGAAACTCGTTCATTCAATCTCACTTGCACTTGCTATTACCAGTTGCGGTTCGCTCGCATGGTCCGCTCAGCCTTCCCAACAAGACGCGCATCACCCTGCCGCGTCTTCCTCAACGTCCAAAGTCATGCTCGGGAAGGCCTCTTCCGACATGCCTGCCATGAATACCCAGATGAAGGCCATGGGAGAGATGCACGACAAGATGATGGCCGCGAAAACGCCAGAAGATCGTAACGCCTTAATGGCTGAACACATGAAGACCATGCAGGACGGCATGGCCATGATGACGGGAATGTCTGCAGGCGCCACGGGTGACATGAAGGGCATGCAAAAGAGCGACATGGCTAAGCACCACCAAGCGATGGAAAAACGCATGGACATGATGCAATCCATGATGCAGATGATGATGGATCGCATGCCGGTTCCAGCGGGGAATTGATCATGACCCCCATTCGAACAGGCATCGCTCTCGCCATCACCGTCGCGGTTTTCTACGCTTTATGCGCGCTGGTCTGGTTTCTAGCGCCCGGTCCATTTTTGGGCTTCATGAACAGCCTTTTCCATGGCATGGATTTCAGCGCCATGGTCCAGCCGCAGCCATTTGCGTGGACGGGGTTTCTCACGGCGCTGATCATCCTTAGCGTCTGGGCGCTGTTTGCAGGGGCGTTCTTTAGTTGGGTTCTCAATCGCCTGACCCGATGATTTCCCTCAACTTTTAGAGGAATATATGCATCACGATCCTTCCCTACAAGACCCAGAACCCGTGAGCTTCTGGCGGACTCGCTATGCCATTGGCTTGCTGGTTATGGGTGCCATCGCTACATACTTTCTCATGAGTGAGCATCGCGCCCACTTCCTTGGTGCGTTGCCACTGCTGCTGCTGTTGGCGTGTCCACTGATGCACGTTTTCATGCACAACGGCCATGGCGGACACGGTGATGGTCACGATAACGATCACCGTCACGGGAGTGACTCAGCATCGACCGCCTCGGCAACACCTCCGACCCCAAAGACTGGAGAGCAGTCATGACTCACGATGTCCCGGCCTATGGATTGTGGACGCTTGTCATCCTCAATTCGGCAATCTTCCTGATGTTCGCGTTCAGCTTCTTCAAGCCACAGACTGCACGCGACTGGCGCACTTTTGGCGCATTTGCAGCCTTCATCATTGCGCTTTTCGTCGAGATGTATGGTTTTCCGTTGAGCATTTACCTAATGTCGGGCTGGCTGCAGACGAAGTACCCGAATTTGGATCTCATGTCTCATAACACAGGGCATTTATGGTCGACGTTGCTGGGCGAGAAGGGGGATCCGCACTTCGGACCGTTGCACATCGCAAGCTATGTATTTCTGGGCTTTGGCTTCTACCTGTTGTCCGGTGCCTGGAACGTTTTGTATCACGCGCAACGCCACAGTGCCTTGGCCATATCGGGTCCTTACGCGCGTATCCGCCACCCGCAGTACGTAGCCTTCGTACTCGTTCTGCTGGGCTTTCTATTGCAGTGGCCGACGCTGTTGACGCTAGCGATGTTCCCGATCCTGCTGATCATGTACGGTCGGCTTGCTATCACGGAAGAAGCGGAAATGCGCAAGAAATTCGGTACCGAGTTTGATGCCTATGCGGTACGTACACCGCGCTTTTTCCCGAAGCTGGGTGCGTCTAGCCAGCCAGAGCACCCCATGTAATGAACTTTCTGACCACGTCAAAACCAATACCCATGCATTGGAGACCACAACGTGCCGTTGATTGACTCCGGATTCAGATACACGTGGCTGCTGTGGGCCGCGGCCTTCCTCGTACTGTGGGCGATTGTGTTTTATGCACGATCGTCACTGCGCCGTCGCATGCTGTGGGCCGGCTTCCTGACCGCGCCCTTCGGTCTGACCGAACCCCTTTTCGTGCCCGCATATTGGAACCCGCCTAGCCTATTCAATTTGGCCCAACGTACGGGCTTTGATATCGAGAGCCTCATTTTTTGTTTTGCCATCGGTGGCCTGGGCGTCGTTGGCTATAGCGCGCTGGCACCGGTTCCGCTTCGACGCATGGATCACCACGCTCGCTCGTTACCACAGCATCGTTGGCATTTGCTCGCGTTGGCAAGCCCATTTTTTGCGTTTGTGGCGCTCTATTTTCTTGATTGGAATCCCATTTACCCGGGGATTTTTGCACTGGCTGTTGGTGCTGTGGCGGCCCTGTTGTGCCGGCTGGATCTTTGGCGCAACACGCTGTATGGCGGCGGCGTGTTTCTGGCTCTGTACGCCGTCTTTCTACTGGGACTTAAGTGGCTTTGGCCGGGGTACATCGAAGCGGTGTGGAATGTCAAAGCCTTGATGGATTGGCGGCCAGCCGGCTTGCCCGCCGAAGAGTTGTTGTTCGGTGCCGCCTTCGGTATGTACTGGAGTAGCGTTGTCGAGCATCTGTCGTGGCGGCAGCGCGATGTCGCTATGGTGCGTGCAGTCACGGGCAGTGGGAGATTGGTTCAATGAAAACCTTCCAAACTGTCCCGATAACTGAAGTCATCGAGCATGCGGCAGTGAACACCGCCCCCGTGGATCCGTCACGTCGCGTATGGATCACTGCAACATCAGTTTTGGGTGGCACCGGTCTCGTCGCCACCGCCGTACCTTTCGTGACTTCACTGGCACCGAGCGAAAAGGCGCGCGCATTAGGCGCTTCAGTTGAGGTTGATCTGCAGGGCATCCTGCCTGGCGAACTCAAGATCGTCGAATGGCGTGGCAAGCCGGTGTTCGTACTCAAGCGTTCACAGGCCATGCTCGATGCACTGGCGCGGCATGACGACCTGCTTGCCGATCCCACATCCCGACGTTCAATTCAGCCCGAGCCTGCCCAAAACGCTTTGCGTTCCCTGGTCCCGAACTTGGTTGTACTCGAAGCCGTGTGCACCCACCTAGGGTGCATCCCCAGTTTCCGTCCGGTAGCCGGCGCAGCCGACCTTGGCGAATCATGGCCCGGTGGCTTCTACTGCCCCTGCCACGGTTCCAAGTTCGACTTTGCTGGCCGCGTTTTTAAAAGCGTGCCAGCACCGACCAATCTCACGGTTCCGCCCTACGAAATTATTTCTGATTCGAAGCTGCTTATCGGCGTCGATACGAAAACCTGATCCTTCAACCCACAGGAGAACTCACCATGCAAACGCTTAACTTCGATATCAACGGTATGACCTGCGGAGGCTGCACCGGCAGTGTCCAGCGTGCGCTCAGCAAACTAGATGGTGTCAGCCATGCCGAGGTAACGCTGCACCCGGGCACGGCGACCGTGGTGGTTGATCCCACTCGCGCGTCGCCCGCCCAGGTTCAGGCGGCAATCACCCACCTTGGCTATTCCGCCAAGGCACGGCCAACAGCGCAGAACGAGCAGGCACCATCATGAGCAAGAAAAATCACAAACACAGTGACGGCGAAGCAGTCACCACTGCTACCAAAGCATCGGGGGCGTCCACGTCAGGGACGGGCTCTGCTGTAGCGCCCATCTCGCGAGAGGACTATCACGCCCAGCTCCATGTACTTCAAGTCGAGCTGGTAAAGCTGCAGCGCCACTTCATTGGATGCGGCGACAGGATTTTGGTGCTCCTTGAGGGTCGTGATGCTGCAGGCAAGGACGGCGGTATCAAGCGAATCGTTGAATACTTGAGCCCTCGGGAAACGCGGGTAGTGGCACTTGGAAAACCGTCTGACCGGGAGCGCAAGGCCTGGTACTTTCAACGCTACGTCGCCCAACTCCCGGTTGCTGAAGAGTTCGTCCTTTTCAATCGCAGCTGGTACAACCGCGCTGGCGTGGAGCACGTGATGGGCTTTTGCTCCAAGGAAGAGCATGAAGAGTTTATGCAGTCGGTACCAAAGTTCGAGGAGATGCTTGTTAATTCTGGTGTCAAGTTACTCAAATACTACCTGGACATTGGCAAGGCTGAACAAACGAAGCGTCTTGCTGAACGCCAGCGCGATCCACTCAAACAATGGAAAAGCAGTCCGATTGATGCGGTTGCCGTAAAACACTGGAAGGCATATTCTGATGCGAGAGACGGCATGCTGCAGCGCACGCACACCGCCATTGCGCCTTGGCATGTTATCCGCACCGACAACAAACGTCTTGCACGTTTGAACCTGATACGGGACATGTTGTCGCGGCTGCATTACGAAGGCAAAAAAAGCAAACTCGTGCAGCCCGACCCGGATATAGCGTTCGAGTTCACCCCCGACTGCATATTTGCCAAACGGCTGGCGCGCTGACCCACCCACGGTTTAAAAGAAGCCATGACAACAGGTAGTTCCAACGTGCGAGAGTCGGTGGCCATTCCAGCAATCGACGCCGAACTGCAGAAATTGCAGCAGGAGACGTTTGGCTACTTCCTGCACGAAACGAATCCGGTCAATGGCCTGGTGATCGACAAGACAGCACCGAATTGGCCTGCCAGCATCGCTGCCACCGGCTTGGCGCTCGCGTGCTATCCGGTGAGTGTGGAACGCGGCTTCATGACCCGGGCCGCAGCCGTGGAACGGACACTGACGACGCTGCGTTTTTTCTGGAATAGCTCGCAAGGCCCTGGGCCGGACGCCACTGGCTACCAAGGCTTCTATTACCACTTCCTCGATATGCAGACGGGCCGGCGTGCTTGGCAATGGGAGCTGTCAACCGTGGACAGTACGTTCCTGTTGGCAGGTGCGCTGACGGCCGCCCAGTATTTTGACGCCGACAACTCTGATGAGAGCGAGATCCGCACGCTGGGTGACGCGCTATATCGTCGCGCCAATTGGTCGTGGGCGCAGGATGGGGGTACCACTGTCACCCATGGCTGGAAGCCTGAGAGCGGGTTCCTTCCTTATCGATGGGAAGGCTATGACGAGGCACTGCTGCTCTATTTGCTGGGACTAGGTTCACCAACGCATCCATTGCCCGCACAGAGCTACCAGGGATGGGCTGCGACCTACCATTGGACGCAAGGTGACGACAAGCGTAGCGGGCAAGGCTATCTATACGCAGGCTCCCTGTTTACGCATCAGCTTTCGCATGTCTGGATCGACTTTCGCGGCATCCAGGATGCATTCATGCGCGGCAAGGGAATCGACTACTTTGAGAACAGTCGCCGCGCCACTTACGCGCAGCAGCAATACGCGATCCGTAACCCTCACAAGTTCGAGGGCTACGGTGACCACTGCTGGGGCATCACAGCGAGTGAAGGCCCCGGCCCCAGCACGCTGAAGGCGGGCGGGATCGAACGCCAGTTCTTCGGTTATCTGGCTCGTGGCGTGCCCTGCGGGCCAGATGACGGCACGCTGGCGCCGTGGGCGGTCGTCGCGTCCCTTCCTTTCGCGCCCGAGATCGTGTTGCCGACTTTGGAACACTGCATCCATCAGGCCAAGCTGACTCAATTTAATTCATACGGTTTCAAGGCAGCGTTCAACCCGTCGCATCCAGGCGAGCCTGGTAACCCTTACGGCTGGTGGGTATCCCCTTGGCATTTCGGGCTTAACCAGGGTCCGATCATTTTGATGATCGAGAACTATCGGTCGGGCTTGTTGTGGCAGTTAATGCGAAGTTGCCCGTACGTCGTTAGCGGTTTACAGCGAGCTGGTTTTACAGGCGGGTGGCTTCAGTCTTAAAGCGATCTGTGAGTTGGCAATTGACCCAGCCATTTTTAATGGGTTTCAACATCTGATCAGGAGAATGACATGACGACAACGAATGTTTCACAGCCGAGCTTTCTCGACCTACCGCCAGCGGTGAGAAGGGCTCAAACGGCCATGCAACGTCCTGAAGTGCAGGCGATGTTACGCAGACTTTCTGAATTCGATCTCGGTATCTTCATGCCGCATCGACACGACGAGCAAACCGGTGATTTCCAACCTTTGCCAGACGAAGTCTTGCAAGTGGAGTCAGGCTGCAAGGTGTCGTTTCGCAATAGGGACGAGATTGCACACCAGACAGATCGGTTTCTGCCGGTGGCTTGGCGTTGGCGTGATGGTGCGTTGGCGACCGCGTCCGCGTGCGAAATGGTGACCGAAGAAGGTACCGGTAGCACTGGCACATTGATCAAACACAAGATGCCAAACAAGCACTGAGCCAAGGAATCATCATGAAAACAAGTGTTATTGAAGTACGTGACATGCTGTCGGTCTTGAGCGTGCAGGCCGTTGAAGAGCGAATCGGTCAGGTGCCCGGCGTGGAGAGCGTCACTGTCAATTTTTCTGCGGGCAATGCTACCGTCCGCTACGACGAAACCCGACTCGATATTTCGGACATCAAGTCGGATGTGCGGCAACGCGGGTATGAAGAAACGGCTGCTCCTTCAGAGCCCGCGAAAGTCGTAGCTCCGAAGTCAACTGCTGGCAAAACTGCTGAGCCTGCTAAACCTTTCCCTGCAGGCCCAGACGCAAAGGCAGTCACCAACGCCAACCCTCTTGACAAGCCTACACAGACTACAGCGGTGTCATCGACACCGAAGGCTGAAGTTCCAGACCAGGCGCCTTCGGACGCCAGTGAAAAGATGTCCATGCCTGAAAAGGGCTAGGACGATACGCTTTATGCGCTGTTACCGACTTAAAACCCAACTCTTGGAGTCGCTATGAAAACGAGTGTGATTGAAGTGCGCGACATGTTGTCGGTACTGAGTGTGGACGGGGTCGAGAAGCGGATAGGCGAGGTGCCAGGTGTCGAGAGCGTTACCGTCAACTTTGCAGCGAAGAACGCCACAGTGCGCTATGACGAAACCCGGCTTGAGGTTGGTGACATCAAGTCGGATGTCCGCCAGCGCGGACAGGATTCCGCCCAGGAGCCATCGCCTGAACAAGAGAGCCACGAGACGCCGGCAAGTGTTATTGACCGGCAGCCATCACCGCAGGCGCAACAGAAGGGAACCTCGCAGCAGACTGCCGAGGTCCCGAAGGACAATCTGGTCGCGCCTGCGCCGGTTGTGGTCACAACGCCTGATAGCCCCCCGGTCTCGCCAGCCGACGGAGCTGAAAATTCAGCCGAACATGGTGCCATTAAGAAGGTGACGGCGTGGGTGCGGGACACCTTGACGGGTGATGACAAGGCACCGGACGAATCGGAAGCGTCGCCTTCTGGCGGTGTGGTCAAAGCGCCGGAAGCGGCAGCAGCCGTGCCTCCTGATCCATCAGCACCGCTCCACGCAGTTGATGGACACGAGGGTCACAAAGGCCACATGAAGCCGGGTAGTCAATCGGCCATGTCAGCAGACATGGCTCATGAAATGGGCCATGACGGGATGGACTTGGCAGCGATGGTACGTGACATGCGCAACCGCTTCTGGATCTGTCTGGTCTTTACCATCCCAATATTTATCTACGCGCCTATGGGTGGCATGTTCGAGCCGCCAGCGCCTCCGTTCGGGCTGGACCTGAACCTTTGGCTGTTCTTCTTCTCAAGCGCCGCTGTCCTGTATCCCAGTTGGCCGTTCTTTGTGTCCGCCTGGCGAGCGCTAAGGAAGGGAACGCTGGGCATGGCCGCGCTTATCGTGTTGAGCGTCGGCACTGGGTATCTGTTCAGCGTCGGCACGACGTTTATCTTCAAGGAAGGTGGGCAGTTCTTTGAAGCGGTTTCCGTCCTCCTGGTGTTCATTCTCCTCGGTCATTGGCTGGAAATGCGCGCCAGGGCTGGTGCGTCGTCGGCCATCAAGGCGCTGATGAACCTGACGCCAGCGAGGGCCAATGTCATCCGCAACGGCACCGAAGTCGAAGTACCCACGTCTGAAGTACTGGCAGGCGAGATCGTCGTGATACGGCCCGGCAACAAAATTCCGGTGGATGGCACAGTCCAGACCGGTGAATCGCTGGTCGATGAGTCGATGCTGACGGGAGAATCGATGCCGGTTCAAAAGGGGCCCGGTGCAACGGTGGTCGGTGCGACCATCAACAAGAGCGGCAGCTTTCGCTACAAGGCGACCAAGGTCGGAGCCGACTCTGCCCTGGCGCAAATCGTCAAGCTGGTGCAGGAGGCACAGAACTCCAAGGCACCGGCTCAACTCCTGGCCGACAAGGCAGCGCAATGGCTCGTGATCGCCGCCATCGTCATCGGTCTTGCGACCTTCGCGGCTTGGTTCTTCTGGATCGGCCAGCCGCTGCTGTTTGCAGTCACCATGACCATCACGGTCTTCGTGATTGCCTGTCCCGACGCGTTGGGCCTGGCCACCCCGATGGCCGTCATGGTGAGTACGGGACTCGGTGCCGCGAACGGCATTCTGTTCAAGAACGCATCAGCGCTGGAAGATGCCACCAAGCTGGATGTCATCGTATTTGACAAGACCGGAACGCTGACTGTGGGTCAACCCGAGGTGGTGGAGATCGTCACGGCGGAAGGTGCGTCTGAAGATGTGGTTCTGACCGCCGCCGCTGCCGTCGAGCAAGGTTCGGCCCATCCGCTTGCCCAGGCCATCTTACGAAGGGCGGCTAAGCTCGCCATTGTTGCACCGACAGGCTTTGAAAGCCTCGACGGTATGGGCGCACGTGCAGAAACTGCAGGGGGAACGGTCTTTCTCGGCAACCGGCTGTTGATGGACACACAGAAGCTAGCGCTCGGAAGTCTAGCGGCTGCTGCAACACGTCTACAGGGTGACGGCCGTACAGTCGTTCATGTGGCGCTGGCCGGCCGTGTCATCGGCCTTATCGCGATAGCCGATGCGATAAGACCTACTGCTAAGGCGGCGGTGGCAAAGTTGCGCGAACAGAAAATACAGGTGGTGATGCTGACTGGTGACAACGCGGCAACCGCCAAGCGCATCGCAGCGGACATTGGTATCGATATCGTGTTGGCGGATGTGCTGCCCGCCCAGAAAGCCGCGAAGGTGAAAGAACTTCAGGCCACCGGGAAGAAGGTCGGGATGGTGGGCGACGGCGTCAACGACGCACCCGCGCTGACGCAGGCCAATGTGGGATTTGCCATCGGAGCAGGTACCGACGTTGCGATGGACAGTGCCGACGTGGTGCTCATGAAGAGCGACCCGTACGACATCGTCGGTGCGATCGAGCTGTCGCGTGCCACCTTGCGAAAAATGCACCAAAACCTGTGGTGGGCCGTTGGCTACAACACGATCGCCTTCCCACTTGCTGCTGGCGTCTTTTACCCATTTGTGTTGAGTCCAGAGGTGGCGGCACTGTCGATGTCGGGTAGCACCTTGGTGGTGGCCATCAACGCGCTGCTGCTTAAGCGTACCAAGCTGGCCGGTATCAACAAGGCACCGCATGCTGGCACGCCTGATCCTAAAACCAAGGCAACTTCTGGAGCTCCCGCATGAACAATCACCTGCCTACCTCAACCCTGGATTCACCAGCCCGCCCACAATCGGCGAGTCTGGTGATCGACGCTACGCTTCATTCGATCTCCAATTCAGCACAGCGAGAAGTTGATCAAGTGGCTGGTTTGCTGAAAAAGCTATTTAGTAACTTTAACGGTAACTTGGGTCTACGCCTGTGGAACGGCGACACCTTCAGATTTGGCCAGCACTACGCGAATGAATCTGAGCCACCGTTTACTTTGGTGTGCCGGCATCCTGGTGTTGTTCGTTCGATGATCCTGGGGCGCGACCCCTTGCGACTTGCGGAGGCTTACTTTCGCAACGACATCGATTTTGAGGGGGATTTTTTCGCCGTGTTGGGCCTGAGACATGACCTGCAGTCAATTCGCTTGTCCTTTTTTGATCGCATGAAAGCCATGCTCGGCGCCTTGCGCTTGCGGGGTCTGGAGGACCCAAGTGCAGGCCTCGCCAGCGATCATTCGCCAGCACATGGTCGTTCTGTCAAAGACCATTCCAAATCAGAAAACCGTACCTCGATCTCGTTTCACTACGACGTATCGAACGAGTTCTATCGCTTGTGGCTCGACAAGGAGCGCGTTTATTCCTGCGCGTATTTCACGAGCCCGGACGAATCCTTGGATGAGGCGCAACGTAACAAACTAGAGCACATCTGCCGCAAGCTGCGGTTGCGACCCGGCGAGCGGCTGCTTGACATCGGTTGCGGCTGGGGTGCGTTGATTTGCTGGGCAGCGCGGCACCACGGCGTACACGCGCACGGCATCACGCTGAGTCGTCAACAATTTGACTATGCACAGCAGCGTATCCAGGCCGAAGGGCTGCAAGACCTGGTGACGGTAGAACTGCGTGACTACCGCGATCTGGCGGGTCAGGGTACCTTTGACAAGGTATCGAGCATCGGTATGTTTGAGCATGTCGGTTTGGCCAACCTGCCTACCTACCTCGCAACCGTGGTGCGCGTGCTGCGTCCTGGCGGGCTGTTTTTAAATCATGGCATCACTCACGACGAGGAGGGTTGGCAGAAGTCAGTCAGTACCGAGTTCATCAACAGATACGTCTTCCCGGACGGCGAACTCGACTGCGTCAGCAACATTCAGCTCGGGATGGAGCGGGCGGGCCTTGAGATTCACGATGTCGAGGGACTGCGGCCGCACTACGCATTGACCCTGCGTCATTGGGTGAAACGGCTGGAGGCAAATCGCGAGGCTGCGCTGTGCGAAGTTGATGAGGCGACCTATCGGGTCTGGCGGCTCTACATGGCTGCTTGCGCATTGGATTTTGAATCCGGGACTACGGGGATTTATCAAATCCTCGCATCGAAGCCCAATAGCGGTGAATGGCCGTTGTCGCTGGCCAGGGGTGGCCTCTACGACTGCAATGAAACCTATGGCTTTGGCCGCAGAGGAGTGAACTGATGTGCTTCTCGGCTACGGCAAGCTTCACTGCGGGTGCGTTGCTACTCGGTTTTGGCGTGGTCACGCTGAAATCTGCGAAGCGACCCAGAGAGCGGCTTTTCGCTGCCATCCCGTTGCTGTTCGCAATCCAGCAACTGAGCGAAGGCGTGATCTGGCTGACCTTCAGCGCTGACGCGCCTCTGTTGAACACCGTGATGACGCATGTTTATTCGTTCTTCTCGCACGTGCTGTGGCCGATCTACCTGCCGGTGGCCGTGTTGATGATTGAGCCGCCCGGCGGACGCAGGCGCGCACTCACGGCGCTAGTTGTGGCCGGATCCGCTGTAGGCGTCTATCTGCTGTATGTGCTCGTGGCCTTCCCGGTGGTGTCGCGCGCCACAGGTCAGCACGTTGAGTACGACTCTCCGCACTTCTTTGCTGCGGCGGTGATGATGCTGTACCTGATTTCGACAACCGTGAGTCCGCTGCTGTCTACGCTTCGAGGGGTTCGGGTTTTCGGCGCCTTGGCGCTGCTGTCGTTCGGCGCGGCCTACTACTTCTATGCGACGTGGTTCATCTCGGTGTGGTGCTTTTTTGCGGCCTTGCTGAGCGCCGTCATCTACCTTCACTTTACATTGCCACGGGCCGGGCACCGGGGCTTGCAAAAGACTTCCTGAATGACCAACCAACCTGAAACTTTGGAGAATAGACCATGCGAAAATTATTGACAGCCTTGGCCGTAACCTTGGCGCTAACCCTCACCGGCTGCGGCTACAACACATTTCAAACCAACGACGAGCAGGTCAAGGCGAGCTGGTCCGAGGTCATCAACCAGTACCAGCGGCGTGCGGACCTGGTGCCTAACCTCGTGAACACCGTCAAGGGTGAGGCGAAGTTCGAGCAGGACACGCTGACCAAAGTGATTGAGGCACGGTCCAAAGCCACTTCAATCCAAGCCACCCCAGAACTCATCAATGATCCTGCGGCATTCCAGAAATTTCAGGCAGCGCAAGGTCAATTGACTGGCGCACTGTCCAGACTCATGGCTGTATCGGAGAACTATCCGAACCTGAGAGCGAACCAAGGCTTTCGAGACCTCTCGGCGCAACTAGAGGGCAGCGAGAACCGTATAACGGTCGCGCGCAACCGTTATATCCAGTCAGTACAAAACTACAACGTGACGGTGCGATCCTTCCCGTCCAATCTGACTGCGATGGTGATGGGCTACAAAGAAAAAGCCAACTTTGCGATTGAAAACGAAAAAGAAATCTCCAAGCCGCCAAGCGTTGGTTTCGATACGGCGCCGGCCAAGCCGGCAGCGACAGCTTCCGGGGTGGCCAAGTGATCACGGGCATGACGACGAGTAATACCGTTAGGGCGCTGCTTCTCGCATGGGCGCTCAGCTGGTCTGTCCTCGTCATGGCGCAAGTACCGGTTCCGCCTTTGAGCGGGCATGTGACCGACCTGACCGGTACCCTCACTGCGGAGCAGAAAGCCACGCTGGAGCAAATACTGGCAGCGTTCGAAGCCAGGAAAGGCAGCCAACTCGCAGTGCTGATGATCGCTTCGACAGCGCCGGAGGCCGTCGAGCAATTCGCCTTGCGGGTTGCGGAGAAATGGAAGCTCGGACGTAAGAAGGTGGATGACGGTGCCATTCTGGTCGTAGCGAAAGACGACCGCGCCGTCCGAATTGAGGTGGGATACGGTCTGGAAGGAGCGCTCACAGACCTCACAAGCAAACGCATCATCAGCGAAACCGTCCTCCCGCGCTTCAAGGCGCAAGATTTTTATGGAGGCATTACGGCCGGGATCGAGCAGATCATCCGTGTCGTTGACGGAGAGCCGTTGCCAGCCTCCAGCAACACCCCCGCCAGGAATATCGGTGGTATTCAACAATACGCGCCCATGCTCTTCATTCTTGCCATCGCTGTGGGCAGCGTGCTGCGCGCCGCGCTTGGCAAGGTTCCCGGCTCACTGGTCACGGGTGGCGTAGTCGCCCTGATTGCCTGGTTCGTCGTCGGTGCCGTGTCTATGGCTCTAGGTGCGGGCGTGATCGCACTGTTGTTCACCTTGCTCGGTGGAGGCATGAGAGGGCACGGGATGGGTGGTTTGGGTGGCTATTACGGTGGAGGCGGTCTAGGTGGCGGTGGTGGATTCCGTGGTGGCGGTGGTGGCTTCGGTGGTGGCGGTGGTGGCTTCGGTGGTGGCGGTGCGTCGGGAAGGTGGTGATCATGAATACTCTACGCATATTGAAGCACTTGCTGACAACACACGGTCAGGTCTCACGAGCTTTTCCTCGAAGCGCGTTGAACGCTATCGAGGCGGCGATCAAAGCCAGCGAGGCCACGCATGCTGGACAGATCCGGTTCGTGGTCGAAGGGGCACTGGATGGCATGCCCCTTTTCAGGGGACAGTCGCCCAAAAATCGAGCGATCGAACTATTCGCTCAGTTGCGCGTATGGGATACCGAGCACAACAACGGATTGCTGATCTATCTGTTGCTCGCTGATCGAGCGGTGGAGATCGTGGCTGATCGCGGCGTCCACGCCAAAGTCGGTACCGAAGCGTGGGGAAAAATTTGCCGCCAGATGGAGATGGCTTTCAAGCTGTCGAACTACGAGAACGGTGTGATCAGCGGTGTGCTGGCCGTGACACAGCACCTTGTGCAGCACTTCCCAGACAACGATCGCCTGAATGAACTGCCGGACAGACCGGTAGTTCTTTGACGCAATCAAGAATGGATTCCACCCTTTGCCGTTGACCAAATCCGCCAGGAGTTGAACACCATGAGCGCACCCCTCCGAATCCGTCCTGTCTCAATGTGGCTACTTGTCGCCTGCGGGATCTGGCTTGTATCACTAGGTCTTTACTTTATCTTCCTGCGTCCCCCCTTGTTACCGGAAGATACGAGGTTCATGGGCAGCACTCTCGCACAAGTTCGGACTGCAATCCCTGGCCTGGAGGGCTGGCTGAAACGGGTGTTTATTGTGATGGGGGGATTTATGGCAGGCACAGGCGTACTCACCATTTTTGTGGCGCGCATCGCGATTCCCTCGCGTTTGACGGGCGCGTCATGGGCCATCGCAATGTCTGGGTTACTGACGGTTGCGCTCATGAGCTCGATCAACTTTGCACTCCACTCTGATTTTAGATGGCTGTTGCTGTTCCCGGTGCTGGCCTGGCTCGCAGGCTTCGTTCTTTACGTCGCAAGACGATAGCGACATGGCTACTGATGCTCCTGGTCGCTCCGAGCGAACTCCAAGGACTCCATCGCCCATGTCCAAGGGCGCGATGGCACTGTTGGGTGCGATGGTCTTTATGGTGTCGCTGGGCTACGGTGCTGGCCTGCCACTGATTCGACCTTATTTGCTGCGCTACCTTGGTGCAGTGCCAGCGTCGACCGTGGCATGGCATGTAGGCATGCTGGGCGGTGTCTATCTGTTCGCGCTGTTTCTGTTCGCACCGATCTGGGGCCGGCTCTCGGATCGCCATGGGCGCGTTCTGGTGCTGCTGATTGGCTTTGCCGCGTTTCTCATCGGCAGCGTGGCCATGGCCCTCGCACCCAGCCTGGAAGTCGTCTACGGCGCAAGGGTGCTCGCAGGTGCTGGTGCCGCAGCGATCGTACCAACGGCGCAGGCCTACATTGCCGACTTCAGCACGACAGTTGATCGCAGTCGCCGCTTCGTATTGCTGGGCAGCGCGTCCTTCATCGGCTTCCTCGCAGGCCCAGCATTCGGTACGTGGCTTGCCGGGCCGGTGATGGGTGTGACCGTGGGGCAGATGGGCGGCATGCTGAACTGGCCGGCCATGGTGGTCGCCTTGGCGGGCCTGCCCCTGCTGTTACTGGCTCCTTGGTGTCTTCGTTCGAACCGCGTAGTCGCGCTTCCAATCGCCGTGCAACCTGGTGCATCCCGCAAGCGCTTTTTGCATTCATCCATGCTTCTGGCATTGTTGTCGTCGTTTGCGGTGGGTACTTTCGAAGTTGGGTTTAATCTGTTTGGCAGCCAGACACTCGGGTTGACCACTGCGGCTATGGCCGCGATGTTCATCACCTGCAGTCTCGCAATGCTGGCGGCGCAGTCTCTGTTGCTTTTTGCATCGGTGCGAAACCGCATTGACCAGCATTGGATGGCTGCAGCATTTGCCGGTTCAGCCTTTGCGCTGGCTTTTACGTCGTTGGTACCGGACGCAGGATCACTAGGGTTAATGATCGCGGTAGTTGCCACCGCTGCGGGGATGATTGGCCCAGTACTGTCATATGAATTGCTGGAGCGCCAGTCGGCTGCGCCTGGAACATTGCTTGGTCAGCAAGCTGCTGCAGGCAATCTCGGACAGGCGCTTGGATCCATGGGCGCTGGCTCATTGTTCACGTTGGCACCGATGGCACCATTCTGGACCGCCGCGCTGGTACTGTTGGTTGGCGCTGCTCTGTCGCTGGTTTGGTGGGGGCCGGCCCGGGTGGGCGAGATCGCTGCTAGAAAACTGCCAAACACCGATACTGATGCAAAGAGACCGACGGTGTCTCAATGAATAAGACACTCACTTATGAATAATCAATCTTCGTCGCAACTACATTGCGCTTCAAGTGGGGCGCTTGAATTGCTGAATCAGGAGTGCTTTTGTATCAGCCTGGATAGAGCTGCCCTGACCGCCTCGCTCAACCGGGAACTTGGTACGCCCGAGCTGTCGGCGATGGTTCAAGAACGTTGCCCTTATCTGTTCGCCTCTCAGCCCGTGTTCGTAGCGGCGCAGCAAATACAACGCATGGCTGATGTCGTGCGAGCTGTTGAGTCGGTGGTAGCCATGCCGGCATACAGGGAACTTGTATTGGCGCAAGCGCCGACGGTCGCCCAATTGGCACCCACCGGCCCGCTTGGCGCATTTTTTGGATATGACTTTCATCTCACGGACGGGCGTCTTGGGCTCATTGAGATCAACACCAACGCAGGCGGTGCGATGCTGAACGCCGTGATGGCGCGGGCGCACAGGGCTTGCTGTGCTGATCTAGGTGCCATGGCGCCTACGCTTGCCCAGATCGAAGACTTTGAAAAAGCTATGGTGGACATGTTTCGTCACGAGTGGCAGCTTGCCGGACGTATTACTCCCCTGAATACCATTGCTATCGTCGATTCATCGCCTCGGGATCAATATTTATATCCTGAGTTTCTGCTTTTTCAACAGCTGTTTGAACGGCATGGCATACGCGCAATCATTGCTGATCCGTCGGAGCTCGAATGGCGTGACGGAGCCCTGCGTCATGGGAGTCTGGTTGTGGACCTGGTATACAACCGGCTGACGGACTTTTACCTTGCGCAGCCTGACAGTGCTGCCTTACGCGAGGCCTATCTTCATGAAGGTGTTGTCCTGACGCCGCATCCTCAGGCCCATGCGCTGTACGCCGACAAGAGGCGTCTGGCGCTTTTAAGTGATGCGGTGCAGTTAGAGTCCCTCGGCGTGCCACGCGACATCCAGAAGGTCTTGTTGGAACACGTTCCCCACACGGAGATAGTTCAATCTGCGGATGAGCGGCGTTTATGGGGGGCGCGCCGAAGTCTTTTCTTCAAACCAGTTGCTGGATTTGGCGGTCGAGCTGCGTATCGGGGCGACAAGCTCACCAAAGGGGTTTGGCAGGATATTTTGGCTGGCGATTATGTTGCACAGGCGATTGTTAAACCAGGCGAAAGATCAACTGGAGAGGTCAGCCTACCCGTGCCCATGAAGTTTGACCTGCGTGCCTATGCATACAACGCCAAGGTTCAGTGGCTGAGTGCTCGTGTGTACCAAGGGCAAACCACTAACTTTCGGACTTCTGGTGGTGGGTTTGCGCCTGTTTACACAACTCCCGACTCGCCAGCGCCAAACAATTCGGGTGTGTAGTACCGGTAGCCGCTGCGCAGGCCAGCCGGCTATTTGCTCATTTTGTCAGCCGGGTGACCGTGCTTGGCCAGAAATCGGTCGAACTGCGCGATTTCTTTTTTCTGAGCCGCAATAATGCTCTGGGCCATCTTGCGCATTTGAGGTTCTTTGCCATTCTTGAGTTCGGCTTGAGCCATGTCGATGGCTCCCTGATGATGGACGCGCATCATCATCGCGAAATCAGAGTCGGCGTTTCCAGTCATCGACATCGACGACATTTTGTCGTTGTTGTCTTTCATCATTGCTTTCATGTCCATGCCGTTTGCCATGGGCATGTTTCCGGCCATGGGGGTTTGGGCACTCGCCAATGGCAGAAACATGACAGTAGCGAGAGCCGTAGCGGATAAGAATATGGCCGTGCCGTTAGGTTTGATGATCATTTGCTCATTCCTGTTGGTTATAAATTAATTCAATACTCAGACATGTTAGTAATTGGCGCATTACGTCAAAGCCAATGTATCGCGGTGTGCCAGACCTGATGTGTAGTTTTAAATCGCTTATCACTGTAGGTCCCATACCGCCGTTCTGTAGCTCGCGTAGACATAGCGTATTCAGCCCAGCCTTAATGGCGATAAACTATGCTTGGGCCGTGGGCAGAAGCAAGAAGAACCTGTTCCCCGTGATATGAGGGCAGATTATTTCCCATGGTGGAGGTTGCGTTGCCAAACGAGTGAAGCTGCTCGTATAGCTTGTCAAGCTCGCTGAAAATTTCATGGCACTGCCGGATGTTATGCCGAAGTGACGCCATGTACTCAAATGACCACCCCGAGAAGACCGAAATTCTCACGCGTCACTGCCTTGCTTTACTCAATATCTTAAAAATCAACATCCGCTGCTTGTCGATCACTCTCGTATTTTTGAGGGTGATCGACAGATGCGGTGGATGTTGATTTCGTCCTTCTATGTAAAAATTTACGTACGTCGGTGCACGTGAATCAAGGGCCATGCTTGGCCTAATGCACTGCCGACGACACTCAGAATGGGGGGGGGCTTTAAGCAGGGCAGGGAGAGGGGCCTAAGCCCCCACCCCAGGCTCCTTCAAGCCACGCCGGCTACAGTGGTGGTAGCAGCAGCTTGTCGGAGGATCCAGGCGTCGATAGATTCCTCCAGAAATCCTACTGCAGTGGCCGCGCCACCAATCTTGAACGGACGGGGAAAGCTGGCGTCGTAACGCCCCGACTGAGGCGAAATCTTCTCGTACAACGAACTGCGAGAGATTGAAAGCTTTGCACAGACCTGGCGTATTCGTAATACCTGTTGACGTTTAGACATAGGGATCCTTAAAAGGGCTAGTTGAGATTGATTAAACCTGGACGACTACTTTTGCGATGCCTGAGTGGCTCGCCTCCAGCCGTGTCCATATCAATCCACCTGCGCCGTATTTTTTACCGTTGGGTGCTCGCGGCGGTCACACCTGCTCTGCAACGACGTTTACTACTGATCTCAGACCGCTTGCTTAGCCAGCACTAAGAATTCGCGGATGAAAGTTTTGTCGAGTCTGCGATAGACGGCCGCGAAGCTTTTTTTCCGCTAGAAGTCGCGGGTCTGCCGGTGTGCTACCTGCAAAGCCAAACCCTTTTGATGCGACCCAGCTGAAGCGCCGGTAAGCCCAACCGGGGCAAGAACCCGAGTGATGCCGCACGGCAGCGGTCAGATATTTACTTGTCGTCGGGTGTGCACCCGAGCCACACGGAAGAGTGTCACAGCACATTCGCATGGTTCGCGTTTGACAAGCATGTGCTGATTTTTTTATGTTCAATAAATATAAGTATGTGTACCGCTAAAACCCTGGTCATACGCCTAGTTGAGCATTAAATCTTTCGATAAGTGCATCAAATCAAGTATCCAGGAACTAAGGCATTAAGGATATAAGTGTTATAGGTAATAGGTATTGAAGTGACTAGTCGAATAGATGGATGCGTCATTCGCATTCCATCGTTATCAAATAATCAACAAGAAATTAAATTGAAATGAACGAACAAATTCAATCAACAGGGTATCTGGATAGTATTCAACAGTTTGTCCAGCTCTGTATTAGGTCTATCTGGCTACCTTTTGATGTTAAAACTAAAGCAGTCATCAAGAGTCACGCTAAATTAGCAAGTTTTATTAGCTTGTTCCTTCCAAACCAGCAACGTCCTGACTTTACGTTAACGTACTCTGTTGAGGTTCAGTTGTTTTACGAAAGCTGTGCGGAGCAGCAATTCATTCTGGATGATCTCGATCCCTATCGCGTAACGCCTGAGCAGGCATTGCTATTCAACGACCTTGTTTTATGTATCAGAAGAATCTATCGGCATTCTATCTATACAAAACTAATCGAAGATCGTAAGGTGCTAGCGGAAAGCCAGAAAATTCTTTATAAAGGATATGTCTCTGGCCTTTTTCGTTCCTATTCAAAGCTTATGGTCTTAAGAGTCGATCTTGGATACAGAGCAAATGCCGGGACCATTGAGCAACTGCAAACTCATCGTGACCTTTTCTTTCACAACAGGCGAAGCAATGGTCTATTTGAATTTATGGTTGGCTATATCTGGATGATGGAATTCGGTTCTGAAAGAGGACCTCACCTGCATTTACTCCTCTTTTTTAACGGTCAAAGGGTTAATAAAGATGGACACTATGCCATGGGAGTATGTTCCTATTGGAACCGAATCGTTGGAATTACGGCCTGGGCGCATTCCAGTAATTTGAATAAAAAGGCTCTATTGTTGCAGGGGAAATGTGGAATTGGGTTAATCGACCACCGCGATGAAAGAATGATCCATAACCTGAATTCCGTCATCGACTATCTATTCAAAATGGAGCAGCACCTGCCGTATCGACCCACCAAGAACTTTCGCACCATGGGGCGGGGAGAGCTTGCTGAGTGTGATGGTAGCGTTAGAGGTAGACCACGTGTTCAAGAGACCTTGGAAATCCCAATATAGGCATTGCGGAGGATTTATACATCGACAAGGTTCTATCTTCGCTTGCGCAATACGATTCATTTCCAGGAAGTAATGTATTAATTGATCTCTGGGATAAGATGTGATTTTCATCTGGAAGACAAATGCAACATCAAGAACCAGCACGCCGAGACGAATTGATTGAACTAATCAGGAACGGGTCTACAGATCCGAGGATTTACGAGGAGGTTAAGAAATTCAACGAGGCCCAGGTCGCCTTACGAAAGGAACGAAAACTGGCGGTCGCTTCGATAGTCGAAAAGATGCTTGAAGCTAAGCCGCCGATCAGCATTAAGGAATTGGTTGAAGAAGACCCATCAATGCTTCCCAGTATCGAGACAATCTACGATATCAATGCTTTCAAGGCCGGTGCCAATTCGTTTGGAGTGACCTTCAGAGCCAATGGCAGAAAGAGTGGGGCTAGTTCCGCAGCAAGGGGACGAGATCTTGGACCGCCAATTCTAGTCATCAAGGTGCCTGGCGCCAAAGGCCAGCCGATGACGATATTCAAGAACTCTGACTTGCCTCCTGACACTTCATCTGCGAATCCACTTAAAAATTCGTTCCTTCATGTAAAGGGGAAGGGTAAGGATATCGCAGCAAGCTTGCGGTCATTCGTGCCGGAAGGGTCCACGGAAGCAAAGCAATTCCTCGCAACCGAAGAAGGGAACAAATTTATTGCGCGGTGGGCTGGCTGGATTTCTAGAGATGGCAAGAGAAAAGATTCAATCTGATTCGAGCTTGCTGGTTGCTATCGATGGCCGCTAAGCGAAGGCTTATGGGCGCAAAAGCAGGAAATCGCCCCACTAGTCCTTCGACTAAGCACTCCGAAAGTTTGGGTCTGGAGGTTGAAATGCGCGGCTACTGAATCACCGAAAACGGGCTATAGGCATGCACGCGTAGTCATCAGCCAGTGTTAACACCTAGATGCAACCTTGAAAATATCCGGATTTTCTGCTGATTACACCGGTATTTGCGCAGTATGATTTATGTATGACGGCTACATATCGAAGTGCTTGTGACTATCTCTACTAATGATTTTTTGCTGCGTAAATTCAACGAAACCTTTCCCTCGTTCAATGGGGGACTGAGGGAGTTACGCTTTATGGTTGGAACGTTAGGAATTGATAGCGATACCTATCAAAATCCTTTATTTGAAGTGAAGCGCCAAATAGCAACACATCTACAGCTGAATAAAAGTGTTGGAGAACAGCTTGTTATCTATAGGTATTTGAGGGAATCAAAAGTTGATATCGATGCGTTCGACTTCATCGGAGAGTCGCGATCACAATTATCTCTAATTGAAGAGCAAATTTTTATCTTGCTCCAGCACTTCAATGTTCGCGGTTATTTAGTATCAAAATTTCAAACAAAAGAAAAATTCATATTTTTCATTGACGGAATATCAACCACGGACAAAGAAATGTACGTCTCTGGCGTGGCCAAGGAAGTCTCTAGGATTGTTCGTGAAATGAACTATCTGGATTGGTTTGATGACGACCCGGATAAAGTCGTTGCCGCAGACTATAACTTTAGAAAACGTTATCCTAATGCGAGTGCCAGTCCGTATTTTGAAAGATTTGGAGATGTTGAAGACATCCGCATTTTCTTTTACAAGAATAGAGCGAATGCAGCGCAACTAAGGTTGGATTTTAAATCTATACAATCGTATTTTAATAATAGAAGAGCAAGAGAAAATCCAGATAAAAAGCAGCGAAATTTTTCTCTGTCAATAGCTGCCAATAGAAACATCAATAAGTTGGCTAATGACAGAGGTATAACTCGCTCAGCTGTGGTTGATATGGTTTTCAAAGATTTAAAAAACTGGCATAAGTTACAAGATTAGGATGAGCTTTGAAGGGCGGCTATCAATCCGAAACCTTCTAGGCTGTGCGCAAATTAAATTCAGCTATGAACCTTTTGGCTGGTCATGATTTATGCCCTTTTTGTGCCCGCAATGGATAGAAACTTTGCGTTACTTCGCATTTTGTCCAGATGATCCGCCCACTCCTGCATCATCTTGCGGCGTTGGGGTAAGTAGGTGGCGAAGTTGTATGCAGCGCTGACGTCGTTACGCTCCTGGTGGGCCAGCTGCAACTCGATGATGTCGTGACGGTGACCCATTTCATGCAGAATCGTCGAAGCAACACCCCGAAACCCGTGGCCCGTCATTCGGCCGGCGTATCCCATGCGCTTAAGTGCACCCAATATCGTGTTGTTGCTCATCGGTTTG
>JAZKCB010000332.1:0-6889 GCA_040388335.1 Pseudomonadota bacterium | reverse complement strand
CCGAACTCATTGAACTTGCTGATGACGTCCGGCATGGCCATGGCGGCATTGATCTCGGTGTTCAGGCGCTGCATGATGGCCACCGGTGTGCCTTTCGGGGCATGCATGCTGAACCAGCCATAGACGTTGAGGCCGGGCACGGTTTTGTTGGCCAGCGGTATGCCCTCCATGCCGGGCAGTTCGGTTTCTGCAGCGATGGCCAGTGCACGCAGGCGGCCGGCCTTGACCAGCTGGATCAGGGGGCCTGCACCATCCACATAAAAGGCCGTGTCGCCGTTGACCACCGCCTGTATGCCCTGCCCGGTGTTGGCAAATGACACCTGCTGGAATTTCACGCCCATCTTCATACCGGCCATTTCAGATGCAAGGTGGGGAATGGATGTGCGCGTGGGGTTGCCCACTGCCACCTCGCCGGGTTTTGCCTTGGCCATCGCAATCGCATCAGCCATGTTTTTGGCGGGATTTGCAGCGTTGGTCACAAATAGCATGGGGGTCTTGCCGGCCATGGCGAAGGTTTCGAAGTCCCGCTCCACGTCATAGGTCGCTTCCTTGTAGGTGAACGGGGTGACCACCACCACGGCCGCCTGCGCCAGGGCGATGGTGTATCCATCATTGGCCGAAGCCTTGAGCGCATTCATGGCGACGATGCCGCCGGCGCCCGGCCGGTTCTCAATGACCACGGGCTGCCCGAGGGCTCGGTTCAGCTTGTCGCCAATGATGCGGGCTGTCAGGTCAGGCGCGGAGCCTGCCGGTGCGGGCACGATGATGCGTATGGGTTTCTGCGGCCACGCGGCGGTTTGCGCCAGCGCCCCCGCAAAGGTAATCGCCGTCAGCAAGGCTGCGGCAGTGAGCTTGAAAAAAGTGTGGCGTTTCATGGTGTGTCTCCAGTAGTTTTTAGTAGTGATAACGGAAAAAAATAATCAACAGAACAAAATCAGAACGAGGTGGCGGGCGCTTCGTGAAGCCACTGCTGAACCAGGCGGCCGGCCACGACCTGACCAGACTCTTCGCCGTCGGCGAGCGCCTGGCCGTGGTGGTTGCCGCGTACTTTTTCAGAGCGCTTGTGGGTAGCGCCTATGGAGTTGTAGATCGCGGCCATGTCAGACGGAAAAGCCGCCTGGTCGCCGGTGTACTCAATGACGAACGAGGGCAGGCTCAGCTCGGGCCCGCATTTTTCAAAGCTCGCATTCGACGTGATACCCGACCACGTGGACAGCCAGGACTCCGGCGTGACCATGCGCGCAAAACCGACGCTGCCTAGGTTGGACGCCAACGGATCGCGCCCCCACAGCGTGCCGACTTCCCTGTCAGATGGGTCAATGGACAGATCCCAGCAACGCAGGTCGGCATCGGTGCGCCAGATCTGGAAGATCTGCGTATGCGCTGCGATGCGCTTTGTGGCGGCGGACGCATTTCCGTCCTTGACCTGCTTGCGTGCGGCGCTGCGCACGGCCAGCATTTCTTTGGCCTGGGCATCGAGCTTTTCGACACGGGCGCGCTGCGCCGCACGGTAGCGGGTGATGAATTCAGGCGAATAGTGTGAAGAGGCCGGCGCCGATACAAAACCATTCGCCGCGTCAAACGGGTCCAGCGCACTGTCGACCGACAGCGCGTTGTTTTCATCGCTGACAGACGGGTCAATGCCGTTCATCAGCAGCTTGCCCTGGCCCGGGTGCGGCGAGACAAAGATCAGATCACTGGGCACGGGCATGTCGGCAGCAGCCAGCTTGACCGGGCGGCCGCTGGGCGAATGCGTGATGCGTTTGTCGGGCGAACGCAGCGCCTGTTGCGTGTAGAAAGCGTAGAGCCCGGCACCGCCGGAATTGCCGAGCAGCACGATGCGCGTGAAACCCAGGCTGCGCAAGTGCACCATGCCGGCGGCGACATCAAGGATGGCCAGTTCGTGCTCCAGCCGCAGGTCCGTGCCGATGGACCTTGGCGCCTGCACCCAGGCCGCGCAACCCGCATCAAGCACGTCGGGCACCAGATAGGGCGTGCCCGTGAACTCACGCGGGTGCATGAGGCAAACCACCGTTTTTTCATGGCCCGTCTGGCTGTAAAGCAAGCCCAGGGTGCGCTGGTCGTCGGCCGTGCGCAGGCTGAAAGGCTGTGTGCGGAAAGGCCTGTCCATACGCGCAGGATTCCAGCCAGCGCCGCGCAAACCTGCAGTAACCTTGCCTTTGGGAATGTCTGCCACTGAAGCTCCAGATATAATTTAGAGAGTCACAATTAAACAATTGTGAGTGTCACAATAAAATAAGGAAAAACCCTTGGATGGCTAAATCTGCCCATCAGACCGACGCCAGGAAAACCGCAGCTGGCGGTGCCAAAGTCGCGAAGGCCGCGCCAGCACTGGCTTTGGCAGCGGTCGACGGCCAGGTGCGCAAACGCGGCAGGCCCAAACTGGGCACCCAGGCGGACAGCACCGCGCCAGCCCTGTCGCGCGAACAAATCCTGGACCGCGCCACGGCCATCGCCAAGGTTGAACCTCTGGGCGAGATTTCGATGGTCGGGCTGGCGCGCGAGCTGGGTGTCACGCCGACGCTGATTCACTACTACATCGGCAGCCGCGACGATCTGATCTCGGGCGTGGCCAACCGCTATTTCAGGGAGCGCCTGTCACGCCTGCAACCCCTCACAGGCAACTGGAAACGCGACCTTGAACGCGAAGCGACGCAGTCATTTGAGATGGGTGTGGAATACGGCGGCGTGCTGCGCTACATGATGTCGCACAACCGCTTTCGCCTGTTCCAGCAGGTCACTGCCGGCGAAACGGATTACGGCATGGTGTACCTGAACCGCATGGCAGGCATCTTCAGGGATGGGGGCTTTACGCCACAGCAATGCGCCATCGGGTATCACCTGCTGTCGCAGTACGTGATGTCATCATCCTATGCCGAGGTCAGCCGGCAGTTGCCTGGCTTTCATGAAGCCTATATCCGCCATCAGATTGCGTCACATCCGGAGTCGGAGCTCTCGGGCGCACGTTATTTTGCAGAGGCATTTTCCACACTGGATTCAGCAACCTCCTTCCCCGAAGGGCTGCGGCTGCTGATCGGCAGTTTCGAGACCTGGCTGAAATAGCCAGGTACACAGCGTACTTATTTGCCGGCTTTGCGTGGCGCCGGCTTGCGTAAGCGCCTGACAGGTTTCGGTGCGGGCGCAGGCTCTTCAATCGCGGGCGTGGACTCGGGCACAAGCAGCACGACCTGCTTGAAGCCCAGCCCCAGCATGCCAAGTTCTTCTGCGGCAGCGCGGCTCACGTCGATGATGCGGTTGCCGCTGTAAGGGCCCCTGTCGGTGATGCGCACATCCACCTCACGGCCGTTGACCAGGCTGCGTACGCGCACGAGGGTACCGAAAGGCAGGGTACGGTGTGCAGCCGTGAATGCATGCATGTCGAAACGCTCACCACTTGCTGTACGCCTGCCGTTAAAGCCGGGGCCATACCAGGAGGCGTGCCCACGCTGGAACTCACGCGGCAACTCGCCGCCCAGCAGGCCCTCTTGCGGCACTTCGTTTGCCAGCGAGACGTTCGGTATGACGGGCTCGTAAGGCTTGACGGAGGCCTCAGGATTTGGAGAGGGAACACTCCGGACCGCAGGTGTCGAATCCGGACTGAAGGATACTGGTGGAACTGCCGTACATGCCACCAGAAAAGAGGAGAGGCCGACCGACAAGGCCAGCCTGATCAGGTGATGCAGCACGCCGGCCCCGGGTTGCGGCCCTGTCAGGCCAGCTGCAGCCGGCTGACGATCTCGGTCGTCGCCGCAGCCTGGTTCATGGTGTAGAAATGAATGCCGGGCACGCCCGCCAGACGCAACTGGTCACACAGGTCGGTGATGACATCGAGGCCAAAACTTTTGATGGAGGCTGTGTCATCACCAAAGCCCTGCAGCCGCAGGCGAATCCAGCGCGGGATTTCTGCGCCGCAGGCGTCAGAAAAGCGCATCAATTGCGTCGAGCTGGTGATCGGCATGATGCCGGGCACCACGGGTACATCGGCACCCAGCTTCGTCGCGTCATCGACAAAACGGAAGTAGGCATCGCTGTTGAAAAAGTATTGCGTGATGGAGGAGTTGGCACCCGCCTTGACCTTTTTCACATACGCCTGCAAATCAGCATCGGCCGATCTGGCCTGCGGATGGATTTCAGGATAGGACGCGACTTCAATATGAAAAGCATTGCCCGTCTCTGCACGTATGAAAGCAACAAGGTCGCTGGCATAGTGAAACTCACCGCCGGCGCCGTAGCCGCTGGGCAAATCACCACGCAGCGCGACCAGACGCTTGACGCCCATTTTTTGAAGCGTGGCGAGCTGCTGGCGCACGATGGCCTTGGTGGCGCCGACGCACGAGAAATGGCTGGCAGCATCCACGCCTTCGGCAAGGATTTCACCGACGGTTCCAAAAGTGCCCTCCTGCGTGGAGCCACCGGCACCGAAGGTCACCGAGCAAAATTCGGGCTTGAGCGCATAGAGCGACTGGCGCGTCGCACGGAGCTTGGCTGCGCCTTCAGGCGTCTTGGGTGGGAAAAATTCAAGGCTTATCGGCAAGGTCATCACAACTCCCGGATTCTTCTAGTCAGTCCCGTCGTCCTGATCGGGCTGATCCTGTTCATGTTTTTTCTTGCGCTTGCTGCGTGCCGGGCCGTGCTGGCCGGCATGGGCTTCTTCAGAGTCTTCATGCGCCGCATGCAGGGCACGCAACTCGCTGCGCGTTGTGCGCTTGGGAATGTTGCGCACGGGTGCAGCCGCCAGCGGCTTTTCTTCAGCAACTACGTTGTGCTGCTTTTTACCGTGGATGAAAAATTCGCGGTTGCCGTCGCCGCCTTCAATCGCAGATTCCATCCAGCCGAGTACATCGACACCGACGTCAGCACAGGCATCACGCAAGCGTTTTTCCACAAATTCAAAATGCGCAGGGTCGCGGACAATACCGCCCTTGCCTATCTGGCCCGGCTGCAGTTCAAACTGCGGTTTGACCAGCATCAGCAGGTGGCCGTCGGCCTTGAGCAGGCGTGCAACGGCAGGCAACACCAGCGTGAGGGAAATGAAGGACAAATCGCCGGTAAGAAAGTCGAAGAGCGGATTGAAGTCATCGCCTCTTTCTTCATCGCCCTCACCGTCTTCATCATCTTCTTCACGGCCAAAATCTTCATCACCGACCTCGCCACCATTTTTCAGGTGGACTGCGCGCCGGTAATGTTCAGCCAGATCGCCTGCCGTCAGTGAACGGGCATTCACACCCTCGATACAGACAACGCGTTCATCGTCGCGCATGGTGGCGTGCAACTGGCCGTGGCCCACATCCACACCCACAACCTGCACTGCGCCGTTTTGCAACAGGCAATCGGTAAAACCGCCCGTCGACTGGCCGATGTCAAGACAGCGCAGGCCGTTGACCTTGAGCTTTGTGACCTTGAGGGCGCCTTCCAGCTTGAGGCCGCCGCGCGAGATGTATTTGGCTTCCGTGTTGTCCAGCACCTGCAACTCAGCAGATGCGGGGATTTCATCGCCGTTCTTGGCCACACGCTTCCACGCAGGCGCCACCTCGCCCTCCACCAGCACACGCCATTGCACACCCGACGCAATCAGGCGCTGGGCCTGGGAGCGTGTGGTGGCAAAGCCGTGTTCGACGAGGAATAAGTCAGCGCGCATAGGGCATCTCGATGCGGCAGCACGGTATGTCATTGCGGGCCCGAACCGCAATCCATGCCAGCCGGAGTGACAAAGTTTGAAGACATGGATGCCGGATCAAGTCCGGCATGACACGGTCAACGATCAATAACGATACGTGTCTGCCTTGTAAGGGCCGGCCTTGCTGACACCAATGTATGCGGCCTGTTCATCACTCAGTTCAGTCAGCATGGCGCCGACTTTCTTCAGGTGCAGACGGGCCACTTTTTCGTCGAGGTGCTTGGGCAGCACATAGACCTTGCCAACTTCATAGTCAGCCTGCTTGGTGAACAGTTCGATCTGGGCGATCGTCTGGTTCGCAAAGCTGGACGACATCACAAAGCTTGGGTGGCCGGTGCCGCAACCCAGATTGACCAGGCGGCCCTTGGCCAGCAGGATGATGCGCTTGCCGTCCGGGAAGATCACGTGATCGACTTGCGGCTTGATTTCTTCCCAGGTGCATTTTTCGAGTGCAGCGACGTCGATTTCGTTGTCGAAGTGACCGATGTTGCAAACGATGGCCTGGTCTTTCATCTTCGCCATGTGGTCATAGGTGATGACGTTCTTGTTGCCGGTGGCGGACACAAAGATGTCGGCCTTGTCGGCAGCGTATTCCATGGTCACGACCTTGTAGCCTTCCATCGCGGCCTGCAGGGCGTTGATCGGGTCGATCTCGGTCACCCACACTTGCGCCGACAAGGCGCGCAGGGCCTGGGCCGAACCCTTGCCCACGTCGCCGTAACCGGCCACGCAAGCGACCTTGCCGGCCACCATCACGTCGGTGGCGCGCTTGATCGCGTCAACCAGCGATTCGCGGCAGCCATAGAGGTTGTCGAACTTGGACTTGGTCACCGAGTCGTTCACGTTGATGGCGCGCAGGGCCAGCGTGCCCTTGGCGGACATTTCGTTCAGGCGCAGCACGCCGGTGGTGGTTTCTTCGGTCACGCCGATGATGTTTTTCAGGCGGCGGCTGTACCAGGTCGGGTCTTGCGCGAGCTTGGCCTTGATGGAGTTGAACAGGCAGATTTCTTCTTCGCTGGTGGGCTTGGAGATCAGGCTGGCATCCTTCTCGGCCTTGGTGCCCAGGTGCATCAGCAGCGTTGCATCGCCGCCGTCATCCAGGATCATGTTGGGGCCTTCTTCAGGTGAGCCCTTGACGCCGCTGAATTCGAAGATGCGGTGGGTGTAGTCCCAGTAGTCGGCCAGGGTTTC
>JAZKCB010000331.1:0-14318 GCA_040388335.1 Pseudomonadota bacterium | reverse complement strand
CCAGCGTCAGGCTTTCCTTGGATCGGTTGGTCCAGACAAAGTGCGAAGCCAGGCCACGCACGCGTTCATCGTAGCCACGTGCAAAATCGCCGACGCCGGGACGTTCTATCTTGATCACTCGCGCGCCGAGGTCTGCCAGCTGGCGCGTCGCAAATGGCGCGGCAATGGCATGCTCCAGCGTGACAACGGTAATGCCTTTGAGAGGTTGCATGGTTCAGGGTTCTTCAGGCGAGTGTTGCAGTTGCATCCATCGTGAGCCAGCCTTCATGGTCAGAGCCCCAGAGGTGTACGGTTTTTCCATCTGGCGAAGGCTGGCCCTGGACAGAAAAAGGGTGGATATCAAAGGTTGGACGTACGGCCTTGAACTCGAACTTCAGAATGACTGCATCAGGCATCTGGCAGCGCAGCAGGTCCATCAGCAGTGTTGCAATCAGCGGACCGTGCACGATGAGGCCCGGATAGCCTTCTACTTCGGTAACGTATTTGCGGTCGTAATGGATACGGTGGCCGTTAAAAGTCAGCGCGGAATACCGAAACAGCAAGACATCGTCCGGAACAATGCGCCTTTCCCAGGCAAATCCGGCGGGCGCAGCCTGCGGCGCAGGCGCGACCTCACCGGGTGCGGCGGCGGGACGATAAACAATATTGTGGTGTTCTGCCAGGGCCACAGCGGTATCGCTATTGCGGCGGATGTCGTGGCGTACCTTCACAAAAACCAGGCTGCCGGTGCGGCCGGATTTTTCCGTCACATTGACGATGGTGGAGGTCCGCTTCAAGGTGTCGCCCACCAGCAGAGGCTGGTGAAATTCAAAATCGCTGCCAGCCCACATGCGGCGCGGCAAGGGCACCGGGGGCATGAAGCCGCCACGCCGGGCGTGACCGTCAGGCCCGATCTCCGACTGCACATGTATGGGCAGAAAATAAAGCCAGTGCCAAAGGCTCGGCAATGGCGTTCCGGCTGCGGGCCTGGCTGAGCCTGGCACGGCAGGCCAGTCAAGCGTGGCGGAAAGTGCGGCATAGGGGGTTGCTGTGACCGTGTCCTCCACGGTCTCGCTGCGGCCAATCCACTCCTGCAGTTTCATGAATTCATTCATCACTTTATTCGGCCTTGATTTTGGCGGCATCGACAACGCCTTTCCAGCGGACCACCTCTTTCTGGACAAGTGCCTTCAGCTCTGCGGGTGTGCTGGTTTCAACTTCGGCGCCCTGGTCCCCGATTCTTTTCTGCACGGCTTTGTCGGCCAGCACGCTGTTGAGTTCGCGATTCAGGCGGTCAATCACCGTCTTCGGCGTTTTTGCCGGTGCAAACAGGGCATACCACTGGGACATGCTGACGTTGGCGATACCCTGCTCGGCCAGGGTTGGCACATCAGGAAGGACAGATGAACGTTTGTCGCCGGCAATGCCAAGTGCCTTGAGCTTGCCGCCCTGAATCTGCGGAAACGCCGTGAACAGGCTGGGAAACATGAACTGGGTTGTTCCACCTATCGTGTCTACCACTGCTGGAGCCGAGCCCTTGTAGGGAATGCTGACCACGTCAAGTCCGGTAGAAAGTTTGAACAGTTCCCCTGCTATATGGGGTGCCGTGCCATTGCCCGCTGTTGCATAACTGTAGGTGCCCGGTTTGGCCTTCATGAGCTGTACCAGCTCTTTGGCGTTTTTTACCGGCAGTGCATTGGTTGCGACCAGCACTGTCGGTGATGCGGCCACCATGCCGATGGCTTCAAAATCCTTTACAGGGTCGTATTTGAGCTTTTGCAGTGCGGGGTTGATGCCGTGTGTTGCGATATAGCCGAACATGACGGTGTAGCCGTCAGGCGCAGCATGTGCAACATACTCGCTGGCGATGGCGCCATTGGCGCCCGCCCTGTTTTCAACGATGACGGGTTTGCCCAGTCGGGTGCTCAGGCCCTGTCCGAGGATGCGGGCCATGGCGTCATTGGCGCCGCCAGCTGCGGTGGGCACCACGATGGTGATGGTCTTGTCGGGCCAGCCCTGCGCGATTGCCGCGCCGGTGGAGCCCAGCATGAGCGCCATGCCGACCGCAAGTGTTGGCAATGATTTCCGCATGGGCGGTGAAAAGACGAAGGTGGTGTGCATGTTTGTCTCCTGAACGGCCTGGTTTTTGAACTCTTGTCCGCATCATCGGGAAATCGCCGTTTTTGGTGAAGTGCAACTTTTGCTACGATTAGTGCATGGCACGCATCAATTTTGATTTGCAGCAGCTGCAGGCCTTTGTGGCGGTGGCGGAGTGCGGGAGTTTTCGTGCGGCGGCCGACCACATTTCCCTGTCGGCCCCGGCACTGAGCAGACGTATCGACAAGCTCGAGACCATCCTGGGCGCACGCCTTTTTAACCGCACAACCCGGGAGGTTGAACTCACACCGCTGGGCCGGGTTTTTCTGGATCGTGCACGTGCTGCGCTGGACGACCTGGAATCCGCCATGCTTGGCATTTCAGACATTGCAGGCAGCCGCAGCGGTCGCGTCACCGTGGCTTGCGTGCCGTCCGCTGCGATCTATTTCCTGCCGTCAGTGGTGCGGTCTTTTTCTGAGCGCTATCCCCTTATCCGCATTCGTGTGATTGACGAAGCAGCGGGCACCGTGCTGGCGAGCGTCGTGTCAGGTGAGTCCGATTTCGGCATCAGCTTCATGGGCGGCCAGGTGCCGGGCGTGGAGTTTGACCCGATACATACAGACCCGTTTGTGCTTGCCATGCCGCGCGGGCATGCATTGGCCAGGCGCAAGACCCTGGCCTGGTCAGACCTTGAAGGCGAACGCCTGATTGCAGTGGCACGGTCCAGCGGCAACCGCCAGTTGCTGGACGACGCGCTGGCAAAAGCGGGAGTCAACCCGTCCTACCGTTTTGAGGTCAGCCATATTGCCACCCTGCTTGGCATGGTCGAGGCCGGCCTTGGCATGGCGGCAGTGCCGCGCCTGACACTTGCACCTGCGCACCCGACGCTGGTAGGTGTTGCCCTGCGCCGTCCGGCTGTGTCACGTGTGCTGGGCCTGACGACGCGAAGGGGTGCGGCGCTCAAGGCGCCGGCCCGGATGTTTCATGACTATCTGCGGGCTGCATTGAGGGCGCGCCCTTAACTGAGTACTCATTTGAGCACCCCCCAGTACTACATCATTGGCGAAGTTCATAGCCGGCGTCACTTCGCGCTGATGGCTACCCTCGCCCTGTGTCACGATGGTGCGGATGACTACCAGTGCCGAGGCGAGATTGGTCACTGGTGCCACCCCTGGCAGCGGCGCAAGCGTCGCATCCACCTGCAACGCAGGGTTCCCCACAAACAGCTGCTGCTCTCCGAGCGCTGCAGCAGTTGCCTGCAGGGGTTGTTCGAACGTCTCGTACAGCTGGCCCACCGTCGCATAGTCTCGTGGGCCGGAACTCAAGCGGCCATCGGGAACCTGGCGCTCGTAGTCACGTGGCGGCTCGAACCCGAGCCCATCCGGAATGGCCTGGTTGCTTGGACGCTCCAGAAACTTGAAGTGCTCGACAGTGGCTGCGCAGAAAGGTGCAAGCCGGATGACAAAACCAGCTGGATAGGGCCCAGCCTCAACTGGAGAAGGCAGGCCTGCCGAAATGTGGTGCTGCGCCCAACGCGCTGGCCAGGTTGCCAACCAGTGCAAAGTGCGTCATTTCCCTCCAACGCTACCCCCGGACAGATCGGAAGTCCGGTTGTCGGCAAGGAATTCGGAGGGAGCAATTACCGCTTTGTCGTCGAAAGCAGTCGTTCACTAACGACCTATTCCTGTCAGATGCCTTGGTTGATTTCCACCGAAGAAAACTGGTCATTTCAAGCGAGCTGGTCAGGAATTCCCGGAATATTGGTCTGTGATTTCCGGAATACACAGCGTGTGCAAGTAGGCAATGGCTGTTATGGGACAGCTTGACAAGAGAAGTCGGTTAACTTCTTGGTAATAAACCCGAGCAAGCCATCGAAGGTGAGACTGCCGCTGGCGTCAATTCTGCAGGTGATGGCCACTGTGCGGGTGCCTATGACCCTAGGCTGGGTGGCGATGTAGCCGACTTTCGTGATGTGCATAGAGCGTAGCCGAACTACGCTTAGCTGCTCGGCGGCTTTATCGTTCTTGATAGACCTGTCCGGTACAGCACGGCGGTTTTCTCGTCTCGTGCGGCAGCAAGGATGGCTTCAGTCATCGTCTTTTCCTTCAGGTTGCGTCCCGTTCGCACGACCCGTCATGTTTTGAGGCCTCATGTCCTGCGAGCCTATTTCTCACCCAACTGGCCCTCGAACACCGGTACAAGGCGCGATTGCGCTTGCTCCGGCGTCGTGGCCTTGCCGTTCTGCGCGATGTCACGGATCAGCCATTCCATTTCCTTGATTTCCTTGCGCTGAGCCTTGACGATACCGTCGGCCAGGGCGCGCACGCGCAGGTCGTCGATGCGCGCGCGGGTGCTGGTCAGGATGGCGATGCTGTGGTGGGGAATCATGGCCTTTTGCCAAGCCTGGTCCGACACGGTGTCTTGCGAACGAACCAAGTACAGCGACCCCGCAAACACCATGGCGGCACCGATCAGGATGGCGATGTTCTTGCGACTATCGTCGTACATGCCCAGCATAAACAGCATCATCACGATGGCCATTGCGCCACCCATGTACAGCGCCATCCAGGCGCGAGTCTGGCTAAAGAACACATGGTCCAACGAGTAGGTATTTAGGTACATCAGCCCGAACATCACCAGAGTGGAAGCGGCGATCATGGTGATGAAACGGATGTATTTGTTCATGAAACCTCCTGGTACAAATGTCGCGGCAGCCACCATGTTGCAGGCGAAAGCCCGAGTGTCGATTGATTTTCAGAGTAACAAAAAAGGGGCGGTCGCGCTGTAGGACAAGACTAGAGCTCACCATCAGGCAATCTTTCTTTGCCGGTGTTCTCAACAGCGCCCAGTACTTTGACCAGGAGGATGAGGATGAAGCGCAGATTCGAGAATTCGCAGACTTTCTATACAGGCGTGTAGATTGGAAATGAATGGGTGTTGGCGGGTAAGGACACCATCTGCCATGGGTGGCGACCTGAATGGGCCGGGAGCGCTGTCGCCAAGCTGTCGTTGAGATGCTCACTGCGCAAGCCAACCTACGCGAAGCCCTTCGTTCGTTTCCCACACGCGAGCGAGCGTTTTGACTACACCGCACAAAACACGAGCATCTAAGGTGTCTCGTTATCGTGTGGAAAATGGGAGATAAAACGTGGTACCAAGTGGGAAATTGGACGGCAGCCCAGTTATCACGGCAGATAACGAAACACTGCCGCACTCCTCTGGTCCAGCCGGTGGCTGGGGATCCCTGAAAGGCATCGCGAGGATTTATGGCCAGACTTGGGCGAGTCCGAGCGCAGTCAGTGCGCTTGCAAGGCTCAATAAACCGAAGGGGGTCATGTGCGTGTCTTGCGCCTGGCCAAAGCCCGCTAACTATTCGGCGTTCGAATTCTGTGAGAACGGTGCAAAGGCCATCTTGTGGGAAATGACCAGCGCGCGCTGCACTCCCGATTTTTGGAAGGATGAGGCGCACACGGTCGGCGCACTACGTAGCTGGAAAGACCATGATCTGGAGAAGACTGGCAGGCTGACTCATCCGCTGCGTTATGACGCATTAACCGACCGATATAGCGAAGTAACGTGGGATGAAGCGTTCAACGAGATTGGTATCAGGCTACAGCAGTTCGATCCCAATAGCGTGATCTTTTATGCATCGGGACATGCCGGGCTGGAAGCGTCGTACCTTTATGCCTTGCTGGCGCGCAAGTACGGCACGAACAATCTCCCGCAAAGTTCGAATATGTGCCATGAGACCACCTCGGTGGGTTTGACCAAGGTCATTGGTTCGCCGGTGGGCACAGTGGTGTGGGACGATCTGGCGCAGACCGATGCCTTCTTCTTCTTCGGCCAGAATCCCGGCACAAACAGCCCGCGCTTCTTGCACCCTCTAAAAGAGGCGAAAGACCGCGGCGCGAATATCGTCACCTTCAACCCGATCATCGAGCAGGGTCTCGTTTCCTTCGTCGATCCGCAAAACCCTGCGGCGATGTTGACCGGTAAGGAAACGAAGATATCGGATCAATATCACCAACTGAAGGCGGGCGGCGACGTTGCAGCCATTCTCGGCATCTGCAAATGCGTGGTCGAGGCGGACGATGATGCGAAAGCCGCTGGCAAGGCGGAGGTCATCGACCATTCCTTCATCCAGCAGCACACCACGGGTTTCGAGGCCTTCCTTGATGACTGTCGTTCGGTCGCGTGGGCAGACATCGAGGAAGAAAGTGGGTTGACGGAGTCTGCCCTTCGCGAGGCGGCTGCAGTCTATATTGCTGCAGAGAAGGTGATCGGCGTGTATGGCATGGGATTGACCCAGCACACGCATGGCTTTTTGAACATTGCCATGCTGGTCAACTTGCTGTTGCTGCGGGGGAATATCGGCCGGCCCGGTGCGGGTTGTTGCCCCGTTCGCGGGCATAGCAACGTCCAGGGTCAACGGACAGTCGGGATTGCAGAAAAGGCGCATCTCATTCCGATGGACAAGCTTAAGGAGCTGTTTGGCTTCGACCCACCGACCGATGACGGCATGAATATCGTCGAAGCGGTCGAAGGCTTGTTCGCTGGCAAGGTGCGCGCTTTTGTTTCACTAGGAGGAAATCTGGTTCGGGCCGTACCCGATCAGGCACGGATGGAGAAGGCCTGGGCCGATCAGGAATTGACCGTAATGGTTTCTACAAAGCTCAATCGCAGTCACCTGTTTCCCGGGAAGACAGCTTACATCTTGCCCTGCCTCGGACGGATCGAGGCGGATGAACAGTCCGGCGGTATTCAATCGGTGACGACTGAAGACAGTTTCTCGCTGATCAACGGCTCGATCGGCCACCAGCCGCCAGTGTCGGACGCGGTCAAGAGCGAACTCGCGATCGTTACGGGTATCGCCAAGGCCGCGTTGCCGCCCGACGATCATCTCAAGTGGGACGCGTGGACGGGGGACTATGGCCTGGTCAGGGACCTGATCGAATCCACCTACCCGGATGACTTCCGGAATTTCAACCAGCGGATGTTCGAACCGGGTGGCTTTTACCGTGGCAACGGCGCGCACGAGCGGATCTGGAAGACTGATTCCGGCAAGGCTGTATTTACTTCGCCGGGCCAACTCAACTCGATCGGTTTCAAGAATGCGCCGGACCGATATAGGCTCATCACGCTGAGGTCGAACGACCAATTCAACACGACGATCTACGGTTATTCCGATCGCTTCCGCGGTATCGAAGGAACGAGAGACGTGCTGATGATGAATCCCGATGACATTGCTGAGGCGGGGCTGACTAATGGCCAGACCGTGCGGCTTCGCACTGATGTGGATGACGGGCAATTGAGGGAGCTTGGCGGCTTGAGACTGACGGCCTACCAGATCCCTCGCGGTACCGTAGCCAGCTACTACCCCGAATGCAATGTACTTGTTCCTATCGGCCATCACGACGAACTCTCCAAGACGCCAGCATCGAAATCCGTGCCCGTAAGAATCACTGTCGATGCCGATGGACCGTTTTTGTCGCGCTGATCCAGCGGACCAGGCCACCGCCATGCGATCCATGCGAGACGGACAAATGCTCAATGCCATTAGCGGCTCCATGCACGCGGCAGCGTGGTGCGATCGCAACGGTGAGGTTCGGGTGCTGCGCGAAGACGTTGGGCGACACAATGCGCTTGACAAGCTCGTCCGCGCCTTGACCAGTGCCGGATTGCAGGCCGACAAGGGATTCATCGCCGTCACCAGCAGAGCCAGCATCGAGATGGTTCAAAAGGCGGCGATGGCCCGCGCCCCCCTGCTTGCCGCAGTTTCGGCGCCGATACAACTCGCGGTAGAAGCAGCGTGGCAATCAGGCATGAGTTTGCTGGGCCTGGCCCGCGAGAATGATCTGGTTATCTACGCTCATCCTGAACGCATCTCTCTTCCTGCACCCGTCTCGGGTACGTCATTGTTTTAATCTGCCCTGGCAGTCCCGCGAATCCTGGTCAACATGAGTCGTGACATAGTTTTCCACCGAGGCGAGGCGACGGATTTGGGTTCCATTCCCCCCGGTACGATGGAGAAAGGCGCAGTGGCCCTCGGGCGCTCTGTCGCACCGTGCGTCGTGCTGCTGATGCTGAGTGCCTGTTCTGGCAGCACCCACCTCAGCTTCCTGGATCCTCAAGGCCCAGTTGCCGATGCTCAGCGATGGCACTTCTTGTGGGTGCTTGGCATCCTGGCTGTATTCGTCGCCGGACCGATTTTTCTGCTGCTGCCCTTCTTTGTCTGGCGTTACCGCTATGGCAATAAGGCGGCGCGGTACACGCCCCGCTGGGCGGTATCCAGGACGCTGGAAATAATTTCGTGGGCCGGTCCGATCGTCATCGTCATCGTGCTGTCGGTCTTTGTCTGGCGGGACGCGCACGAGCTGGATCCGTACAAACGGCTGGCGTCTGACCAAGCGCCCCTTCAGATCCAGGTCATAGGCTACGACTGGAAATGGCTGTTCATCTACCCCGATCATGGCATCGCCAGCATCGGCACACTGGCGCTGCCGACAGGACGTCCTGTCACCTTACACCTGACATCAGCCACGGTGATGCAGTCCTTCTTCATTCCCGCGCTGGGCAGCCAGATCTACGCCATGGGCGGCATGGTGACGCAATTGAATCTTCAGGCCAGCCAGCCCGGAGTGTCCCTGGGGGAGAACACCATGTACAACGGCGACGGCTTCCACAAGCAGAAGTTCACGGCGATGGCAATGACCCCAGCCGACTTCGAGAATTGGGTGAACAAGGTGGGGGCAACCGCCATCCCTCTGGATGCGGAGTACCTCGCGCTTATCGCCCAGCGCAGTACCCGAAGTGAGATGAACATCGCCTTGCCAGGCTTGGGTTCGGTTGACGGCAACGTGACTTTTAGCGGCGTGACCCGCTCGCTGTTCCCCGCCGTGGTGATGGCAACGATGGAGGGCAAACCGATACTCCCTGCGGTTGCGTTCAATCACAGGGTCGATCGCGCGGACGCGCAGGTGCCGGACGCCGGCGCAGCCGACCGAGCCACGCAGGCGTTGACAAGATGAACGTCGCTGTGCTCTTCGACCATCCACTCGGCCGCCTCGATTGGTCCGCTCTGCCGTTCTGGCAGATGTTTCAGCAACCTACCGAAGCAAACATCATCAACGGCTGCATCGCCACCGGTGCGGCGTTGGTGGTGGTGATCGGCTTCATTGTGCTGGTCCGGTTGCTGACCCGGTATCGCTGGTGGCGCCCGCTGTGGTCGGAGTGGATGACAAGCCTTGATCACAAAAAGATCGGCATCATGTACATCGTGATCGCGCTGGTGATGTTGGCGCGCGCGCTGGTCGAAGCCATGCTCATGCGGGCGCAGCAGGCGTTCGGCCTGAGCGGCGGGTTTCTTTCGCCGGAGCATTTTGCGCAGCTGTTCAGCACGCACGGCACGATCATGATCTTCTTCATGGCCATGCCGTTCCTCACCGGCGTCATCAACTACGTGATGCCGCTGCAGATCGGGGCCCGCGACGTGTCGTTCCCGGTGCTCAACTCGATCAGCCTGGGCCTGACAGCAGCAGGCGCCGCGCTGATGATGGTCTCACTGGTTATCGGCAAGTTCTCCACCGGCGGCTGGTTCGGCTATCCGCCGTACACGGAGGCCAACTTCAGCCCAGGTGTCGGGCCAGACTACTGGATCTGGGCGCTCAGCCTCGCGGGACTGGGATCCACGCTGACGGGCATCAATTTCGCGGTGACGATTTACAAGGAGCGCGCACCGGGGATGAAGTTGATGCACATGCCATTGTTCACCTGGACCGCGCTGTGCACCGCCCTGTTGATGATCTTCGCCATGCCGCCGCTCACCGTAGCTACGGCGCAGTTGGCGCTGGACCGGTATCTCGACTTTCACTATTTCACCAACGACCGCGGCGGCAACGTCATGCACTTCGCCAACCTTTTCTGGCTGTTCGGCCACCCCGAGGTCTACATCCTGATCCTGCCGGCGTTCGGTGTGTATTCGGAGACCATTGCCACTTTTTCCGGCAAGACGCTCTTCGGTTACAGGTCGCTGGTGATGGCCACCCTGGCGATCGCGGTTCTTTCATTCACGGTGTGGCTGCATCACTTCTTCACCATGGGCCAGAGTGCCAACATCAACGCCGCGTTCGGTATCGCCTCGATGCTGATCGGCATCCCCACCGGCGTGAAGATCTACGACTGGATGTGGACGATGTTCCGCGGCCGTATTCGTTTCACGGTCCCCATGGTTTATGCCCTCGGCTTTATCGTGCTGTTCGTGCTCGGCGGGATGTCCGGCATCCTGCTGGCCAGTCCCACCATCGACTACCAGGTACACAACACCGTGTTTCTGGTTGCCCACTTTCACAACGTCGCAGTCCCTGGGGTGCTGTTCGGCATGCTCTCCGCCTATCACTTCTGGTTTCCCAAGGCATTTGGTTTCCGGCTCGAAGAGCGCTGGGGTCTGATTTCTGCGCTGTGCTGGATTTTCGGCTTTATGGCGGCGTTTTTCCCGCTGTACGCGTTGGGCCTTATGGGGCTGCCGCGGCGCAGCGTCGCCTATACCGATGCGCGCTACGTGCCCTTGGAATGGGTGGCGTTCGTGGGTGCGCTGCTGATCCTCGCGGCGCTGCTGGCGCTGCTGTGGCAGCTTCGGGTGTCGATCCAGAACCGCGAGCAAAACCGCGTGTTTGCGGGTGACCCCTGGGCTGGCCGCAGCCTTGAATGGGCGAGTTCTGCACCGCCGCCGGAGTACAACTTCGCCGTGATCCCTGTAGTCGACGGCCGCGATGCCTTCACCACAGCCAAAGAGAACGGCCGAGCCTATTTGCCACCCGATGTATACGTCGATATCGCGCTGCCGAGGAACAGCGCGATGGGCCCGGCTATTGCGGTCATTGGCTTCACGCTGGCCTTTGGTCTGGTCTGGAAGATTTGGTGGCTGGTCCTTCTTTCGCTCCTGGCGGGCATCGTGAGCATGATCCTGCGCGGCTTTGCGCGAGACACGACACGCATCGTTTCTGCGCGGGAAGTGCAGCGTGAACACCAGCGCTGGATAGACGCTGTCGCCAGGGCCGCGGCCATTTCTCGCGTCGACGAATGCAAGCCGGCCAACGTCGGGCTGGCGATGTTGGCGGCCGACGGAGTGGTGCCATGAACGAAAGCTTGATGAAGCATCCGGGACTGAATCTCGGAGCCGGGCATGGCGAGGATGACAAGGCAGCAGAAACCGTAATGTTCGGCTTCTGGGTATTTCTGATGAGCGACGCGATCCTGTTCGGCATGGTCTTCGCCACGTACATCACGTCGGTAGACGCAACCGCGGGCGGCCCGGGGCCGCGCGAACTGTACGACATCAAGAGCGTCTTCATCGAGACCTTGTTGCTGCTCGCCAGCAGTTTCACCTTCGGCATGGCCTCGCTGGCGCTGAAGTACAAGCACGACATGGCACGGCTGCTAGGCTGGATGGCAGTCACGCTCGTGCTGGGACTGGCCTTCCTCGGCCTCGAACTGCGCGATTTCGACACCATGTTTGCCACCGGCGGCGTGCCAAGTCGCAGCGGGTTTCTGTCCGCCTTCTTCGACCTGGTGCCGCTCCACGGCCTGCATGTCCTAGCGGGTTGCATTTGGCTGGTGGCGCTGTTCGGCCAGATCGCGCGCTACGGCCTGGACAGGGAAGTCAAGCTGGGAATCATGCGTCTGGCGCTGTTCTGGCATTTCCTGGACCTGGTCTGGATCGCGATCTTCTCGGTGGTTTATCTGGGGGGGTTGGCATGAGTGCTGAGTTGGCCAGCATCGAGACTCGGTCCGAACGCTGTTCAGAGGAACGCAGGGAATTTCTCTCCTACGTCTGGGGTGGCTCGCTTGCACTCCTGCTAACCATTACAGCATTTGCGCTAGTGCTCTGGGCCGGCCTGCCGCGTTTCTCACTGCTGATCGCGACAGGTGGCTTGGCGCTGGTGCAGATACTGGTGCAATTGCGCTGTTTCCTCCATATCGGTCTCAGGCAGAAGCGCGAAGATCTGCAACTCATCCTCTTCTCGGCGCTGCTGCTGATCATCATGGTGATGGGCTCGATCTGGATCATGGCCAGCTTGTCCACACGGATGGCGATGCCCTTGCCGACTTGAACGTTAGGGCAATCATTCGGTGGATTTGACCCGCTTCAATAGACACCTCAAGGTCGAAATTGAAAGGGAGAAAGAGTCTTGAAGAGAGTCAGCTATACAGCCGAATTCAAAGCTGAAGCGGTCAAGCAAGTCATTGAGCGTGGACACGGCGTGGTGGAAGTTCCCGGTCGTCTGCGGGTCTCAGTTGTCCTCGGGCAGGATCACCACGATACGCTTTTCGTCTTCGGGCCTGTGGAAGTTTTTCAACAGGGCATGATCGGTGGCGTTCATCGTGAGCATAGTGAAGCTCAGCAGTGGCAGATTGCCTGGCTCGGACCATACGTCCCACCGGCCTGCAATTCCGACCGGCTGTCCATCTGCCCTGGTCAAGCGAGTGGTCACGGCCTTGCCGCTTCGCCAATCGGGCTCATAAACGCGTCTGCGGGCACGATGCACTTCTGGCCCCGAGTCCACGCGGACCCGAAGGTGTAGTTTTTGTCGATACCCTCTATGCGGGCATTGAAGGTGGACCTGACCATAGCAGCCTTGATCTTGTCTGGCGTGGCCTCCAGCCGCCAAGGCACCAAACCCCAACGACCGGCCAGTGCTTCCGCTGCCGGCACCGCTTCATCATGCGGATCTGTCTCAGGCGGCTTGCGTATGAAGTTGCCGAGGTAACGCGGCCACATGTCGAGCTTGCCCTGCGTGTCAGGCTTAGTGACGTGGAAATACTTTTCGTAGTTCTCCCACTGCCGCAATGCTTCAAAGTGACTGCACATTCGGTAGAGGTTTCCTGTTCAGGTACTTTGGTAGCACACGCATGGCACCCTGAAGATATTCAAACTCTTCGTCGGTAACACGCAGGTTTGGGTCAAAGTCGAAGTGGCAAAACGTGCCGTACAGCCCAAATGGCATGAGCGTGAGCGGTAACCCGACATACGTACCTAAGGTTCCTTGATTGGGATGACCGTTGAGGCGCTGGTCATTGATGGTGTCTTCACTGACAAACTGGCCCAAGCCAACCGAGTACTGGCAAAAGCTGGCGTCAAAGGGGACTTTTGTCAACAACTGCGGAGCAATCTCACCGAGCTTGTCAACGAAATGCTGCAATATAAAAACGTCGCCGTCCAGCTTATAGATGGCTGTAAACCGGTGCGGTACGCGGCTGTTGAGATATTCCAAGCCAGCCTGAATATTGCAAGCGTCGAGCAGTTTGACGAGCTTGATCATCTGTTCATACATCGCAACTCCTCGAGCAGTAACAACCTGACTGCGGACAAATAGTTGAGGAAAGATGTTACGCCGATAAAAAGTAATGGCAATTGCATAAGACATAGAAATATACTGTATGAATGAACAGTATAAATCCACCGGGCACCATCGCCTTCAACCAAGGGTCGCGCATGATGCTGCCTTGGGTGCAGGGCACGGTGCCCGCGGGGTTTCCGTCGCCTGCAGCTGACTTTGCCGTCAAGCGCCACGACCTCAACGACCTGTTGATCACGCACCCCAATGGCACGTTCTTCTGGGAGGCCCGGGGGCAGTCGATGATCGATCTGGGCGTGAGCGATGGCGATGTGCTAGTGGTCAACCGCCAGCTGACGGCGAAACATGGCGATATCGTGGTGGCCGAGGTTAACGGCGACTTCACGGTGAAGCAACTCTACAAGCGCGCCGGCCAGGTGCAACTGCGATCCGGTAATCCGACTTTTCCGCCCACGATCTTCAAGGAGGGTCAGACGCTTGCCATCTGCGGCGTGGTGACGGCGGCGATAAAACGCTTCAAGCGATGACGCCATGTTTGCTTTGGTCGATGGGAACAATTTTTATGTGAGCTGCGAGCGCAACTTCAGGCCACAACTGAAGACGCGCCCGGTGGTCGTGCTGTCCAATAATGACGGCTGCGCCATCTCGCGCAGCAACGAGGCCAAGGCCCTGGGCATACGCATGGGTGCGCCGTGGTTTGAGTGCCGGCAGGTGGCCGAAGAGCATGGCGTGGTGGCCTTATCGGCCAACTTCACCCTCTACGGAGACATGAGCGACCGCATGATGGCCATTGCGGCCGGGCTTGGCCATGAGCAAGAAATCTACAGCATTGACTTAAGTGCACCAGGCTACTGTTGCGTTTCCTTTGAGAAGGAAGTCGTTGACTGG
>JAZKCB010000330.1:0-21560 GCA_040388335.1 Pseudomonadota bacterium | reverse complement strand
AAATCAGGCATCTTTTTTCATCGAATCGCCGGATTGCGCCCTAACACGACGACCAGCTTGCATTTTATGAACCCGACGTACCGTCTGTTTTTGCAGATCTGCAACAAATTCCGGCTCGCCCAAAGCCCAACCGCTCAATACCGAGCGGGTCAGAGCATCCTGCTGCCTCGGCGCCAGCCCAGCGCGCACCATTTCAGCGTAAGCAACCTCCCTTGCAAAAGGTGTGTTGCCCAACGTCCAGAAAAGCGGGTGTGGCGTCACCAGCCTGTCGCTACGCAGGCCTGCATAGTGGCCAAAGCTTGACCATGGATAGTCACCGGCCTCCGCGACCAGGCCTGCACGCACCGGATTGAGGTCTATATAAGCCATGCACGCCAGCAAATAACGGTCAGTTTGTATCAGGGTGGAACGGTAACGCCCTTCCCACAAGGTGCCAGATCTTTCATGGAGATCATTGAAGTAGCGGACATAACTGCGTCCGACGGCCTGCATCATCTGGGGAAGGCCCTTGTCCGTGGCAGGCGTCATCAGAAGATGAAAGTGATTGCCCATCAACACATAGGCGTGAATGACGACATCAAACTTCCTGGCGTTGTCGTACAGAAGACCCAGCAGATATTCATGGTCAGCGGCACTCCGGAAGATGGGCTGGCGGTTGTTGCCACGCTGGATAACGTGGTGCGGATAACCGGCCAACGTCAGCCTGGGGAGGCGGGCCATGATGAGATAGATGCGGGAGTCTGCATCTCGCCAGTTTAATTGGAGTCTGACCCCAATTGTTTCAATTGTTTATTGTGTTTATTGGAGTCTGACCCCGATTACTCAGCTGCTCCCTAGAGATGGAGGCAATCCACCGCCTATCGCACCACCTTGCCATCTGGCGTGATGGTCACAAGATCCACAGCCCTGACCGACTCATACTTTTTGGCGCGCAGGTTCACTCGAAAGCCGCTCATGTCGTAGTCGGTCATACTCTCAAATGCCTTTTGCAGGCCCGCACGGTCAGGCTTTCCGTTCGCGGCAGTGCTGCGCCTCACGCCTTCTGCAAATGCACGCGCCGCGACATAACCCTCAACGCTCTCGTAGCTTGGCGTCTGGTCGGTCTGGTTCAGGATGTCGAGGTATTCCTTGATCAACGGCGTTCCCACGCTGCGTGGTGACGGAACGACCTGCGAGATCACGACGCCGCCAATCTCCTTGCCAAGCGCGCTGAAAAGCGGATCAATCCCAACGACGGAAAAATTGAGGAACTGGCCAGCAAACCCGGCGCGACGCATTTTGCGGATAAATGCCGCAGAAGAGTTGAAAAGGCTCACCTGGATGATGGCCTGGGGCTGGGCCTTCATCAGGGCTGCTACTGCAGCATCAACCTTGTCGCTGTTGACCGGGGAAAGTGCACTCGCTACCAGCGGCGGGCGCTTGAGATCGATCAGCGCCTGATTGACCGCTGCCAGACCTGCGCGACCCATGGCATCTTCTTCTGCAAATACGGCAATCCTGTCCTGGCTCAGGGTGGCGCAGTGGCGAACCACTTTATAGGCCTCGTCAGCCAACGCAGGCCGCACATTGAAAACATTGGCTCCCGCATCATGCAGTGCATCAGAGGCGGCGAACGGCGCAAAGAACAAGGTGTTTGAGGCTTTGGCCACCCCGTAGGCCGAGTCGCAACTGGCGGTACCCGCAAAACCAAACAGGGCATCAACACCTTCATCCAAAAATTGTTTTGCATTGCTTGCCGCCTTGGCCGCGCTGTAGCCATCGTCAAGCGTTTTGACTTCTATGCGATAGCCTGCTGCACCATTTTTGGCGTTGATGGCGTCAAAGTACATTTTTGCACCATTAAAGTAAGCCAGTCCGATCTGGTCTGCAGCACCAGTGAGAGGCACCGACTGTCCCAGGACCAGCTTGCGCCCTTTTGCTGCCTGCGCCCAAAGGGCCGGTGTGGCGACGATGGCGCTTGCAGAAACACTGTTCAACAGAACCTGGCGGCGATTGATGATCATGGCGTCCTCCCGTTTTAGGAACATGCAGCAAGCATGTTTGATGCCCGTCACCGTGCCATCGCTGGCAGCGCGGACTATCGGTGATTCACAAGTCCAGCAGCGTAATACCGAACTGCATCGAAAAACACGGGAAAGAATGCCGGGATGTCATGAGGCCATGCATATCGGTTGCATGGGATCAAACGGGCAAGGCGGAGCCGCATCAGGGTAGATGCGCGCGTGCGAGCTCCGACCTGATCAGGAGCGCAAGCCACAAACCCACCGCGCAAAGTACCGCACTGACACCGCCCGTCCACTGCCAGCCACCAGCACGCACGGCAACCCATGCCATGAATGGTGGAACCGCAAATTGCCCGGCGGATGACCACTGCTGCAGCCAGCCCACAGTGACTGAAACCGCATCGGGACGGGGAGCCAGCCTGATCGACAGACTGAAAAGGGTCGCAGGGATCAGGCCGCCCACCGCAGAAAAGGCCAGCACGGCGAGGTATTGCGCCCAGGGACCGACATCCGTTCCGAAGGCGATCAATGTGCCGCTCCCCATCACCAGGAAACCGGTGGACAACAGACCGGGGGCCGTCACACCACGCTCAAGCAGGCGTCCCGCAACCACATTGCCGATCATGTTGAAAGCGGCAGCAAGCGCCGTAAGCCACGCAGCCGTTGTGCTCGCCACACCCGCTTTTGAATAAATGGTGGGCAGGAAGCCAACCACTGCAAGCCACTGGCCGGCATATGCGGCAAAGGTCAGCGCCATCAGCCAGACGGGCCGTGAACGCAGTGTCAGCCCCAGCAATGTACGGGTGGGAGACTTGTTCTCTGGTTTGGCCTGCCCAACGGTGTCCGAGCTCCTGTCTGAAGGTACACGCCAGCCCACAAGTGCCGCCATCAGGACGGCGACAGCCGACAGCAGGCACCACCAGATGCGCCATCCGTCGTCAGGCGAGCCGAGCAGCATGGCCCAGGGACCAAGCAACAGCGCCAGCGATGTTCCCAGCGGCATGTAGGTGCCCCACACGCCCATCATGCTGTTGATGCGGTCACGCGGTACCAGAAGGCGCAGCAAACCCGGGCCGGGCAGCACTACCCACAGGAAACCCAGTCCCTCAAGCGCCCGCGTCGCCAGCAACCATGCGGGGCTTTCAGCAGCGGAACCCAGCAGGCTCGCGCTACCGAGCAACAACAGGCCGCCGACCATGCTGCGCTTGAGCCCCACCCGCTGTATGGCCAGCCCCGTGGCAAGGCCCAGGCACATGCCGGCGAACTGCACCAGCGACAGTAAAAACCCCGCCTGTAGCAGCGTGATACCCAAAACCCGCTCCAGCACAGGCACGGCCGGGGGCAGCTTGCCGATATGCATGGCCGCACCGAGCGCAGCGGCGACCACACAGTAGGCTGTGCCCATGCCGGGCTGAATGCCGTTTCGGTCCGCGCTGATGCTCATGCAGAAAATGCCGCGCGGCCGCTGAGGCGTTCATGCTCTCTGGACGCAAAGCGGTCCGTCATGCCTGCGATGTAATCGGCCACCACGCGCTCCGGCTTTGCACCCACGGAATGAGGCATGTCGACGCCATCGAAGCGGTCGATATGTGCCTGAGGCATCTGGGCCGGGTCCGCCATGTAGGCGGCAAAGAGCTCACGCACCACCAGCTTCGCAGCTTCGGTGGTTTCAGAAACCTGCGGGTGGCGATAAAGATTCTTCAGCAAAAACTGCTTGAGCACAGCTGACTGCGCCGCCATGTCACGGCTGAAACGAATCAGGGGCAGGGACTGTCGGACCACCTCGACATCAGAGACGCCGAGTTTCTCCATGCCCAGATGGCTCGCATCAATCACGTTGTAGACCTGCGCACTGAGCATGCGGCGTATGGTTTCAAACAGCAGCCTTCGTCCCTTCAGCAGCGGATAGGCCAGGCTGGTCTCGCAGCGGTACTGGCTGAACAACTCCACGTCCTCGAGCTGCTCCATGGTCAGCAACCCGGAGCGCACGCCGTCATCAATGTCATGCGCGTTGTACGCGATCTCATCTGCAAGGTTGGCCAGTTGGGCCTCCAGTGACGGCTGCTGCTTTCGCGAGCCGGCATCTGCAGCCAGCACAAAGCGATGCGCGACACCGCCGGGCTCACGCGCCTCGATCCGAAAGGCATTGCGACGCGAGCAATGCTTCAGGATGCCTTCACGGGTTTCGAAAGTGAGGTTGAGTCCGTCATATTGCGGGTAACGCTCTTCCAGCGAATCAACCACCCGCAGGCTTTGCAGGTTGTGTTCAAAGCCTGCACTATCCGCGTTGTGCGTTCTCAGACAGTTGTTCAATGCATCCTGCCCCGCATGGCCGAACGGGGTATGCCCCAAATCATGTGCAAGTGCAATCGCCTCGACCAGATCTTCGTTGAGCTGCAGCGCGCGGGCGATGGAGCGGCCAAGCTGGGCCACCTCCAGCGAATGCGTCAGCCGGGTACGAAACAAATCACCCTCGTGATTGAGGAAGACCTGCGTTTTATAGACCAACCGGCGAAATGCCGTGGAATGGACGATACGATCGCGATCACGCTGGAAGTCCGAGCGGGTAGGCGCTGCAGGCTCAGGAAATCTGCGTCCACGTGAGAACGACGGGTCGCAGGCGTAGGAAGCCAGTGTCATGGTGGTTAATCTTGATGAGCGCTAACCCGGGCGTTAGTATGAGCCCGGCATTTCAATCGTGCCAGTCGGCGCAAATAGACCATTACCGGCAGCAGGCGCCAATGACCTCGCGAACGAGGTCATCAGGCGCGGCACGGACCACGGCGCGACCCGGTCCTTCAATCAGTACAAACCTGATTTCACCCGCTTCAGACTTTTTGTCGACACGCATCAGTTCAAGATAGCGACCCGCGTTGTCAGCCTGCGAAAGCACAGGGCCCTTCACAGGCAAGCCCGCTTTGGCGACAAGTCCCACGAGGCGCTCGACAAACGCCGCGTCGACCAGGCCCAGGCGCTGCGAAAGATGCGCAGCCATCACCATGCCGCAACCAACGCCCTCGCCGTGGAGCCACTCGCCATAACCCAGGCCCGATTCAATGGCGTGACCGAAGGTGTGGCCAAAGTTGAGAATGGCGCGCAAGCCGAGTTCACGCTCGTCCTGCCCGACGACCCACGCCTTTATCTCACAGCTGCGCTTGACGGCATGTGCCAGCGCCGCAGGATCACGGGCCAGCAAGGCATCAATGTTGGCTTCAATCCAGTCAAGGAACTGAAGGTCCGCAATCGGCCCGTACTTGATGACCTCGGCAAGTCCAGCGCTTAACTCCCTGGCTGGCAAGGTCTTCAGCACATCAAGATCACAGATAACAAGTTGCGGCTGGTAAAACGCACCGACCATATTTTTGCCAAGCGGGTGATTGATGGCAGTTTTGCCACCGACGGAAGAGTCAACCTGTGCCAGCAGCGTGGTTGGCACCTGCACAAAAGGCACGCCGCGCATATAACTGGCGGCTGCAAACCCGGTCATGTCGCCGACCACACCGCCACCCAACGCAAACAATACGGTTTTGCGGTCGCACCCATTTTCAAGAAGTGCGTCAAAAATCAACTGCAGTGTTTGCCAGTCCTTATAAACCTCGCCGTCCGGGAGGATGGTCAGAAGCACCTTTTTATAGCGGTCCTTCAACGAGGCCTGAAGTTTTTTCGCATACAGAGGGGCCACTGCAGTGTTGCTGACAATCAGCGCAGTATTTGCCTGGGGAAGGTCGTCATAAGTGAACGGATCAGCCACAAGATTGGGGCCGATGACGATGGCGTAACTGCGTTCAGCGAGGCTGATTTGGACCTGGGTTCGAGTGGGCAAAGTGGAGACTTGCATAGATCTTTAGTGTAGGGCTCCTGTGATCATGGCAAAGGCAGACAATCAATGCGGCTGCACAACACCGGCCAGTTCAAGTTGCATCATGATGGTATTGACCAGGGTCGAGACCGACGGGCGGCCGGTTTCTATCACGAAGCGCGACGTCTCCCGATAAAGCGGGTCACGCACGCCATACAACTCCTTGAGCCGGGCAAGTGGGTCGGACACCTGAAGCAGGGGGCGATTCTGGTCGTTTCGCAGGCGCCTGAAAACCTCCTCTGGTGCAGAGTGCAGATAAACCGACTGGGTCCGGTCACGCAGCCGCGTGCGATTGGCTTCGCGCAAAATAGCGCCGCCGCCAGTCGACAGGACACAGGCGCCTTCCTGGGTCAGCTCGTCTATCAACTCTTCTTCAAGGTCGCGGAAAGCCGACTCGCCCTCGCGCTCGAAAAACTCACGAATGGAGCAGCCTATGCGCTGCTCTATGACCTGGTCGGAGTCAAGAAAGCGGACGCCCATGCGCCTGGCAAGTTGCCTGCCAATTGTCGATTTACCCGAACCAGGCAAACCGACACAAGCGATTCTGGCCGGGAGATTATTCACGCTTTGATTTTAGGCTGTTGTAAATTTGCCGGATATGCAGGCGAGAGACAGTGGCAAATGGACAGTAGCTGCTTAAAAAAACGAGGCCGGGGCCCATAGAGTGGTCACCAGGCTCCCGATTCCGCTGGACTTCGGGCTGTCCGAAGCCAGGGATTAACGCAGTGCAGCGCCACTTGTCAGCATCTTGGGCGTGATAAAAACCAAAAGCTCATTTCGTGTGGCTGTGCGGGTTTTCTGCTTGAAGAGATTGCCGATAGCAGGCAGGTCGCCGAAGAAAGGAACCTTGGTTTCGTCTTCGCGGTCATTCTGTTCATAGATACCGCCAATGACCACCGTACCACCGTTTTCTACCAGGACCTGCGTCTGCACATGTTTGGTGTCGATGGCAAAACCGTTGGTTGTAATGCGGCCTACGCTGTCCTTGTTGACGTCGACACTGAGGATGATGTTTCCCTCGGGCGTGATTTGAGGCGTCACTTCCAGCTTCAGATTGGCCTTGCGGAATGCGATGGACGTCGCGCCGCTGGATGTAGCCTGCTGGTAGGGAAGCTCGGTACCCTGTTCAATCAATGCCTTGACCTGGTCTGCAGTGACAATGCGCGGACTTGACACAATCTTGCCCTTGCCATCCGCCTCCATTGCAGTAATTTCAAGATTAAGAAACCGGGTCTTGGCCGCATTGAATAGGGAAATCGCAAAGGTCGCTGCAGAAAAACCATTTTGACCAACTGCAGGCAAAGACAGGAACTGGCCCGCCGTGGTACCGGCGGCTGTGGCGTTGTAGACAGCGCCGAAAGAAGAGTTTGTATTCTGGTTGAACGGTTGTCCACCAAGCCGAACACCCAGGGATTTACCGAATGAATCCGAGGCTTCCACAATTCGCGCCTCGATCAGCACCTGCCGGACAGGGATGTCCAGCTTGGCAATCAATGCCTGAATCTGCTCGAGCTTGGCCGGTACATCCGTGACAAAGAGCTGATTTGTGCGAGTTTCAGAAATGATGCTCCCGCGAGTTGACAATATTTTTGTCGCGCCAGTACCTGTGCCAAGCAGGCCAGCAGCTATTTCTGAGGCCTTGGCATAGTTAAGCTTGAAGTCCTGGGTGCGCAGGGGTTCCAGACTCTGAATCGCATTTTTCGATTCAAGATCCAGTTTTTCTTTCGCGGCCAATTCATCCTTGGGGGCGATAAGCAGAACGTTTCCGGACTTGCGCATACCCAGACCTCGAGCTTGCAGAATGATGTCCAGGGCCTGGTCCCATGGCACGTCCTTCAAGCGCAGAGTGACATTGCCAGTCACTGAATCTGATGTCACAACATTGAAGTTGGTGAAATCCGCAATCACCTGCAGCAGGGAACGTATTTCGATATTCTGGAAATTCAATGACAGCTTTTCACCGTTGTAGCCTTGGCCTTGCGTCAATTTGGCCGGATCGATTTTCTGCTGGCGAATCTCGAGAACGAACTGGTTGTCGCTTTGATACGCACTATGTTCCCACAATCCTTTGGGCTCAACAATCATCCTGACCTTGTCGCCAACCTGGAAGGTAGTGACGCTCTGTACCGGTGTACCGAAGTCAGCAACATCAAGGCGCCGGCGCAAGCCTTCAGGCAACGCGCTCTTTAGAAACTCCACCACCAGCGTCTGCCCCTGGGGTCTAATGTCAACGCCAACCTGGTTATTCGGCAAGTCGACAACAATCCGGCCGGAGCTATCGGTTCCACGCCTGAAGTCGAGATCCTTGAGAGGCAGTATGTCCCGGTTACGATTTTCCGCAAAGACCGGTTGCGCAGCTAAAGCAGGGGCGGCCGCCACAATAGGATCAAGAGAAATAAGAAGCGCCTTGCCTTGTATTTCTGCCTTGTAAGACGTAGATGCCTTCAAATTGAGTACCACACGGGCACGCTCACCGGCCTGAACAACATTGGCGGAACGCAGGTTGCCAAGATTGATATCAACAGTGGACCGTCCCATTGCATTGCCAACGCCAGGAAAATCAAGTGCGATGCGAGCAGGCGTCTGAATGGTAAAACCGGTAGGGATTGCAGTCAGCGGCTCTGCCAGCTCAACACGTATCACCTCGACGCCACCCTGCACAGAGCCGGTTACGGACTGGATTGAGTTTCCAGCCGGGCCCTGGGCCTGCACTGAAAGCGATGCCGATACTGCAAGTACGCCGACCAGGCCCACTGCATAAGTCGATACAACTGCAAGCAAACCGCGCAGGCAACCCGCCGGGTCGACTGCTTTTAGTGCCATTGTTCGCTTGTTCATTTTGATACCTCTTGAAGCTGTATTGTCGCCGTGCGTTCTATCCACTCACCGCCGGCATCCTGCACGATTTCGCGCAAAGTTATTCCCGTCTCTGCCACCTTGATGATGCGCCCATAGTTCTGGCCAAGATAGCTGCCCACCCTCACCTGATAAAGCAGGTTGTCCACGCGCACCAAGGCCACGGGCTGTCCCACCTTGATAAGGCTTCCCACCATGGCGACCGAGTCGAGCGGGTAGGCCTCCAGAGGCTCCTTTCGCCTTGCGAGCTCCGGCGCTATCAGGGCTGCATTGGAGGCAGATTGCACTGAATCGCGCTTTAAGGCCTGGGCAAGTTTCTGATTGCTGAAAGGATCAATGGTCCCATCCTGCGTATAAGGCTGGGGCGAAAACCTGGTGGGCTCCGGCAGGCGATCGACCCTCGATTTTGTCTGGCTGCGCTGCTCTGCCATCCAGCCCTGCAGTTCATCATCGGAACCACTGCAGCCGGCAAGTCCCAGGAGAACAATTACCGCTATCAAACAGGCAATGATATTTTTACTGCAAATCATTTTTTGGGCCCTGCCACCTTGCGTTGCGCAGACACTTCGTCATTGTCGAGATAACGGAATGTTTTGGCCGTGGTATCCATCGAGAGGGTTCCGTCTTTCCCGACCGGTGCAATTGTCAGGTTGCTCAGCGTGACAATTCGGGAAAGATTTGCGATATCCGCAGCAAATGCTCCGATGTCGTGATACCGGCCGGTCACGCGGACAGCGATGGGCAGTTCGGCGTAGTATTCCTTCACACTGATCTGACCCGGCCTGAACAGCTCGAACTGCAAACTGCGCCCCAGGCCGGCCTGGTTAATGTCAGAGAGAAGGGCATCCATGTCCGCCTTGCTCGGCAACTGCTTTTCCAGTTGCGTCACGTATTGCTGAACCTGTTCGCGCTGCTTCTTCAAGGCATCCAGACTGGCGGCTTGCACCAGTTTTTTCGAGAAGTCCTCACGAAGCACTTTTTCCTTGCCACGCTCGGCTGTCAACTCCTCGTCCGAAGAGCTGAGCCATACAAACCAAAGCGCCACGACCACAAAAACTGTGACCGCCACACAAAGGAGATAACGCGGCAAAGCCGGCCAGGACGGCGGATCGTTCGGATCCAGGCCTACGAACTGGGACTTAAGCGTTTCCTGAATCGCCGCAAAATCAATATTTAATTTGGGAACTTTGGCCATGGCTACTCTATTCAGGTCTTGGGACCGGATGCCGGCTTGACTGGCGCGACAACAGCAATCGATCCGGACGCAACGGAGCTTGCCGGTTTGGGCTGGTCGCTCGCACGCTTGAGTCCAATACGCATTGTGAAATTCGAGACGCGCCGTTGGTCGCGCGCAGTCAGGGACACGGTGGTAGCTGTTATTTCAACCAATTCCGGGCGTGTCAGCCACTGGCTGTTATTAGCCAGATTCCGGAGCAGTTCAGAGACCCGTTCATTGGACTGCGCAACGCCCGTAATCAGTACAGTCTGGTTCTCCTGGCGCATGCTGTTGATATACACACCATCTGGCAACTGCTTGACGAGCTCGGTCAGGAGATAAACCGGCAGGTTCCGGTTGCCCTGCAAGTCTTCAACCGCATTCTGACGCGCACGCAGCGCCGCAATTTCCTGTTGCAAGCCAGCAATATCCTTGATCTGGCCTTCCAGCTTGGTGATTTCATTTTTAAGCAGGGTATTGCGGTCTTTTTGTCCAGATATCTGGGTTTGATACCAGGAGTAAATGGCACCACAAATCAAACCGCCAATAAGCGCAGCAATGCCGAGTGCCGTGAAAAACAGTTCGCGCTTGCGCTTTCGCGCAGCTTCACGGTGGGGGAGCAAGTTGACGAGAATCACCGCAGGAACCTCCGCAGGGCGAGGCCGCAGGATGTCAAATAGGACGCAGCCTCACGCCGCATCTTCTTTTCGCGGACATTGCCGCCTATGGTCATGCCCTCAAACGGATCTGCGCACATGCTGGCAAAGGAGGTTTGCTGGGTGACAGCCTCCGTCAAGCCGGGCAGCGCCGACGAGCCACCAGCCAGCATCACGTAGTCGACCTTGTTGTGCGGCGTGCTGGTAAAAAAGAACTGCAGCGCGCGCCCGATTTCCTGGGCCATGCTTTCTACAAAAGGCTTGAGCACACCGGACTCGTAATCTTCAGGCAGGTCACCACTGCGTTTTTTGCTTTCCGCCTCTTCAGGTGAAAACCCATACTGCCTGACGATCAGCTGCGTCAGCTGTGCACCGCCAAAAGCCTGATCCCGTTCATAAAGGACTTCATCGTTCTTGATGACCTGCATGCTGGTCGTCAGGGCGCCCACTTCAAAAAGTGCCACCATGGTGTCGACACCGTTGTTCGGCAGGTTTTCAATCAGTCGCGCAGTGGCCAGCCTGGAGGCGTAGGACTCGACATCCACGACTACAGGTTTAAGGCCTGCTGCTTCGGCAAGACCCTGGCGGTCCTGGACTTTTTCCTTGCGCGAAGCCGCAATCAGGACTTCAACGTCACCCGCAGAAGTCGCACTCGGGCCAACGACACAAAAGTCAAGGCTTACCTCATCAAGCGAAAAAGGAATGTACTGGTTGGCCTCCGACTCGACCTGGATTTCAAGTTCGGACTCGCTCAGGCCGCCCGGCAAAATGATCTTTTTGGTAATCACGGCAGAAGCTGGCAGTGCCATGGCTACCTGCTTGGTCTTGGTTCCGCTCTTTTTAACGAGGCGACGAACGGCTTCGGCCACCTCTTCAAACTTTTCGACATTGCCATCCGTGATCCAGCCACGCTCAAGCGGCTCGATGGCACAACGGTCAAGCACGAGGTTGCCAGCCTTGTCGCGGCTCAACTCCACCAGCTTGACACTGGACGAGCTGATGTCAAGGCCCAGCAATGGCGGGTCCTGACGGCTGAATAAAGACCCCAGAGAGATCAAAACGGTCCCCAAAAGACGGCTAATAAGTAGCCTTGCGTACTTAAGAAATCACTTGAATACTATCAGTAAGCTCTTTGTACAGTAAGGACTTTTCCCGTTTTAAGTATGATTACCGTTGCCAAAAGCCGACGCTTTTGGACAAGCATAAGCAATTCAGGGGCCCACAGGCTTATTGCCCCAAAAGGTGAAAGTGTAAGTCCCTGGTGTCTGGCACACTTTGGGAGCGCCGGGCATTTTTATAATGATTGCGCGTTCCAACGATTGTCTACATGCCACCCAACACCCCTTCTGAAACTTCCCCGGCCCCAAAACCTGTGTCCTCCAGCCGCCGACCCGTGCTGCGATTGCTGGCGAAGTTGTCTATCTGGACGGCAGGCCTGGCGCTGGCCGCGGTTTTCAGTGTTTTGATGGTGGTAGCCGTCGCTTTGGCCGTTGCCTATCCCAATCTGCCGGATATCTCGGACCTGTCCGACTATCGGCCAAAGCTTCCGATGCGGGTCTACTCCTCGGATGGCGTGGTGATAGGCGAATTCGGCGAAGAGCGCCGCAGCCTGACCCCCATCAAGGAAATTCCGCAGGTCATGAAGAACGCGGTGCTGGCCATTGAGGACGCACGTTTCTTTTCACATGGCGGCGTAGACTACCTGGGCGTCGTTCGCGCCGGCCTGGCCAACGTTGGCCGGGCCAAAAGCCAGGGCGCGTCGACCATCACCATGCAGGTGGCGCGCAATGTGTATTTGTCTTCCGAGAAGACCTTTACCCGCAAGCTATATGAGATTCTGCTGACCTTCAAGCTCGAACACCTGCTGACCAAGGACCAGATCCTTGAGATCTACATGAACCAGATCTTCCTGGGTAACCGCGCCTACGGTTTTGCTGCCGCGTCGGAAGCATATTTCGGCAAACCCCTGAAAAATGTCAGCATCGCAGAAGCCGCCATGCTGGCCGGCCTGCCCAAGGCACCTTCGGCCTATAACCCCATCAACAATCCCAAGCGGGCACGCGCCAGGCAGCTTTACATCATCGAGCGCATGGAAGACAACGGCTTCATCACTGCCGACCAGGCAAAAGTGGCCAAAGCGGAAGAGCTGGTCGTCAAATCCGGGCCGGATGCCGGCCGGGTGCATGCGGAATACATCGCCGAGACCGTACGCCAGCTGGTGTTCAACCAGTATGGCGAACAGACATACACGCGCGGCCTGAATGTCTATACGACCCTGAATGCCGCCGACCAGACCATGGCGTACAAGGCCCTGCGCAAGGGCATCATGGACTACGAGCGCCGCCAGATCTACCGCGGCCCGGAGCAGTTCATTGACATCCCTGCAGACCCGGCCCAGGCTGAAGAGGCCATTGACGATGCGCTCACGGATAACCCGGACAACGGCGACGTGATGTCAGCCGTGGTGCTAGAAGCCAACGCCAAGCGCATTCTGGCGATCCGGCAAAACAGCGAGAGCGTCGAAATCACCGGGGACGGCCTCAAGCCGGCACAGTCCGGCCTCGCCGACAAGGCGGCACCCAATATCAAGATACGCCGCGGCGCTGTGATTCGGGTCGTCAAGACACCGAAGGGCACCTGGGAAATCACGCAACTCCCGGAAGTCGAGGGCGCCTTTGTCGCACTCGACCCGCGTGATGGTGCCATACGCGCCCTGGTGGGCGGCTTTGACTTTGAGAAGAACAAGTTCAACCACGTCACCCAGGCCTGGCGCCAGCCGGGCTCCAGCTTCAAACCTTTTATCTACTCGGCGGCCCTGGAAAAAGGCTTCACGCCCGCCACGGTTGTCAACGACGCGCCGCTGTTTTTTGATGCCGGCGTCACCGGCGGCCAACCGTGGGAACCCAAAAACTACGACGGCAAGTTTGAAGGGCCGATGAACCTGCGGACTGCCCTGAAGAAGTCCAAAAACATGATCTCCATCCGCATCCTGCAGGCCATAGGCGCGCCCTATGCACAGGACTGGATCACGCATTTCGGTTTTGAAGCAGAAAAACACCCCGCCTACCTGACCATGGCACTGGGCGCTGGCTCTGTCACACCCATGCAGATGGCCACAGCCTATTCTGTTTTTGCCAACGGTGGCTACCGCATCAACCCCTACCTCATCACCCGTATCACCGACCAGAAGGGCAAGGTGCTGGTCGAGGTGAAGCAACCCAAGCCGGATGAGGCATCACGCGGCATTGACGCACGTAACGCTTTCATCATGTCCAGCCTGCTTCAGGAAGTGGCAAGGTCTGGTACGGCGGCACGTGCGCAGGCAACGCTCAAACGCCCCGACCTGTATGGCAAGACCGGCACGACCAATGACTCCATAGACACCTGGTTCGTCGGCTACCAGCCGACGCTGGCCGCCGCGGTTTGGATGGGCTACGACACACCCAAAAACCTGGGCGACCGCGAAACTGGCGGCGGCCTGAGCCTGCCGGTCTGGATTGACTTTATGGGCTACGCGCTCAAGGGCGTACCGGTCTCCGAAATGCCCGTGCCCGAAGGTGTGGTCAATATCGGCGGTGAGTGGTATTACGACGAATATGCCAAGGGTTCCGGCGTGAGCAGTGTCGGCCTTCAGGACCCGAGCGCAGCTGCCGCACAGCCTGGCGCAGCACCCGGAACGCCGGGCACGCCGATTTCAGTACTGCCGCCAGCAGACGAGAAAAAACGGATTCTTGATCTTTTCAAGAACTGAACAATGCCGGCTCGGGCAGGCTGAGGCAGGCTTCAGGCAGGCGCAGCGAACACCAGCGTCTGGCCAGCCTGCTCACTCGCATAACGCGACAGCATGGCAAAAAATTCGCCAGCATCCTTGGTATCGGCCCATTGACTCCCGTCGAATTTGTAATGAAAGCCGCCTGCTTTTGCAGCCATCCAGATTTCCTGCAAGGGTTTTTGCAGGTTGATGATGATCTGGCTCCGGTTTGAAAAGGTCAATGTGATCATGCCGCCGGTGCGCTGGTTGTCGATATCGGCATCCGTGTCGTCATTGATCCGGTCGCACCCCAGTTCAACGGCCGCCAATGCAGCCTCGGCATGCGCCAGGTATTCAAGCTCGGTCATTACAATCCCATCATGGTTTTTTCTTCACAAATTCTAGGCCTCAAGCAGAGCACCTCTTCGCGCCATGGGCTTGTGCTTGCAGTTCTGGCACTGTCAGCACTCGCGGGATGCGGGCAAAAGGGCCCACTGTTTCTGCCTCCGGGCCAGATACCGACAGTCACAAATATTTCGCTGCCGCAGAGTGCAGTCGTTGCACCGCTGGCACCAGCGTCAGCTTCGCAATGAGCGCCGCAAGCAACCCGATTGTGCTGCCAGGTCAGCCCTTCGTCAGCTATCGCGGCGGGTCGCTGCACGTGGAAGATGTTGCGCTTGATGCGCTTGCCTCAGCACACGGCACGCCGCTCTTTGTCTATTCAAAAGCATCCATGCTGTCGGCTCTGGCGGCCTATCAGCGCGGCTTTGCCGGTCGCAACGCCCAGATCTGCTACGCCATGAAGGCGAATTCTTCATTAGGCGTGCTGCAAGTGTTTGCCAAAGCCGGCTGCGGTTTTGACATCGTCTCCGGCGGTGAGCTGGACCGCGTAATGGCTGCTGGCGGCGAAGCGAAGAAGGTCATCTTCTCGGGTGTCGGCAAAACCCGTGCAGAAATGACACAGGCCCTGTCAGCCGGCATAGGCTGCTTCAACGTCGAGAGCGAGGCCGAGCTGGATGTCCTGTCCGAAGTCGCAGCAGGCATGGGCCTGCGTGCGCCGGTGAGCATTCGCGTCAACCCGAATGTGGACCCCAAGACGCACCCCTACATCTCCACAGGCCTCAAGGACAACAAGTTTGGTGTGGCGCATGAAGATGCCCTGCGTATTTACAGGCACGCGGCATCACTCAAAGGCCTGAAAGTCGTGGGGATTGATTGCCACATCGGCTCGCAGATTACAGACACCACACCCTATCTTGACGCCATGGACCGCGTGCTGGACCTTGTGGCAGCGATCGAAGGTGCAGGCATCACGCTGGACCATATCGACTTCGGCGGAGGCCTTGGCATCAACTACAACGGTGACACCCCCCCTTCCGCCGATGCACTCTGGCAGCAGTTGCTGGCCAGGGTCGATGCGCGCGGTTACAGCCACAAGAAGTTCATGATTGAGCCCGGTCGTTCGCTGGTCGGAAATGCAGGTGTTTGCGTCACCGAGGTTCTTTACGTCAAACCGGGCGAGCAGAAGAATTTCTGCATCATTGATGCCGCCATGAACGACCTGCCTCGCCCTGCTATGTACCAGGCCTTTCACAACATCGTTCCATTGGTGCCCAACGCGACGGATCAAAAGGCAACTTACGACGTGGTCGGACCGGTCTGCGAAAGCGGTGACTGGATAGGCCGCGACCGTGAACTGGCCGTTGCGGCGGGCGACAAACTTGCCGTGTTGTCAGCAGGGGCGTATTGCATGAGCATGGCCAGCAACTACAACACGCGGGGCCGTGCAGCCGAAGTACTGGTTGACGGTTCCCGGGTACATCTCATCCGTCAGCGCGAGACTTCGCAGGACCAGATGCGCCACGAACGCCTGGTCGGCTAGGCCTACCTGGCCACTGACTGCGTGTTCACCCGCGCAGGCCTGGGCTTCTTCTTTTTCAGGTACTGCACCACACGCCAGCCCAGCAGCACCGCAATGATGGCGGCATAAACAAACACTTCTGCGAAGTTGTTTTTACCGGCACGCATCCAGAAAAAGTGCAGCAGACCCAGACCAGAAATCAGATACACCAGCTTGTGCAGCGTCTGCCAGCGTTTTGCACCCATGGCCTTGATGGCGCTATTGAACGAGGTTGCAGCAAGTGGCGTCAGCAGCACAAAGGCCGCAAAACCAACAAGAATGAATGGCCGCTTGGCAATGTCCTTGGCGATGTCAGTGACATCAAAGCCCATGTCGAACCAGCTGTAGCTCAGCAGGTGAAGCACGACATAAAAATACACAAACAAGCCCAGCATGCGGCGAAAGCGCGTCAGCGTCGGCGTGTTGCTGATCACGCGCAGCGGCGTGACGGCCAGCACGATGCAGATAAAACGCAGCGTCCAGTCACCGGTGGCGCGAATCAGGTGTTCAGCCGGATTGGCGCCCAGCACGTTGGCATGACCCATCTGGGCCTGCACAACGTTCCAGGCCAACCAGGCAAACGGCAGCAGGCAAATTAAAAAAAGGATGGGCTTTGCCGCTGGATGCAGCAAGAGCTTCTGGCGCGACACCATCAGTGCGCGCCTAGAAGAATTTTTTCAGGTCCATGCCGGCATAAAGCTGGCCTACCTGGGCTTCATAACCGTTGAACATCAGCGTCTTGCGCTTCTTGGCAAACAGGCCGTCTTCGCCAATGCGGCGTTCAGTGGCCTGGCTCCAGCGCGGGTGATCGACGTTGGGGTTCACGTTGGAATAAAAGCCGTACTCCTGCGCAGCGGCCTTGTTCCATGCTGTGCGCGGTTCCTTGTCGGTGAAGCGGATCTTGACGATGCTCTTGCCGCTCTTGAAGCCATACTTCCACGGCAGCACCATGCGCGCCGGCGCACCGCTCTGGTTGGGCAGGACTTCGCCATACATGCCGAACGTCAGAAGCGCCAGCGGGTGCATGGCTTCATCCATGCGCAGCGCCTCCACATACGGCCATTCCAGCACGCGCGAGCCGACAAACGGCATGGTCTTGGGGTCTGCCTGGGTGATGAACTCGACATACTTGGCGCTGCCCAGGGGCTCGACCTTCTTGATCAACTCTGACAGCGAATAGCCGACCCACGGGATCACCATGGACCAGCCCTCGACGCAGCGCAGACGGTAAATACGCTCCTCTTGCGGACTCAGTTTGATGAGGTCTTCAAGCGTGAAGGTTTTGGGTTGCTTGACGAGACCCTCAATCGCCACCGACCAGGGCTTGGTCACCAGCGTACCCGCGTTCTTGGCAGGGTCGGCCTTGTCGGTACCGAACTCATAAAAGTTGTTGTAGGTCGTGACGTCCTTGTAGTCGGTCACTTTTTCCATCGTGACGGCACCCGCCACTGCGGACTTGGCGCCTGGCAGCGCGGCCAGCTTGCCCGGTTTTGTGACCGTTTGTGCCATGGCCTGACGGCCGGCCCAACCTGCAGCGGCGACACCGGCAGCGCCTGTGGCCATCAGCCGGATCATGTCACGCCGGCCTTGGTAAACGCCCTGGGGCGTGATCTCGCTGGAAACCGGATGGTTAAAACCGCTGGCGTTCGTCCTGATGAGCATTGTTTTGTCCTTGATATTTGCTGTTAGTCTTTATACGCAGGCTGCTCTTACAAGGATTCAACCTGACCTACAAGGTTCCGTAACTGTGAAGCCCTGACAGGAACATGTTCACGCCGAGAAAGGCGAATGAAGTGACCGCCAGCCCCACGAGCGCCCACCATGCAGCCACGGTGCCGCGCAGGCCTTTCATCAGCCGCATGTGCAGCCAGGCCGCATAGTTCAGCCAGACGATGAGCGCCCAGGTTTCTTTCGGGTCCCAGCTCCAGTAGCCGCCCCAGGCTTCGGCCGCCCAAAGCGCGCCCAGCACGGTGGCAATTGTGAAGAATGCAAAGCCGACGGCAATCGCCTTGTACATCACGTCGTCCAGCACTTCAAAGCTTGGCAGGCGCGATGCAATGCGTTTGCGGCCCAACAGGATGCCTGCAGCGATCAGGCCAGAGACCACAAGGTAGCCCACCCAGTAATTGCTGCCGCCTGCCTCACTCGGTGACTTGGTGCGAAACACAATCGGCACAAAACACAGCACCACACCCAGAAGCCACAGCGGCGTGAGTTTGTACCAGTGCTTCTCATCAGCCTGCTGCTTGATGAGGTAGGACAGTGCCACCATGGCCGACAAAGAAAACATGCCGTATCCAATGAAATTGGCGGGTACGTGCAGTTTCATCCACCAGCTCTTGAGGGCCGGCACCAGCGGCTGGATTTCATGCGCCTCGCGGATCACCGTGTACCAGAGCAGAAAGCCGACCGCCGCACTGACGACCAGCATGACAAATGCACCGAGCGCACGCGTGTTGTACTGCGATTCAAAGTACAAATAGAAGGTGGCCGTCATCCAGCAGAACAGCACAAACACTTCATAAAGATTGCTGACCGGGATGTGGCCAACGTCGGCACCGATCAGGTAGCTCTCATACCAGCGCACCATCGTGCCGATGAGCGCCATGCCGACAGCCACCCAGGCGATTTTGGAACCCAGCGATTCGAACGCGGCACTCTGGGATTTGGCGAACATGCCCAGCCAGTAAAAAATCGTGCTCATGAAAAACAGCACGCTCATCCACAGGATGGCCGACTGGCTGGACAAAAAGTATTTGAGCCAGAAGACCTGGTCGGCCCGCGCCAGATTGCCTTGATAAGACGCAATGCCCAGCAGGGCAAACGCAGCGACCACCGCCATCAGCACACGCAGCGGACGCCAGAACCAGCCCATGGCAATCGCGGCCGGTACGGCAGCTATCAGGATGCCTTTTTCGTAGATGTCCATGAACCCGCTGTAACGCGAGAAGGCAAACAGCCCGCCAGCGACGACCAGCGCGGCAAAAATCCAGTCCAGCAAATTGCGCCTGGCGAAGTAGCCTTCATTGAGGCTCAGCGTCTGTGCGGCAGAACCACGCCCCGCCGACAGGGTCGTGGTGACGTTCTGGTGATCGATGCTTGTGGTGTTCATTGGGGTGCCTGCAGCAATTTTGTTTTCAACATCTCGAATTCCTTGTCGCCGTCCATGGTCTTGCGGTTGGTGGACAGGGCCATGGTCGCATGGCTTGAATGGGCCGACCCACCCTGTGGAGGAAGATCGCCGTCTGGCTGATTTTCCGCTTGTACGCCGCCGGGTGCAAGCCATACCCATACGCGCCTCTCACGCACGTAAAGCATGGCAAACACACCCAGGATCAGGAAGGCGCAGCCGAGGTACACAATCTTTTTGCCCGGTGCACGCGCGACCTGGAACACGCTGGCCTGCACCTGCGTGAAGTCCTTCAGCTCAAAGGCCATGGGCGCGGGGTAGTGATGCGCGTCAGACAGACTCAGCACCATCTGCGCCATGAACCCCTGGGTTTTCTCGTCCTGCGGCAGTGGCGCCAAACCTGCCTGCTGGCGCGTCATCTGTGCCAGTTCAAACAGCACGCCGTTCAAGATGCGGACCAGCACCTCGCCTGCGCGGTTGCGCTCGGCCTCGGGCACATTGGCCTCCATAAAATCCGAAATCGCCTGCAGTCCAGCCGTCTTTTTGGCGGCCTCAGACGAGCCCTGGGGCCAGTCACCGGCAAAGAGCGACAGCGCCCGCGATGCCGAGGCAGCCAGTTGCTGGACCAGCTCGGGCCGGTCCCCGCCTATCGCCTGCGTGGCATAACGCTTGACAGCCAGCTCGCGCTGCGCAGGGTCTGCCAGTGCCCTGCGCATGCGCAGAAAGGTTTCCATACTGCCTTCTCCATCGACCGGAATGCGCAGGTACTGGAAGGCGTCGGCCGGGTTCTCGCGCACGCCGAGCAGATAAACCGCAGGGCTGCTTTCGCTTTCATCAATCTTGACCGGCAGCATGTAGTTGTTGAACTCACGCGCCTGGCCTGCGGCATCACGCAGCTTGTAGCTCACGCTCGGGCCGACGTTGCGCAGCTCTTTCTGGGTGACCGTCTTGTTGGCCGCACCCAGACGTGAATCAATGGCGTGGCGCAGGTCGACCTTGCGCACATCCACACCACTGCCCTCACCCATACCCTTGCCGGATGCAAAATTCTCGACGTTGATGACACGCAGCGCGGTGTACTCCAGCGTCATCTTGTCGGCGCCGTTGGTCAAGGCGCTGGCGCTGCCAATCGTCCCCTGGATTTCAAACGGCTTGCTGGTCGCGCCCGCTGCCGTGCCCATGGGCACAGCCTTGAGCGTGACGCTGGAGCCGCCATCGTCAAAGCTGGACTGGTAAATCTCGACGCCCCGGTGATTGGCCGGGTGATTCACCTCGACACGCGCCGGAATCTTCTCGCCGGTTTCCTTGTCGTGAATGATGATGTCGCTGGCAAACAGCTTTGGCATGCCGGTGGAGTAGTACTCGACGATAAATTTTTTCAGCTCGATGGAAAACGGCAGCTCCTGCAGCAGCACGCCGCCAGGCTGGTTGAGGATGGCCGTGCCCGACTGCGAACCTTCAGACACCAGCAGGTTGGCGCGGAAGGTCGGGTTGCTGTCGCTCAGGCGGTGCTTGAGCGGCACGTCGGCAATCAGGCCGCCACCGGTATAGGTTGACTTGTCATGCAGCAGCATCTGCAGGCGCACGATCATGTCGCCGTCGAGCAGGCCGCCTATGCAGACCAGCACGATGGCGCTGTGTGCGGCGATGTAACCGAGCTTGTTGGCCGCACCTTTTTTGGCCGCCACCATCCAGCCATCACCGCCGGCTGCGGGGCGTTGCTGGAGCTTGACCTTCCAGCCGCTTTGCACCAGCGTCTGGCCGATGCGGCGCGCTGCGAACTCGGGCGACTCGGCCAGCGTGTTTTCAGCGCGGTGGCCAAAGGCCTTGAGGCTTTGCTCGCGCAGGTTTTCCTTGAGCTGGTTGAGGTCAACGAGTATCTTGGGCGCGTTGCGGGCGATGCACAGCGAGGTGGACACCACCAGAAAGGCCAGGATGAGCAAAAACCACCAGGCGCTATAGACGGTGTTCAGGCTGGCCAGGCTGAAGACCTGCGCCCAGAAAGGCCCGAACTGGTTGACGTAGTTGCCCAGCGGCTCAGCCTGCTTGAGCACCGTGCCGATGATGGACGCGATGCAGATCACCGTCAGCAGCGAAATCGAAAAACGCATCGACGACAGCAACTCGACCGACGCCCGCACGGTGCGGGAGCCCCAGTTGACCTTCATGCCTTGGGTGGAAACTGTCAT
>JAZKCB010000329.1:0-7177 GCA_040388335.1 Pseudomonadota bacterium | reverse complement strand
CCGCCGGTTTTATGCGGATCAGACCTCTGCTGAAGTCAAGTTCATTGGTGTTTACCAAAAAGGTCCGCTCGTGCTGGGTGCCAACCTGAACCTTGACCGTGCCTTGCGTACCAACGCGCAGCAGCCGGCAACTGCCGAACTTGATACGAAGTTTTCATGGCGTATGACCCCGGAGAATGAAGGCGACTTGCGCCTCGGGCTGGAAAACTATGCTTTTCTGGGCAGCATCAGAAAGCAGCTTGCGCCGAGTACCCGAACATCCAGCACCTTTCTGGTTGCGGACTTCAGCTTCAGGCACTGGGATTTCAATCTGGGCCTTGGCAAGGCATCTGGCGCCACCACAGACAGGTGGCTCATGAAAGCCGTCATCGGTGTACCGATCAATTGAAGTGACATGGACGGCGCCCGCCCGTAATGCGTGCCCCTGCATCTGGTCCGTAATATTGAATTGCACATTGGCGTGATTGGCAGCCTTGCTCAGGCGGGCCTCAACATTTCGAACATCTCACCGATCAGCGCATAGTCGCCGCGATAGCCGGCACGCATGACAGGCTGCGCCAGCTTGAGGTCGAACATGCCGTCCTTGAGGAACTCGCGACGGATGTGCACACCCACCACCTGGCCCAGTGCCATCCAGTTGTCCATGGGCTGACCGTCGAGGTCTTTCAGCCGCACCATTTGCAGGAGCTTGCATTCCAGCGCCGCAGGTGATTCCAGGACATGCGGCACCTTGACGTGGTGGCCGGGTGATTCCGTGAGGCCAGCCAGTTCGAACTCGTTGACGTCCCCTCCCACAGCCATGGAGCTGCGGTTCATCTGTTCAGCAAGCGGACGGCTGGCCAGATTCCAGACGAATTCTCCCGTCTCTTCGATGTTGCGCATCGTGTCCTTGAAGCCTTCACTTGAAAAGCCAATCACCTTCGGGTTTGACGCAAACGCGCCGAAGTAGCTGTAGGGCGCAAGGTTGACCCGGCCCTGTGCGCTGCGACTGGATATCCAGCCGATGACGCGTGGCGCGACGATGGCCTTGAACGGATCGTGCGGCAGGCCGTGGCCGTTTTCCGGCTGGTAAGAGTGGTGCTCAATGTTCATATGCATTAAAAAAAGAAAACTGTGACGACTGAGCCAGCTGGATAGCAAGGCCCGGTAAGAGAGTTTACGGAGGCAAGTAGTTGCTAATATCCACTATATAGTTTATATTTGCAACTAATTAAACACTGCAGGCGATTGATGAAAACCCGTATCACCGAGTTGCTCGGCATTGAGCACCCGATCATTCAGGCCGGCATGAGTTGGGCCTCTTCCAGTGCGGCCTTGCCTGTGGCGGTGTCCAATGCCGGCGGCCTGGGCGTGGTTGCGGCCGGCCCGATGTATGTGCAGGACTTCTGCGCCGTCCTGGACCAGCTGGCTGCGCTCACCACCAAACCCTTTGCCGTCAACATTCCGCTTTACCGGCCCCAGGCTGCCGACATGCTGGACGCCATGGAGGCGCGCCGTGTGCCGGTGGTCATCGCGTCACAGGGAGGGCCCATGGCCCATCTGCCCCGCTTTCGTGAATATGGTGCGAAATGGATCCAGGTGGTCTCAACGCTGGAGCATGCGCTCAAGGCTGAAGCCGCAGGTGTCGATGCACTTGTCGTGGTGGGCACCGAAGCCGGGGGACATCCACCAGTCAATGAGGTCAGCACGCTGGTCACGGTGCGGCAGGTGCTGCGCGAGGTGGCTATTCCGGTCATCGCCGGCGGTGGTGTGGCCGATGGCTGGGGCATTGGCGCGCTGCTGGCGCTGGGCGCTGATGCGGTGCAGCTCGGCACGCGTTTCCTGATGACACACGAAGCCACCGTGCATGCGGCCTACAAAAATGCCGTTCTTCATGCGGGCGCAGCGGATGCCGTGCTGGTCGGCCGCCGCAGCCTGCCGGTGCGCACCTTGAACAACCAGTTCGCCAAAAGCATCTTCGCCGCCGAGCAACGCGACGTTCCGGCTGAAGAGTACGAAGCACTGTTTAAAAAGAGCACGCTCAAACAGGCGGCGCTCGACGGCGATGTCGAATGGGGCAAGGTGGAGGCGGGCCAGTCCGCCGGCCTGATCCAGCGTATTGATTCCGCCGGCGATGTGATGGCTGCGCTGGTGCGCGAGCTTGATGAGGCCTGCCGCCGCCTGCAAACCATGTCGCATAGCGGCGCGGCAACCTCCACCATGGCCAAAGCAGGCTGACATCTTTTATTAAAAGTACAACACCATGACCGTCCTCCTGACCGAAAATCGCGGCGCCGTCCGCATCCTGACTTTGAACCGGCCCGACAAACACAATGCGCTCAACACCGCACTGACTCAGGACCTGGTCGATGCGTTGCGTGCAGCCGATCTGGACGACAGCGTTAACGCCGTGGTACTGACGGGTGCCGGCAAATCGTTTTGCGCGGGCGCCGATACCACCGAGTTCTCATCCCTTGTGCCGGATGATCCCGGCGCCGTGACCCGCCGCGCCGACCTGACGACCTCGCTGCACCTGGTCTTCTCGCAGATGTCCAAACCTGTTGTGGCTGCCGTGCGCGGCAATGCGCTGGGCGGCGGCGCGGGCCTGGCGATTGCCTGCGACATGGTGGTCATGGCCGACACCGTGCGCTTCGGTTACCCTGAGCTCAAACACGGCATCGTCGCCGCGGTGGTGCTGGCCAACCTGGTGCGACAGCTGGGTAGAAAGCAGGCTTTCGAGCTGGTCGCCATGGCCGACCCCATCGCCGGTGCGCGTGCGCTTGAACTCGGCCTGTGCAACCGCGTTGCACCCGATGGTGAGGTGCTTGACGAGGCATTGAAGATTGCCGAACGCCTGGCCGGCTGGAGCCCGATGGCCATGGCCACGACCAAACGCACTTTTCACCGCGTGGCCGATTTGACGCTGGGTCAGGCGCTGGATGTGGGGCGCGATGCCAACGTCATGATGCGCGGCTTCAAAAAGCCCGCAAAGCCCGAGGTGGCCAAATAATGCGGCCGCTTGAAGGCATCACCATTCTGGATCTCTCGCGGGTGCTCGCATGCCCGTTTGCCAGCATGATCCTCGCCGAGCTGGGCGCTACCGTCATCAAGGTCGAGCAACCCGGCAGCGGTGACGAAACGCGCAGCTACGAACCCGTCGTGCACGGCAAAGAGGGCGACGTATCGGCGTACTACCTGGCGTTTAACCGCAGCAAGCAGTCGATCACCGTCAACCTGCGCTCGCCCGAGGGCCAGGATGTGATCCGCAAGCTGGCTGCGTCGGCCGATGTGGTGCTTGAGAACTTTCCGGTCGGCACGCTCAAAAAATACGGCCTTGATTACGACACCCTGGCCGTGCTTTACCCGCGTCTGGTCTATGTGTCCTGCACCGGCTTTGGCCTGGACGGCCCCTATGCAGGCCGAAAGGGTTACGACACCATCTTCCAGGCCATGGGCGGCCTGATGAGTCTGACCGGCGAGCGCGGCGGGGGTCCGGTCAAGCCCGGTCTGCCGATGGCCGACCTCACGTCGGGCCTGTGGGTTGCCATCGGAATCTTGTCGACACTCATAGGCCGGCAGAAAACCGATGCCGGCTGCCATGTGGATTTCTCGATGCTCGACGGCCAGGTCGGTCTGCTGTCACTGGCGGCAGCGCGGTTTTTTACGCTGGGCGAAGTGCCGCGGCGCATGGGTACCGAACACCCGGGCCGCATTCCTTCGGCAGCTTTTGTCTGCAGCGACGGCAAGTGGGTGCAGATCACCGGTGCCGACCAGCACTGGGCGCTGCTTTGCAACCTGCTCGGGCTTGAAGCCTGGGCCACCGACCCGTCGCTGGTCAAAAATGCCGACCGCGTGGCGCGCCGTGAAGAAGTCATGGCGGGTCTGTCAAAAGCCATCGCATGCCTGAGTCGCGAGGAAGTCTGCCGCCGCTGCGATGCGGTCGGTGTGCCGGCCGGCCCCATCCTGAATGTGGACGAAGTACTGGCCGACCCGCACGTCACGGCGCGCGGCATGGTGGGCGACTACGACCACCCGCTGATTGGCCGCTTCAAGGGCCTGCGGGTGCCGTTTCGCTTCAACGGTTTTGATGACCCGGTCATGGACAGGCCGCCGCTGCTGGGTGAACACACCGATGCCATCCTCGAAGACCGGCTCGGGCTGGACGCCGGCCAGGTAGCGGCCTTGCGCAGCCAGCGCGCCATCTGATCACGCCCCATTTTTTAAAATACAAGGAGACAACATGAAACCCCTCAAGACCCTCATCGCCATGTCATCGCTTGCCGCGATGTCCTTCGCTTCAATCAGTACCGCGCAGGCGCAGGCCTTCCCCAACAAGACCATCACCATCGTCAACCCCTACGCCGTGGGCGGGCCTGCCGACCAGCTGGCGCGCGTGCTGGCCAAGGGTATGGGCGAACAGCTCGGCCAGCCGGTCATCGTCGAGAACAAGGCTGGTGGCGGCGCGTCCATCGGGGCAGCCTTTGTCGCCAAGGCGCCTGCCGATGGCTACACGCTGCTCTTTGGCACCTCTGCTGCGCACGTCGTCACACCGGCGGCGACGTCGGTGCCTTATGACGGCATCAAGGACTTCGACTTCATCGGCATCGTCGCCAACGTGCCCAATATGCTCACCGTGCACCCTGGCATCAAGGCCAACAACCTGAAGGAATTCATCGCGCTGGCCAAAAGCCAGCCGGGCAAATTGAGTTACGTCTCGGCCGGCCTGGGAAGCTCGCCGCACATCGGCATGGAGATGTTCAAGTACAGGACCGGCACCTTCCTGCTGCACATTCCCTATCGCGGTGCGGCGCCTGCAGCCACCGACATGGTGGCCGGCATGGTGCCTGTGGGCATGCTGAATATTTCGGGCGTGCAGGCCTTCGTCAAGGCCAATCGCCTGCGCGCACTGGCCTATGGCGGCAGCAAGCGCTCCGCCGCGTTCCCGGATGTGCCGACATTTGCCGAAGCCGGCCTGCCCAACTTCATTTCGGGCAGCTGGTACAGCCTGGCCGCACCAGCCAAAACCCCGGCACCTGTGCTGGACCGCCTGACGGTCGCACTGAAGGCCGTGCTGGCCAGCCCCGAGTTCGTTAACACCGCTGCCCAGCAGAGTGCTGAAATCTACAACTTCAGCCGCGCACAGACACAGGCTTTTGTGCAGGAAGATGCAAAGACCATGCTTGAGCTCATCAAGGGCACCGGCATGAAACTGACCGACTGACAAGACTTACCGAGAAGGCTGGCTGAACCCCCATGACTGCAGATTACAAAACCATCACCTACACCGCAGCAGATCATGTTGCCACCCTGACGCTGAACCGCCCCGACAGCCGCAATGCGCTCAACCTGCAGATGTGCCGCGACATCGTTGCCGCGTGCGAGCGCGCCGCTGCTGATGCGGATGTACGGGTGATGCTGGTCAAGTCCACCGGCAGCGTTTTTTGTGCCGGGGCTGACCTTAAAGAGCGCCAGGACATGACGACTGCGGACATGGTGGCACGGCGTGTTGAAGGCTTCACCGCCTATGCCGCACTTGAAGCCATGGCCATCCCCGTGATTGCCGTGGTGCAGGGTGCGGCCTACGGCTCGGGCGGTGAGATTGCCGCATCCTGCGACTTCGTGCTGGCCGGCCCGCAGGCCGCCTTCAAATACCCCGAAGTGGGCTGGGGCACGGTGGGCGCCACACAGCGCCTGCCACGCATCGTGGGTGCGCGCATGGCCAAGGAACTCCTTTACACCGGTCGCGTGCTGGATGCTGAGGAAGCAAAGTCCCTCGGCCTGGTCAACCATGTTTATGCAGCCGACCAGCTTGACATTGAGGCCAACGCCATGGCCGTGGCCATCGCCAAAAACAACCCGCTGACGGTGCGCCTGACAAAGCACAGCATCGACACCGGCCTGGAGACCACGCGCCAGGGTGCCATGGCCGTCGAGTTGCTGGCCATTCAGGAGAACCTGCGCCACAGCGACTGGAAAGGCGCCATCGCAAAGTTTGGCAGCGACAGCAAAACAGGGGCGAAGAATGCGGCTTGATCCGGTCACCATCGCCGCGACGCTGCAGCACACAACCAGCCTGTATGGCGCGCAAGAGGCCTATGTGGGCCCCGGCGAACGCATGACGTGGCGTGACATGCAAGAGGGCGCGCGTCGCACCGCCGCCGCACTGCACGCAGCGGGCGTGCGCAAGGGTGACCATGTGGGCATTCTGCTCGGCAACAGCGGCGCGTGGATACAGACCTTTCTGGGCATTGCCAGCATAGGTGCCGTCACTGTGCCGGTGAACACCCGCTTCAAGACCGACGAGCTGCGGTTTTGCCTGAAGCAGGCAGATGTGCGCGTGCTTGTTTTTGCCGATGAATTTCTGGGCATTGATTTTCGGACGCTGCTGCAAAGCGCCGAACCCGCCGTGGCCACCGCGCTGCCGGGCACCAGGTTGCCACGGCTCACCCAAGCCGTGATGCTGGGCAAGGGTGACCTGCCCGCAGGCGCTACCGCGTATGCAGATTTCATCGCGGCAGGCGAGGGCGTTGCGGCAGATGAACTTGATGCCCTGGCGCAGGCCGTCACGTCTGACGATGTGCTGCTGATCCAGTACACCTCGGGCACCACGTCCTTCCCCAAGGGCGTCATGCTCAGCCATGCCAACATGCTGCGCGATGCGCAGGCCGCAGCAAGCCGCATGGGTGTGCGCGCTGACGACCGCTACTTCAGCATCCGGCCCTTTTTTCATGTTGCCGGCAGCACGCTGTCGGTGCTGGTCAGTGTCAGCACCGGCTGCTGCCTGTTGTCGCTGCCCAAATTTGATGTGGCTGAAAACCTGGCCATTCTTGACCGCGAACGCTGCAGTTTGATCTCCGGCAACGACACCATCTTCTTGATGCTGATGGGTGACCCGGGCTTTGACGCAGACAAGCTGCACCTGCGCGGTGGCTGGGCCGCTGCAGGGCCCGAGGTGATGGAGCAGATCTACAAACGCATGCGGGTGCCCGGCCTGTGCAACGCCTACGGCCAGTCCGAAGCCGCGCCCAATGTGTTGCTGTCGTCCTGGGACGACCCCATCGAAATCCGCATTGCAGGTTTCGGCTTTCCGCACCCCGGCACAGAAGTGCGGCTGGCTGACCCTGACACCGATGCGCCGCGTGCCGCCGGTGAGCATGGCGAGATCCAGGTGCGCGGCTGGAACGTCATGCGCGGCTAT
>JAZKCB010000328.1:0-6055 GCA_040388335.1 Pseudomonadota bacterium | reverse complement strand
TTTGGGTTGATTGAGCTGCCCCAGCGTCGGGTAGGGTGCAGCAAGGCGAAGCCCACGAGTATAGCACCCCCACGGTTGCTCACTGCGTGCAGCGCCCTGCCCCCCGAGGGGGCCGCCCGCCTGTGGCCCGGCGGAGCCGGTTCCACGGCAAAAGCTGAGCCCCCACGGTCGTTCGCTTCGCGTAATTCCCTGCCCCCCAAGGGGGCCGTTCGCCTGCGGCCTGGCAAAGCCAGTTCCGCAGCTCTGCTGGCGAAGACACCGCTGCGGTTAGAACCCCAGATGCCTCGCTCGGATAGCAGCGGGGATCGTGGTGCTTAAAGAGACTTTAGATCGGGATACCTTATGTACTCGACCAGGTCCTGCGACTTTTGGCCGGGTTTGGGGGTGATCAGGCTGACGACGATGATCACGGCAAAGCCCACGGGCACGCCGAAAACGCCTGCTGAAATGGGGTCTATGCCCCACCAGAGCTCGACGGGACGGGTAATTCCGAAGGTGGAGCGCAGCCATGGCTGGTTCACGAGCATGTAGTAGAAAGTAATACCCAAACCCGACATCATGCCCAAGGCGGCGGCGATGCCTGTGGCGCGTTTCCAGAAAATGCCGAGGCTGAGCGCGGGGAAGAAAGAGGCTGCTGCGAATGAAAACGCGGCCGACACCAGAAAAAGGATGTCGGCCGGCTTTTGGGCCGCCACGTAGGCGGCCAGCAAAGCGACGATAAGCAGCAGGATTTTCGATACCGTGACCCGGCTCACCGTCGAGGCGTTCGGGTCAATCATCTTGTAATAGAGATCGTGGCCCAACGCGTTTGAAATTGTGAGCAGCAGGCCATCGGCGGTTGACAGCGCGGCAGCCAGCCCGCCCGCAGCCACCAGCCCCGACACCACATAGGGCAGGCCCGACAGTTCGGGCGTGAGCAGCACGATGATGTCGCCGCTGATGGTGAGCTCGTTGAGCTGCAGGATGTTGTCCTTGTTGATGTCGATCACCGACAGCAGCGCCGGGTCGACGCGGCTCCAGGAATTGACCCAGGCCGGCAACTGGTCGAAGGGCATGCCGACCAGATTGGTGAACACCTCGTACTTGACCAGCACGGCCAGCGCTGGCGCGGTGAAGTACAGCAGCACGATGAAAAACAGTGACCAGGTGACGGACTGTCGCGCCTGCCGCACGCTGGGTACGGTGTAGTAGCGCATCAATATATGGGGCAAGGCCGCAGTGCCGACCATGAGGCAGAAGACCAGCGCGAGGAAGTTGCGGCGCGAGGTGTCGTAAAGCGCCTGCTCTTTGGGCGTGCCGTCTGGCTCACCCGAAAACTGTTTTGCATGCGGCGGCATGCCGTTGAGCGGCAGTGTCTTGATGTCGGCAATGGCTTTGGCCTCTGTCCAGGCCTTGACGGCAGCAGCCTCGTCCTTGGGCATGTTGGCCATGAGTTTGCCGGCCGTCGAGATGGCTGCTACCGAGGCGTTGCCGCCCTTGAGTTCATCCATCTTGCGAACGGCGGCCGCCTTGTCTTCTGCCAGGGACTGCGTGGGGTGCTTCAACTTTTCAGCAAGGGCTTCCGAACGCTGCTGGAACAGCGCCCTCACCTGCTGCTCGTTGGGGTCGAGCGTGAGTTCTTTTTCTTTTGCGGTGACTTTTTCAAGCTGGAAACCATAGATCAATTGCGGCACCGGCACATGGGTCTGCTTGACCGACAACCACACCACGGGGATCAGGTACGCGACGACAAGAATGATGTACTGCGCGACCTGCGTCCAGGTGACGGCGCGCATGCCGCCCAAAAAGGAGCACACCAGAATCCCGCCAAGTCCCAGAAAAATCCCCAGCTCGAACGCAATGCCCGTGAGGTAAGAGGTGATCAGCCCCACGCCGTAAATCTGCGCAACCAGGTAGGTGAACGAACAGAGAATGGCCGCACCCAGGCCGATCAGGCGGGGCAAGTGGCCGTCATAACGCTCACCCAGAAAATCCGGAATCGTGTACTGACCGAACTTGCGCAGGTAAGGCGCCAGCACCAACGCCACCAGGCAGTAACCGCCCGTCCAGCCCATGATGAAGGCCAGGCCGCTGTAGCCCGTGAGGTACAGCGTGCCGGCCAGGCCGATAAACGACGCGGCCGACATCCAGTCGGCGCCCGTGGCCATGCCGTTGTAAAAGGCAGGAACGCGGCGACCCGCGACGTAATACTCGGAGGCCTCTGTCGTACGGCTCATGACGCCAATGCCGGCGTACAGGCCAATCGTGGCCATCAGAAAGGTAAAGCCTATCCACAGGCGTGGCAGGCCCATGCGCTCGGCCACAGCCAATGCCAGTACAAACAGGATGAACCCTGCGGTGTACCAGCCATAGACGCGTTTGAGCTGCGCCCGGAACTGGGGGGCCGACAGCTTGATGCCATCGCGCGTACCGAAAAAGCCAGCCATCAGTCTTCCTCTTCTTCAACGCCGTGTTCGATGTCGAGGCGGTTCATGTACCAGGCATAAAACCCGATCAGCAGGCAGTACACCAGCAAGGCGCCCTGCGCGCCCATCCAGAAGCTGAAAGGCCAGCCGAAAAAGGTAAAACTCAATGCACGCGCAAAGTAGCTCACCCCAAAGGTCACCAAAAACCAGATCGCCAGCAGCACTGCAATGACGATGCGGTTCTTGCGCCAGTAACTGCGGTGGCTGGCGGTGGTCTCAGGGTGTGGCATGCGGCACCACGGTTGTGGGAATCCGGGCAAGCGTCTGTCGCTCCAGCTGCGCAGCGACTTTTGGCTCAAACTGACTGAGGTGCAGAAGAACCTTGCGCACCTCATCACCCCTGCCCAAGGCCGCCCACGCTTCTGCAAGGCGATACCAGGCGTGTGGGCTCATGGGCTGCAACATGGTTGCCTTTTTGAGCGCAACCACCGCCTCGTCAAACTGCTGCGCGTGCATGAGCGCAAGCCCCAGTCCGTACCAGGCGCGGTCCAGCCGATCATCAAGCGCCACGGCTTTTCTGAATGCAGTTTCTGCTTCGGCGTGCTCACCAGCCTGTTGCAGCAGATAGCCGAGATTGAACCAGCCTGCAGCGGCCTGCGGCAAAGCTTTAACACATCCTTGCAGGCAGGTGATGGCCTCGGGCAGCCTGTTTTGTGCCGCATACAAATGCCCGCAACTGGCAAACGCATACGCATCATGCGGCCTGATGCGCAGCATGCTTTCAAAGGTACGCAATGCCGCTTTGGGCTGCACAAGTACCAGCAGCGTTCGCGCCTTGAGTTTGAGACATGCGTAACGCACGGCCCTGCTCATTTGCACAGGGCCACACCGATCTGCAGGCAAATGCTGACCTTGACGACAACGGCAGCGCACCACAAGACCAGCAAGCCAAAAAAGGCGACAAAGGGCACATGGCGATCAAGCACCACACGCGGTGACACCCGGCGTGCGGCGCGAACCCAGGGTAGGCCAATGAGCTGCAGCAGCCGATACACCGGGTTGTTCGCCCGGCCCGCACCCGCCATCACACCGACCACCGCTTGCGCCACGAGGGCGAACAAGGCGATTTCTGCAATCAGTTTGATGAGGACAACGACGGTGAGCATGGGTAAAAAAAAGAAAGCCTCCCGATTGTCATCGGAGGGCTTGCAGATTGGCTCTGGCACAAGGCCCAAAGCTCCCGGGGTTTTCCCTCGGGTAGAAGGCGTGAATCGCCTAGCTTGCCAGGCGCTTCCAGGTATCAATCACCGTATCCGGGTTCAGCGAGATCGAGCCAATGCCCTGCTCTTTCAGCCAGATCGCAAAGTCGGGATGGTCGCTGGGGCCCTGACCGCAGATGCCGACGTACTTGCCCTGCTTTTTACAGGCGGTGATCGCCATGCTCAAGAGGGCTTGCACGGCCGGGTCGCGCTCGTCGAAGTCTTTTGCCAGAATTTCAAGGCCGGAGTCACGGTCAAGACCCAGCGTGAGCTGCGTCAGGTCGTTCGAGCCGATCGAGAAACCGTCGAAGTATTCAAGGAAGCGCTCGGCCAGCACGGCGTTGCTCGGGATCTCGCACATCATGATGATGCGCAGACCGTCCTGGCCACGTTTGAGGCCGTGCTGCGCGAGCAATTCGGTCACAGCTTTGGCTTGGCCCAGCGTGCGCACGAAAGGCACCATGACTTCAACATTGGTCAGGCCCATGTCGTTGCGCACGCGCTTGAGCGCTTCGCACTCCATCGCAAACGCTTCGGCAAAGTCGGCACTCAGGTAACGTGCGGCACCGCGGAAACCCAGCATCGGGTTTTCTTCTTCCGGCTCGTAGCGTGAACCACCGATCAGCTTTCGGTATTCATTCGACTTGAAGTCCGACAAACGCACGATGACCGACTTGGGCCAGAAGGCCGCGCCAATGGTGGCAATGCCTTCCGCAACCTTGTCGACGTAGAAGGCACGTGGTGAGGCATGACCACGCGCCACGCTTTCAACGGCCTTCTTCAGGTCAGCATCGACATTCGGGTAGTCGAGGATGGCCTTGGGGTGCACGCCGATGTTGTTGTTGATGATGAACTCAAGCCGGGCCAGGCCCACACCTTCGTTCGGAATCTGGCAGAAGTCGAACGCGAGTTGCGGGTTGCCCACGTTCATCATGATCTTCACGTCGACCGGCGGCATTTCGCCGCGCTGCACTTCGGTGACTTCGGTCTCAAGAAGGCCGTCATAGATGTTGCCGGTGTCGCCCTCGGCGCAACTGACGGTGACCAGCATGCCGTCTTTCAGCGTCTCGGTCGCGTCACCGCAGCCGACCACCGCCGGAATGCCCAGTTCACGCGCAATGATGGCAGCATGGCAGGTACGGCCGCCGCGGTTGGTGACGATGGCGCTGGCGCGTTTCATGACGGGCTCCCAGTTCGGGTCTGTCATGTCGGTCACCAGGATGTCGCCGGCCTGCACCTGGTCCATGTCCTTGATGTCGTGCACGATGCGGACCGGGCCGGTGCCAATCTTCTGGCCAATCGCGCGGCCTTCTGCCAGCACGGTGCCCGTGCCCTTGAGCTTGTATCGCTGCTCGGCCTTGCCCTTGGACTGGCTCTTCACCGTTTCAGGGCGCGCCTGCAGGATGTAAAGCTCGCCGTCAATGCCGTCCTTGCCCCATTCGATGTCCATGGGGCGGCCGTAGTGCTCTTCGATGATGAGGGCGTAGCGGGCCAGTTGCTCGACGTCGTCATCGGTCAGTGAATAACGGTTGCGCAACTCGGTCGGCACATCGGTCGTCTTGACCAGCTTGCCACTCGCTTTTTTATCTTCAGGCGTGCTGAACTCCATCTGCAGCAGCTTGCTGCCCAGGTTGCGGCGGATGACCGCGCGCTTGCCGGCTTTCAGGATGGGCTTGTGCACATAGAACTCGTCAGGGTTGACGGCGCCCTGCACCACGGTTTCGCCCAGCCCGTAGCTGGAGGTGATGAACACCACGTCTTCGAAGCCGCTTTCGGTGTCGATGGTGAACATCACGCCGGCCGCGCCGATGTCGCTGCGCACCATGCGCTGCACGCCGGCCGACAGGGCCACGTCGGCATGGGCAAAACCCTGGTGCACGCGGTAGCTGATGGCGCGGTCGTTGTAGAGCGAGGCAAACACCTCTTTCATCTTGTGCAGCACGTCTTCAATGCCGACCACATTGAGGAAGGTTTCCTGCTGGCCGGCAAACGATGCGTCAGGCAGGTCTTCAGCCGTGGCGGAGGAACGCACGGCAAAGCTGGCTTGCGGGTTGTTGCCGCACAATGTGGTGAAGCTTTCGCGCACGGCTTTTTCAAGATCAGCCGGGAAAGGTTGCGACTCAACCAGCGCGCGAATCTTGCCGCCGGCCTCGGCCAGCGCCCGCACGTCGTCGGTGTTCAGTGCGTCCAGCACTGCGTTGATTTTCTTGTCCAGACCGTCGTGGGCCAGGAAGGCCCTGAAGGCATGGGCCGTCGTCGCGAATCCGGTGGGCACCCGCACACCCTTGGGTCCGGTGGGCAGTTGCGAGATCATCTCGCCGAGGCTGGCGTTTTTCCCGCCTACGGCCTCGACATCTGACATTCTCAGGTTTTCAAACGGTACGACCAGGG
>JAZKCB010000327.1:0-6327 GCA_040388335.1 Pseudomonadota bacterium | reverse complement strand
CGGGCGACGTGCAGGTCTGGCAGCCCTGGGACAGCCAGGCCGCCGTGGCGCGCTTCTTCACGCACTTCCGGCCGCGCCTGGGCCTGCTGATGGAAACCGAGGTCTGGCCCAACACCGTGGCCGGCGCGCAGGCGCGCGGCGTGCCGCTGGTGCTCGTCAACGCGCGCCTGTCCGACAAGTCGCTGCAGCAGGCGCTGCGCATCGCACGGCTGTCGCGGCCGGCCTATGCGGCGCTGGCGGCGGTGTACGCGCAGAGCGACAACGACGCCGAACGCCTGCGCGCGCTCGGCGCGCCCGTGCAGGGCGTGTTCGGCAACCTCAAGTTCGACGCCGCGCCCGACGCTGCGCAGCATGCGCTGGGCCGGCAATGGCGCCAGGCACTGGGCCGCCCGGTGCTGATGCTGGCCAGCTCGCGCGAGGGCGAGGAAGACGATTTTTTGAAGCAAATAACGGCCCTGGCCCTTTCCACACGGGCGCAACCTGCTCCTGAAAAGAGAGCGGATGGCGAGCCGGTGCCGGCTGCCGACTTCCAGCTGCTGATCGTGCCGCGCCACCCACAGCGTTTTGACGAGGTGCAGGCGCTGGTTGAAAAACACGGCTTGACGGTGTCGCGCCGCTCCGGCTGGAACGGCGCACCGCCGGCCGCGGCCGATGTCTGGCTCGGCGACTCGCTGGGCGAGATGGCGCTGTATTACGCCATGAGCGACGTGGCCCTGCTGGGCGGCAGCTTTGCACCGCTGGGCGGGCAGAACCTGATCGAGGCGGCCGCCTGCGGCTGCCCCGTCATCATGGGCCCGCACACCTTCAACTTTGCCGAAGTCGCCGAACTCGCCGAAGCCGCCGGTGCCGCGCGCCGCGTTTCCGACATGGCCGAAGCCGTGCGCGCCGCCCGCGCCATGCTGAGCCGGACTAGCGCACAGCAAGCCGCGGCGGCCGCCGGCCGGCAGTTTTCGGCACAGCACCGCGGCGCGGCCGCCAACACGGTGCAAGCGCTGGTGCATTTTTTCGAGGACTGAACCCATGGCCGAGCCGCTCGTCAACCAGTACGGCGCGGATGTGCCCAAAGCCATCGCGCGCATGATCACGGCCGTGCATCCGGCGTTTGAATCGCGCAAGTTTGTCGCCGATGCGCTCAAGGGTTATGAGGCCCTGGCCCTGATGCCACGCGGCAAACACATCGCGCGCGCCCTGCAGCTGCATCTGCCGCCCGACTATCCGAAGGCAGTCGCCATCCTGCTGGCCTCGCTGGACCAGCCGCACGGGCGCGATGCGGGGCTGACCTTGGGTTCCTTCCTGTACCTGCCGCACACCATGTTTGTGGCCGAGTTCGGGCTCGATCATTTCGAAGAGTCCATGCGCGCGCAACATGCGCTGACGCAGCGCTTCACCGCCGAGTTCAGCATCCGCGCCTTTTTTCAGAAACACGAAGCCGCCACGCTGAAGCGCTTCAAACAATGGGCCAGCGACCCGAGCGAACACGTGCGCCGCCTGGTGTCCGAAGGCAGCCGCCCGCGCCTGCCCTGGGCCGCCCGTCTGCCGGCCTTCCAGAAGAACCCGGCGCCGGTGCTGGAACTGCTGGAACTGCTCAAGGACGACCCCGCGCTGTACGTGCGCCGCTCGGTCGCCAACAACCTCAACGACATCGGCAAAGACCACCCGGACCTGCTGGCCAAAACCGCCAAGCAGTGGCTCAAAGGGGCCAGCGAAGAACGCCGCTGGATCGTCCAGCACGCGCTGCGTTCAGCCGTCAAACGCGGCGAGGCCGGCGCGCTGGAGGTGCTGGGCTTCGGCAAAAGCGCGAAGGTCGAAGTGTCGAATGCCCGCATCGCGCCCGCGCGTGTGCCCATGGGCGAGAAGGTCAACATCGCGTTTGATATTTCCAACACCAGCGGAAAAACTCAGGAAGTGCTGGTGGACTTCTGCATCCATTACGTCAAGGCCAGCGGCAAAACCAGCGCCAAGGTGTTCAAGCTCAAGGTCTTGAGCCTGGCGCCGAAAGAAACGATGCGATTGAGCAAGACGGTGTCCACTGCTGAGATGACCACGCGCAAGCATCATGCGGGGCTGCACCGGGTGGATGTGCTGCTGAATGGGAAGGCGCAGGAGTTGGGGACGTTTGAGTTGGTGGACGGATTAGCGGTCGCTTCGAGAGACGAGCCTTCTCCTCAAAAACGTAGGGATTCATGCATCAATCATTCAGGCGACTTGTCGCCGTGCGTTCTGAACCTATCGAAGGGCTTTGACATCAAGGTGCAAGTGCCGTTGATTTGGGCTAAGACCTATTTGGCTCAAATAAATCAGTCCGCCTAAAAATAATATTTTCTGGGCTTCCGAGCTGTACGTATTTCATGGCATCAGTGAATCCTGCGTTCCTCGATATTTCTAATATTAGTTGTTCAACGGTTTGACTCGAAACTTGTGCCAAGGTCGCCAAAAATTCTTCGTACCAGCGAGGGTCATTTGAATTAATTGTGACGTTGGCACGCATCTGAGCCTGCCGCCATTGCTGCAGGCTCAGCTTGAGTCCGGCGTGTTTCATCAATGCATCCATAATTTCCGTTGCATGCGACATCCGAAGCATGCCCGAAACTATTTCACGCCAGGAAACAGTGGGGCGGCTTTTCAGGACGACAGGTAAGAAGGCTTCTAAGCGGTAAAGCATGCGTGCATTAAACATTGCTGCTCGATTACCATAAATTGGAAGCATCGTCGCCAGTACCGTTACAGCCCCTAAAGAAAAAGCTGATGTGGCGACCGAACTATGTCCGCCATCGAAAGGCTGCGTATCGCAAGCACTAAACATGACGATTGGTGGAAGAGAGCATTTTCCTTTAAGGTTCCAGAAGCTCAGCTTCTCATCACCTATCACCAAGCTCCCCATCCCCAATTCTTTGTCGAAAGTCCCATGGCAGTCGAAGATCACCATCGCGCCTCGGTAATTCGACAACCCGGAGACCACATCATCTACCGTTTGCACGTCCACAAACTTATACTTCGTCTTGAATATTTGTTGTTCGTTACTAATCGTGTTAACCGCATCCTCAAACATGCTGCTCAACATGTCATTAGCCTTAAACGAACGTAGCACCAACACCTCTTTAAATGATTCAAGCGTTAGCTGAACTGGTGGTATCGAGCAAGCGTGCACGAATAGGTTTCCCGGTATTGGTGAAATTCTGGAACAGTCATATCGCATCGCAAGTGGAAGCCCACGGACTGGAAGGAGTTCAAGAGGTAAGTCACTTACGAGCTTCATGCCCTCAATAAATCCCTCCTTCTCGAGAGCATCGATACGATCAAGAAAGCTGGGATTTATCAGTGCCCTCATCTTCTTGCCCAGTGCTAGAACCATTCGCGATGTCTTCCATGCGAAGCTGTTATGAACACCGGCACGAACGCAATGCGCGAGAAGCCTAACCTCACCTCTAATCTGGTTTAGCTTTGGTTCGAGGCGAAGCACTGGTGCGAGAGTCGCGGTGGCGATTAAGGTGACGGCGGCAGTGAAAGAATTCATATCGGCAGCTCGTTCTCTCGCCAGCATCAAAAATAGTGGGGCGTTTTTTTGGTCCTTCCCCAATTCAACGAGGTCAAAATATGTTGTCGCTTGTATAGCCGCAGAAAACACAGCACGCAGACTCGACCTCATTTTCTTTGGCGCTGCTTGAACATTCTCTCGCCATTTCGCATAGTGCCCCCAGTACATACTAGAGACTGCGAGCACGTAACGGTAATCGCGCATCTCTGGTAGGTCTTGCAGCAGCCGCTCGCGCTCCGCAAAAACAGCATCCGCAGATTCACAGACCCGATCAACGTACACTTGGGGCTCCGTGGGAGAAGTCTGGAAGAACGGCATGCTAATCCTCTTCTCCCTCGTCAACTTCCGACCAAATGCCATCAACGCGTATTCATTTGGTCGCACTATGTTGTGAAGCCCCAGCTTGAGGTGATGCTTAAGCGGTTTCACTTGCGTGGCATTTCCAATAGTCTGCCGCAATAATTTGCCGATTTCGGCAGTGACAGGTTCCCTAACAAGTGCGGCAATCACACCCAAAAGGTACTTGCACATCTCCTTGGTATCGAACTCATGCGCAGAAACACGACCATTACCGCGAATCGTCGAAACATGCAGAATCGGTAGCGCCGAGCTGCTGACAATCTGGTCAACCTCCTCAGCAACAACTGCCTCATTTGTCAGTACTACCTGAAACAGGTGCCCAAGGATTTTCATAGCGTCCACGAGAGAGTCGAGTTGAATCGGTAATATGCTAGGCCAGACGTTTCTGGTCATACGCATAAGCAACACTGTGCTGGGCGCCGAATACGGCTCCCTTACATCAGCAGGTAACTTTGACGCAAGCAGTAATAGGTCGGCAGCCGAGTGCAGGCCCGGTGTGTACCAATTGAAAAGACTTGCTTTCTCCAAGTCCTGTGGCAAATGCGGTATGAGATACAAGACCTTAAATCTCTTGTCTCCTGCTATCGCAGCTGTAAGGGCTCGCTTTTGAGCGTTGCTGAATTTTGAAGTTTCGACCTCGCCGTTTCGCTCGGCGGATGTGGTTAGCCTCTCTATGGAGTGCTCAATACGACGTGACATCAACTTTTCCTTGTGAAGTATTTTCTACTGCGCGTATGCGCTTAGAGGGATGGACTGACAGCGGCAAGGCCAGAAATTCCTTCTTTCATATTAGAAAGGCATGCGTCCAAAGAGCGTTGGCGCTGACTTACCGAGGCTGACGTAGAGGAGTAATAAGAGCATGTTCCCCCATCAACTCCGCAACCCACTCAATAAACACCCGCAACTTGCTGCTCACATGCCGGTTCGGCGGAAACGCGATGTACAGCGGCATCGGGTCTAAGCGCCAGCCTTCGAACAGCGGCACCAGCTCGCCGCTGGCCAGGTGCGCCTTGGCCATGTAGTCCGGCAGCCAGAGCACGCCCATGCCCGCGAGGCCGGCCGCGAGGTAGGCATTGCCGTCATCGACCGAGAGCACGTAGCGCCCCTGCACCTTGACGCTTTCGTCGCCTGAGTGCATGGCGTACGGAACCGCCTTGCCGGTGCGCGCCCACAGGAAGCCCACGATGCGGTGGTGCGTGTCCTCCAGCTCTCGAGGGTGCATGGGTGTGCCGGCACGGGCGATGTAGCTCGGTGCAGCGTAGACCCCGAGTTGCAGGTCGCCCACGTGGCGGGCCATCAGCGACAGGTCGGTGAGTTCACCGCCGCGCACGACGCAGTCCACCTTGTCGCTGATGATGTCCACCATGCGGTCGCTGACACCCATGTCGAGCTGGATGTCGGGGTACTGCGCATGAAACGCCGGCAATGCAGGAATCAGGATCATGCGGGCCAAGGGGCTGGGCACATCGACCCGCAGCCGGCCCCGGGGCGACGCTGAGGCGCTGGACAGGCTGGTCTCGGCATCATCCACGTCGGCCAGCACGCGCAGCACACGCTCGTAGTAGGCGGCACCATCGGCCGTCACGTTGACCTTGCGTGTGGTGCGGTTGAGCAGCCTCACGCGCAGCCGCGCCTCCAATTGCTGCACCAATTGGGTCACGCTGGTTTTGCTCATGTGCAGCGTTGCGGCCGCCTTGGTAAAGCTGCCGGTTTCCACCACGCGGGCGAAGGCCTGCATGGCATCGAAACGGTCCATAGGAACTCCCAGCGTTGTTGATTGTTTGGATTCTACGAACAGTGATGGTCAGGCTTGCCTGTTTATCCGGGAGGCGAGGCCTCCTAAAGTTGGTTCATCGTTAACCACGGGCCGGCTACGGCCCATGAAGGAGCACATTGATGACCAAGCGTGACGTCGTTTTTCCGCCCGGGCGCCAGGCGCTTTATGAGCGCAACCGTTATTCGCCGGCAGTGAAGTCCAACGGCTTTCTGTTCGTGTCGGGGCAGGTAGGCAGCCGTGAGGACGGATCGCCAGAGCCGGACCTGGAGGCGCAGGTCCGCCTTGCGTTTGACAATCTGAACGCGATCCTGAAGGCCGCAGGTTGCACCTTCGACGACGTGATGGACGTGACCGTTTTCATCGTGGACCCCGAATCGGCGTTCGAGACGGTCTGGAAAGTTCTGCCGGAGTATTGGGGCAACGCGCCGCACCCAACACTGACAGGTGTGGGTGTGACGTGGCTCTATGGCTTCCGGTTCGAAATCAAGGTGATTGCGAAGCTTCCAGAACCCGGTAAAGCCTAGTGGCGAACCTCTCCAGCGCCAGACACTGCGTTAAGCAGCCTGGACTTCCGTCGCAGGGCTGGGCATGGCGCGTCGTTCGTTGGCCAGCACGCGGCCTGCGTTGAGGCTGCTGATGGGAATCGTGATGTCCT
>JAZKCB010000326.1:0-19747 GCA_040388335.1 Pseudomonadota bacterium | reverse complement strand
TTGCCAGGTATTTATCAAACTGGGCAATTTCTTTTTTCTGGTCGGCAATGATTTTCTTGGCCATTTTGAGCATTTCAGGATCTTTGCCGCTGCGCAGTTGAGCTTCCGCCATATCGATGGCGCCCTGATGGTGCATCCGCATCATCATGGCGAAGTCCGCGTCGGCGTTGCCGCTCATTTTCATCCCGACCATCTTGTCGTTGTTGTCCTTCATCATTGCCTTCATGTCCATGCCACCTTGCATCGGAGCAGAGGCCGCAGGTTTCCCTTGCATCCCTGACATGGCTCCGCCAGTCGCTCCAGATGACTGGGCGTGCGCCAGAGGCCAAACTAATGCTACTGCCAAGGTCACGGCGGTAAGGCGGCAAGTGTTCAGAAGGGCGAATTTCGAAATCATGATTTTTGTTCCTTGTAATTAAATTGATTAAGCCATCGTTGCCATGCTGCGGCACTCTTGCGCGCATGCTTGGCATGCTCGGGCGCAGGCCTGACAGTGGTTCATGTCATGCTTGGCGCACTCGTCACCGCAAGCTTGGCAAACGTCTGCACACGCTTTGCAGATTGTTTTAGCGTTTTCGCTGCCTCGTGCCATAGCCGCAGCCGCGACTGCACAAATCTGCGCGCAATCCATGTCCAGTGCGATGCACCGGGCCATCATCTTGACATCGGGCTCCTGCAGGCATGTGGCTGCGCAATGATTGCAGGCGATGGCGCAAGCGTTACAGGCCTCGATGCAGGCGGCATGAACTTGGTGTGGCATATCAATCTCCTTGATGGACTGGTTGGGCAGCAGTCGGCATGATCACATGCTCACTTTCAACTCTTCCCCATCATGTAGTCAAAAGGCTTTAAACGCGGTAGTCTCGACAGGGCGTTGTTCTTTTTGGCACTTTACAACACGCTCAGACGGCCGCAACCTCACAGATCTACGACCAGTAAGACGGGATGCGTCTGAGGCGAAAGTCAATCATTCACCTTGTCGAGCGAAATATTGATAGTCCGGCGCAGCCTGAAAGAGCGCAATTGGAGTAGGCCGCCCTCACTGCATAGCCAATAGCGGTGGTGGCCGTGGCCTGCGGGCTCAGGATCTTCTCCTTCCCAAAGCGACTTTGACGGTGGTCACGAAGCTTCGGCGTCCATCCCACCGATTCGATAACCCCGGTCCTTAAATGGACTTGATGGCGGCATCGCTTGACCTTAAAGTGACTTGAGGGTTTCCAATGATCCCCATGACAACCCAAAAATCCCCCTCATCAACCAGTGCTTGCTGTGCAGTCAGCAGTTCCGCTCCTCCTGAAAATACATTGTCACCACCGCCTTTGTCTGGCTCCGAGGGGCGATATTTCCGTATTGCAACGATGGACTGCAGTTCCGAAGAAGCGGACATCCGGCGCGCTCTGGAACCAATTGCGGACATTCAATCACTGGGATTTCAACTCGGTGCTCGCACGCTCCGAATTGACGCAGCCGAAAAAGCCTATCCGCTCGCACTCGACGCAATTCGCAAAGCGGGCTACGACCCTCAACCTATATCAGCAGGCACCACTAATGTGCCAGGGCATTCGCAGGACCATGACCACGCGCATCCAAGTGGTACGCGGGGCTTGGCGGGCGGCATATCTCGCTTGGTCATGGCCTTGGTTTTGGCAACAGGCGCCGAAGCAATTTCTTTCTTTGCACCGGAAGAATTACCCTGGAAAATCGCCGGCATGGCTGTGGCTGCCCTGGCCATCTGGCTGGCAGGCATAGATACGTATAAAAAAGGAATGGCATCCTTGCTTCGTGGCAAGCTCAACATCAATGCCCTGATGGCCGTTGCTGTGACCGGGGCATTCCTGATTGGTCAATGGCCAGAAGCCGCCATGGTGATGGCCTTGTATGCCATTGCCGAGTTGATAGAAGCCAAGGCAGTGGATCGTGCGCGAAATGCGATCAAGGGGTTGCTGGATTTGGCGCCGGACAATGCTTTAATGCTGACGCCCTCTGGCACGTGGGTCCAAACGTCGGTGGCGTCAGTGCCCATGAACGCAACCGTTCGTATCAAACCCGGTGAACGCGTGCCGCTCGACGGCGTCGTGACCAAAGGCAACGGAGCGATCAATCAGGCCCCGATCACGGGTGAAAGCATTCCGGTGGACAAAGCACCCGGAGACCCTGTCTTTGCCGCAACCATCAATGAGACCGGTGAGCTTGAATTCCGCGTTACTGCGGCTTCCAGCGATACGACCCTAGCCCGCATCATTCACGCCGTCGAGCAGGCCCAGGGCACTCGCGCACCGACACAACGCTTTGTGGATCGTTTTGCGGCGATCTACACCCCGGCGGTCTTTGCCATTGCCGTGGCCGTGGCAGGGCTGACACCGCTTTTCATGGGACTGAACTGGACGGATGCGCTCTACAAAGCGCTGGTGCTGTTGGTTATTGCCTGCCCCTGCGCACTGGTGATCTCCACGCCCGTCACCGTCGTCAGTGGCTTGTCAGCGGCTGCTCGCCGGGGCATCCTGATCAAGGGAGGAACCTATCTTGAAGAAGCACGCTTGTTGAAAGTGGTTGCGCTGGACAAGACGGGAACGATCACAGAGGGAAAACCGAAGCTGGTGGATTGGCGTGTTTGGGGCGATGCTGACGAAGTGTCCAGCAAACAACTAACGGCAGCCCTGGCATCACGCTCCGACCATCCTGTCTCGAAAGCTATCGTGAACGGTCTTGATGTGGAAGGCCCGCCGGTGGAACATTTCCAGGCCCTGCCCGGCCGCGGCGTGGAAGGGATCGTCAATGGTCAGCGCCTGGTGCTGGGCAACCACCGCCTCATTCATGAGCGTGGCCTGTGCGGTAGCGACCTTGAAGCGGAACTGGCCAAGCATGAACAACAGGGACGGACCTTGAGTTTGCTGGCAGATGAGGGCCGCGTTATCGCCTTCTTTGCGGTGGCCGACACCATCCGCGAGACGTCCCGTCAAGCCATCGCCGACCTCAAGGCGCTGGGTGTTTCCTCGGTGATACTCACCGGCGACAACACCGCCACAGCCAAAGCAATCGCCGCCGAGGCAGGAATTGATGAAGCGCGTGGCGATATGCTCCCCGAGGCCAAACTGGACGCCATCAAGGAAATGCAACAGCGCTATGGCGCTACCGGGATGACCGGCGACGGCATCAACGATGCGCCGGCGCTGGCGCAGGCTGATATCGGTTTTGCAATGGGTGCGGCGGGCACAGACACAGCGATGGAAGCCGCCGATGTAGTCATCATGAACGACGATTTGCAGCGGGTAGCGGAAACAGTGAGCTTGTCCAAACGCACCCACGCAATCCTCTGGCAGAACATTACGCTTGCCCTGGGCATCAAGAGCGTATTTCTGGTGCTCGCAGTCTTTGGTACCGCCACGATGTGGATGGCCGTGTTTGCCGACATGGGAGCCAGCTTGCTGGTGGTGGGTAATGGCCTGAGGCTGTTGCGAGGCAGTAAAACGCTCCCCTTCACCATTGACGGCGGCGTGGTCGCCAAACAAGTGCAACCTCATGCCCATTGATCCCGCACTTTACCGATCAGTCGATAGTCGGCTTCAAAGCCAACAGCTCTATAAGCGACTGATGGAGGGGTTCGATGAGAGCAGGGGGCAGGGCAAAGAATGTCGCTGGCGCTGGCTCATGGCCGCGCATGTTGTCGGGCAGCATCACTTTCCCCTTCACTGGCACAACCATCGCGCGATGCTGCGTTTTGCATTTTCTACGCGGGACTATCCTGAAATTTTCGGCCAGCTCTTCAGATTGAGTTTGGTGCCCGTCGGACACCTGTTAGGCAAGCTGCCGTCCGGCAATATCGGCCGCGCCACTGTCAGTGCGTTCAAGCGTATGGAGCCTGATCAGGAAATCAGGAAGATGATCACCGAAGCGCGGGAAAAGGCATCTGCGGCACACCTTCTAGATGGATCTAGCAGGTCTCAGGCCGGGATTTGAGCTGAGGACTATCACAGTCGCTGCGTCCATTCGCTATCGCCATGCCCAAAAGAGGTTCACTGAGTGCGCCCATCCCGCACAGCCCAGCCGGACGCATCACGAAGCATCCGGGCCGGACCTTTTAAACGCCGACACCACCAGCAGCAACGCGCCACAGACAATGCCAATATCCGCGATATTGAATGCTGGCCAGTGCCAGTCCTGCCAATGGAAGTCCAGAAAATCGACCACATAGCCCCGCATCGCCCGGTCAAGACCATTGCCCAATGCGCCGCCGAGAACGAGGCTGTAGCCCAGGCCATCCACCGTGCTATGCGGCTTGCGCAAGACCCACACCAGCCAGGCCGAAACCATTAGAGCAACAATAAGAAAAAAGAATCTTTGCCAACCACCGGCATCGGCAAGGAAGCTGAACGCCGCGCCCTGATTCCACACATGCACCAGATTAAAGAATCCTGTAACCGGCTGGCTCCACGCATAAGGGGTGTACTCATGCACCCAAAATTTCACTGCATGGTCTGCGAGAAAAATGGCAAGCGCAACGCTATACCAGATCGCGGACCGTCCGACAGTCGCGTGGCTGGATGCGGACGATGGGTTAACTGCTGACGTAGGGTGGAGCATTTTTAGTTCAGGTTATAGGACATTCCAAGGCTTACGCAGATTCAACGTGCGGATCGCCAACTGACAACTCAATACTTGATAAATGTAAAGCCGCAAGTTTCACTTGACCTTGAAGTGACTTGAGAGTTTCCAATCATGCATTACTTGCTCTTCTTGAAAAAATTCAATGTCTGCCCATTTCCGACCCGACCTCATCCCTTGCGCAGCGCGGGGACTTTCGCTGCTGTTAGCATACGGTCCGTGAAACGTCTTGTCTGTCACTTCCTGATTGTCTGGCTGGCGCTGCTGGCAGGCGGCGCCTATGCACATGCGGCAGCCGATGCTGCGCAGGAACTGGGTCACATTGCGGCCCACGCCGTAGAAGCTCAATTGGTCGTTGCGGATGGCACTGAGGCACGCTCCGAGGCGGAACATGATCACGGTAGCTCCGAGACCTGTAGCTTGAGTCACTGCGGCCACGGCCATGCGACCGGCATGCTCGCCATGGCCAGCCCGCGTTTCACTGAGGCAGTTGTGGGCGCCGCGCTGCCGGCGCGGACATTCTGGGCCAGCCGCGAGCAGCTCAACAATATCGAACGCCCCAAATGGAGCACCACCACCCTATTGGTGGTGAACCTTTGACCTGACGGGCGCTTCAAAAGTCTTTCTTTTTCCAGTGGCCTGAGTGCAAAGGTTCGCCGAAGTCTTGATTTGCTTCGGAGAACGCTCTTGCTTGATCTTTCCTCTTTCCGGTTGTCGCGGCTTGCCTGCGCATCGTTGTTGCTGCCGGCCGCCCTTACGCTTGCCAGTGCGCAGACAGCGCCGCCGCGACCTCTACCATCTTTAGCCGAAGCCACAGCACCTGCGGGCGGCACCAGCCTGCGCGAGGCACTGGACGCGGCTTGGGCCCTGAGCCCGGCGGCCCGCAGCGCGGACAGCCGCCGCGCCCAATTGCAGGCCAGGGAACGCGCGGCTTCGTCCTGGATCAATGGCTCTCCCAGTGCCGTGCTGGCGCAACGCAGCGACCGCCTCAACAAGAATGGCGGCTTGCGGGAATACGAAGCCGAGCTTGAACTGCCCATCTGGAGCCCCAGCGTGCGCGGCGCCACCCAGCGTGAGTTGGCCGCGCTGCGCCTGAGTTTCGAGCCGCAGCAACTGATGGCCCGGCTGAAGCTGGCCGCCGAAGTGCGCGAAGCAGCCTCCAGCGTAGCCGTGGCGCGTACCGAACGCGACCTCGCCCAAAGCAAACACAGCGAAGCGCTGGCGTTGGCGCAGGATGTGGAGCGCCGCGTAAAAGCCGGCGAAAGCGCGCGTGTGGACGGCTTGCAGGCACAGTCCTTGGTGCAACAGGCTTCCAGCGGAAGGGAGCAAGCGCAGCAGGCCCTGGCTCGCCTGCAAAACCAGTGGTCGGCCCTGACCGGCCTGGCCGCAGTGCCTTCGCTGGACGAGCCGCCGCCCTCGGCCTATCCGGTCATTGGCCCCGACCATCCGGCCATACAGGCCGCACAGTCGCGGGTCCAGGCGGCACAAGCAGCGCTCGAACTGAGCGAAACCGACAAACGCGACCCGATGTCTGTTGGGGTAGGCGTCACACGGGAGCGCTCGGCGTTTGGCGCCGCGAGCGAAAACAGCTTGCGTCTGGCGATAAAAATTCCCTTCGGCACGGACAACCGCAATGCGCCGCGGATCGCTGCGGCTCGCGCAGAGCTCGATGCCGCTCTGGCCGAACTGGAAGCTGCCCGGCGGCAGGTACAGACCGAACTGGCATCGGCACTGGCCGAACTCGACGCCGCCCGCCGCACACAGGTCAGCATGGCCGAACGCGCGCGCTTGGGGCAAGAGGTGCAAGCCCTGGTGGCCAAGGCTTACCGCTTGGGTGAGTCCGACCTCCCGACCCGTCTGCGGGCCGACAGCGAAAAATTTGAAGCCGATCTATCTCTGGCGCGCGCCCGTGTGGGCCTGCAGCGCGCCATTTCTCAATTGAACCAAGCTCTTGGATTGCTCCCATGAACCTCATTTACAAGTCAAACAAGCCTCTAGCCTATATCCAGCAGGCGCTGGTAGCTACTATTTTCATAGCGTCAAGTTTGTTCGCCACGGCATGGGCTGCGGGAGACCACGGCGCAGAAGCGCCAACAGCGGCCGGCGCAGTTACCTCACCGCGCATTTCCAGCCACTCCGACCTGTTCGAGCTGGTCGGCGTGGTCGAAAGCAGCGAGATGAAAATTTACCTGGACCGCTACGCGAGCAACGAACCGGTCACCGACGCGAAGGTCGAAGTAGAAGCCGGTGCAGCCAAGGGAATCGCTACGCCCCAGCCCGACGGCAGCTACAGCTTTAAACATGAGTTGCTGAGCCGGCCGGGCACTCTGGCGGTCAACTTTGTCGTCGCCGCTGGCACGGACACCGACTTGCTGGCCGGGGACCTGGTCATCACGGACCCGCATGCCGAAGACGATCATTCCGGCACAACGCGGCCCTGGCTGCGTTGGGCGGCCTACGCGGGCGCCGCTTTGCTGCTGGCGGCGCTCGCCGCTGCGGCATGGCGAAACCGCCGCCTCAAAGGCTTGGCTGGCATGTTGGTTGCTGCCTGCGCCTTGGGCCTGGGCGCAACTGCCGCCCTGGACGCCCAGGCTGGGCCTGGCCACGACCACGGTGACGAGTCCGCCCCCACTGCGGGCGGCAACGCGCCACGGCGCCTCGCCGACGGCGGCGTGTTTTTGCCCAAGGCCAGCCAGCGCCAGCTCGGTGTGCGAACCGTGGTCGCCCAGGAAGCCTCTTTGCCGACCACGGTCGAACTCACGGGCAGGGTGGTACTCGACAGCAATGCCGGTGGCAAGGTGCAACCGACACAGGCTGGGCGCATTGAGGCTGGTCCGCGTGGCCTGCCGCAACTCGGGCAAGTGGTGCGCAAGGGCGAAGTCCTCGCGGTGGTACGCGCCTCCAGCAGCGCGATTGACCGCGCCAACCAGCAGGCGCAAAGTGCCGAGCTCAACGCCAGCCTGAACCTCGCCCGCCGGCGCGTGGAGCGTTTGCAGCAGCTCGAAGGCACAGTACCGAAAAAGGATATTGAAGCCGCACAGTCAGACGTGATCAGCCTTCAGCAACGTGCGGCAGCGGTTGCGGGCAGCGTGTCGGCCATCGAGGCTCTGGTGGCGCCCGTAGCGGGCGTGATTGCTGCCGCCAACGTGGTGGCTGGTCAGGTGGTCGAAGGGCGCGAAGTGCTGTTCGAAATTGTCGATCCCTCGCGCATGAGTGTGGAGGCCAGTGCTTTTGACGCAGCTCTGTCGAGCAACATCGCATCGGCCAGCGCCAGCCCGGCGCCCGGCGCGAGCGTGCCACTGCAGTTTGTCGGCGCGGGTAGCAGCCTGCGCGAAGGTGCAATTCCGCTGATTTTTCGCACTCTGCCGGGCAAAAACACTTTGCCCCTCTCGATCAACCAGCCGGTCAAGGTAACCGTGCAAACTAAAAGCCAAGTCAAGGGTGTTGCTGTTCCCCTGGGTGCTGTGGTCAAAAACGCCAGCAACCAGGACATGGTTTGGTTGCACACTGGTGCCGAAGTCTTCCAGCCTCGCACCATTCGCCAAGTGCCGCTGGACGGCAGTACTGCCGCGATTGTGGATGGCCTGAAATCGGGTGAACGAGTGGTGACGCAAGGTGCACCCTTGGTCAACCAGGTTCGCTGAAGCGGGGCCGTACGACATGTTTGAAAAACTCATACACGCCTCGCTCGCCAACCGCCTGATGGTGGTGGTGCTGTCGGTGGTGTTGCTGTTGACCGGTGCGCTGACACTGGTAAAGATGCCGGTCGATGTCTTCCCAGACCTGAACAAACCCACGGTGACGCTGCAGGCGGAGGCCGGCGGCATGGCGCCTGAAGAAGTCGAGCAACTGATCACCGCGCCGCTGGAAATCGCCATGGGCGGGATCCCAGGGGTGGAAAGTATTCGTTCGACCTCCAGTGTCGGCCTGTCGTTCGTTTACGTCACCTTCAACTGGAAAACTGACATCTATCGCGCCCGCCAGATGGTGGGCGAGCGCCTGCAGCTTGCGCGCGAACAATTGCCGCAGGGGGTGGAGCACGTCGGCATGGGGCCCATCAGCTCCGTCATGGGCGAGATCATGCTGCTGGCACTGCCGATTGACACCAGCAAAATCAGCCCGATGGCGGTGCGCGAATACGCCGATTTCGTGATGCGCCCGCGCCTGCTTACCCTGCCCGGTGTGGCACAGGTGGTGCCGATTGGAGGCGAAGTGCGCCAGTACCAGGTGCAACCTGACACCGCGCGCATGGCGGCGCTGAAGATTGATCTGGAAAGCATTGAAGCTGCGCTCAAGGGTTTCTCGGGCAACTCCAGCGGCGGCTTTCTTGAGTTGAACTCGCGCGAGTACCTGATCCGCAACATCGGCCGCACCACGCGGCTGCAGGATCTGGAGCGCCTGCCGGTCGCCTTTCAGAACGGCAAGCCGATTCAACTCAATCAGGTCGCCACGGTCACGTTTGCGCCGGCCATTAAGCGCGGCGATGCCGGCCTGAACGGTCAGCCCGCCGTGATTCTGGGCATCCAGAAGCAGCCGGACGCCGACACGGTGGCCCTGACGGAAAAAGTTGAAGCCGCCATTGAAGAGCTCAAAAAAGGCATGCCGCCAGGCATGGGCGAGCCCAAGGTCACCATGCGACAGGCTAACTTCATTGAGACCTCGGTGGACACCCTGCGCGGCAAGCTGCTCGCGGCATCTGCCGTGGTGGCTGTGGTGCTCTATTTCTTTTTACTTAATATTCGCACCACGCTGATTTCGCTGACGGCGATTCCGGTGTCAGTGATGATCACGGTGCTGGTGTTTCGCTACTTCGACCTGTCGATCAACACCATGACGCTGGGCGGGCTGACCATTGCCATCGGCGGCCTGGTGGACGATGCGGTGGTCGGTGTGGAGAACGTGCTGCGCCGCCTGAAGATGGACCGCGCCGCTCACCCTGGGCAGCGGTTGGGGCCACTGGAGCTGATTGCCAAAGCCACCCTGGAAGTGCGGTCTGGCATCCTGATAGCCACGGTCATCATCGTGCTGGTGCTGCTGCCGCTGTTCTTCTTACCGGGAATTGAGGGGCGGCTGATGCAGCCGCTGGCGATTGCCTATATCGTGTCGCTGCTGGCTTCAATGGTGGTGTCCGTTACGCTGACACCGGTGATGTCGTACTACTTGCTGCCTAAGATCAAAGGGCTGGAACACGGCGATACCAAGGTGCAGACCTGGGTCAAGACCCGTTATGCCGGTGCATTGAACCGCGTGTTGCAGGCACCGCGTGCCTGGGTGCTGGCTGGCGCGGTGGCGGCCCTGCTGGCCATGGCGGCCGTGCCTTTTTTCCCCACGACTTTTTTGCCGCCCTTCAACGAAGGCGTGGCGCTGGTCGGTCTGCGTCTCAATCCCGGCACCACACTAACCGAGTCAGCCCGCATCGGCACGATTGCGGAAAAAGCCCTGGCCGGCGTGCCCGAGGTCGAACATGTGGGTCGCCGTTCAGGCCGTGCCGAGCTCGATGAACATGCCGAGGGTGTGCATGTGTCAGAGCTGGACTTAAAGCTCAAGCGCAGCGAACGCAGCATGGAAGAGATTTATGCCGACATCCGCAAGCGCGTTGCTACGTTGCCTGCGGCTATAGGTATCGGCCAGCCGATCAGCCACCGCATCGACCACATGTTGTCGGGTGTGCGTTCACAAATCGCCATCAAGATTTTTGGCGATGACCTGGATACCTTGCGCACGCAGGCCGAGGCACTGCGGCAAAAGCTTGCGGGCATCCAAGGGGTGGTGGATCTCGAGGTCGAAAAGCAGGTGCTTACGCCGCAAATCAAAATCCAGGTGGACTATGACCGCGCGTTGGGCCTGGGATTGCCGCCGGCCAAGCTGCTGCAGGAGCTGCAGGTGCTGATTGACGGCGAAAAGGTCACGCAAATCGTCGAAGGCAGCCGCCGCTTCAACCTGGTGCTGCGCCTGCCCGAAGCCTCCCGCGGTATTGAAGGCCTGCGGAACCTGATGATTGACACACCCGGTGGGCGCGTGCCGCTGAGCCAGCTGGCTAGCGTGGAAGAAGGTGACGGCCCGAACCAGGTCAGCCGCGATGATGGGCGCAGGCGCATCGTACTCTCGGCCAATACCCAAGGCCGCGCGCTCAGTGACGTGGTGGGCGAGATGCGGTCGGCGATTGCCGCCACCGCCCTTCCCGAGGGCTACTTCATCACTATAGGCGGGCAGTTTCAGGCGCAGGAAGACGCCTCTCGCCTGATCGGACTGCTGTCGCTGGGCTCGGTGGCGATGATCTTCTTGATTCTTTACTCACGCTACAGATCTGGTGTACTGGCCGCCATCATCATGGCCAACATACCGCTCGCGCTTGTCGGCGCAGTGGTCGGTTTGTGGTTGTCGGGGCAGCCGCTGTCGGTGGCGGCGCTGGTGGGTTTCATCACCTTGGCAGGCATCGCGATCCGCAACGGCATTTTGAAGGTATCGCACTACATCAACCTCTGCGCCTTTGAAGGAGAAAACTTTGACACCGCCATGCTGCTGCGCGGCTCACAGGAGCGGCTCACGCCTGTACTGATGACAGCGCTAGTGGCAGCACTGGCGCTGGCGCCGCTGCTGTTCGAAGCCGACATGCCGGGCACCGAGATTTTGCACCCGGTGGCGGTGGTGATTTTCTCGGGGCTGATCACATCGACCCTGCTGGACTCGTTTTTGACACCCGCGATGGTCGCGATGTTTGGTCGCAAGCCGATTGAAGCGCTAGTGGCCGATTCTGGAACTGAATCGTTTTGACTTTTTCTCTCTCGCTCCTTAACTTTACTGAAAGGTTTTCCATGAAACTCAACCGACTATTCCTTGCCGCCTCCCTCGCTCTCTCCAGTGCAGTCGCCCTGGCCGCCGGGGCCCACGGCCACGATCCGAAATTCGGAGGTGTGGTGGTGGAGACTAAAGCCGGTGATTTCGAGATCGTCGCCAAACCCGACACATTGCAGATCCATATCAGCGACCACGGCAACGCGGTGAAGCTGGACGGCGCCAAAGCCAAAGTGACCTTGCTCAACGGCACGGAAAAATCTGAAGTGGAACTGACGCCGGTCGGCGACAAGCTTGAAGCCAAAGGAGCCTTCAAGGTCGCCAAGGGCACAAAAGGCATAGCGGTAGTGACGTTGGCGGGCAAGCCGCCGGCCACGGCGCGCTTTGAAGTGAAGTAAGAGTCAAACTGCGCAGGGTGCTAGCTTGCGGCACCCTGCCATTTGGACGGTGTTTTCTTCGACGCGGGGAGCTGTCCCACTATGGCTCAATCGAAAAAGGAATGCAAAAAATGAGTGCTGTGCATTCACACGCCATACCGGAGAGCAAAAAAGAAACCACTCTTTGGGTAGCGCTGATTCTGACTTCCACTTTCCTGGCGGCAGAGGCGGCGGCCGGCTTCGTACTTAATAGTCTGGCTCTTCTAGCTGACGCCGCGCATATGTTTACCGATGCCGCAGCCCTGGCCATTGCGCTGGCCGCCGTTCGCATTGCAAGGCGGCCCGCTGATGCCCGACGCACTTACGGCTATCACCGTTTCGAAATTCTTGCTGCGGCCTTCAACGCGCTGCTGCTGTTTGGCGTTGCCATTTACATCCTGTACGAAGCCTACCAACGCTTTCGCAGTCCGGGTGATGTACAAACCACCGGCATGTTGGTGGTAGCCACCATAGGCCTCGTCATCAATCTCATCAGCATGCGTCTGCTCAGTGCCGGCAAGGACAGCAGCCTGAATATTAAGGGGGTTTACCTGGAGGTATGGAGCGACATGCTTGGCTCATTGGGCGTGATTGTTGCTGCGGTAGTGATTCGATTTACCGGCTGGACCTGGGTCGATACCTTGGTTGCGGCTGGTATTGGGTTGTGGGTACTCCCACGGACATGGATTTTATTGAAAGAGAGCCTGAATATTCTTCTGGAAGGCACGCCTAAAGGTCTCTCGCTAGAGGATGTGACGACCGCCATGCATGGAGTTGAAGGTGTCACTGATGTTCACGACCCGCATGTATGGGTGCTGACCAGCGGCAAGAACAGCTTGACCGCCCACGTTGTGCACAGATCGGATGTTGTCCCCGCGCAGATTATTGAAAACATCAAGGCTCTTGTGGCAAAACGCTTTGAGGTCTTTCACACCACGATTCAGTGTGAACTGGTGGCGTGCGAACACAGCGCTGATGGCTGCAACTTCGTTGCGAGACGGACGGGGGTGCCCGACGCTCTAGCGAGTCACTTAAGTCATGCTGATTAAAAACAAGCTTGTCGTTCATGACAGCCTATGCATAGGAAGCCAACATGAATTGCACATGGATTCCAGTTTTCGGTCTTTCGATTTTCGCTCTATCTGGGTGCACTACCGTGTACGAGGGCAAGTACGATTTCAGCGAGGGCTGGAGGGAAGCCAAAGTCATTCAAATAGTACGCGCTAGCGAAATTGCGAAGCCACAGTTCTCGGATTGCCGCGTAAGCGAGTCGCTACAACACCTTGCTTCTGATAAAATTGTCGTACTGTCGTACAAGCACTTAAGCCGATCGCGAAAACGAGTGGTCCCATTCGGTCCGAGTGATGGTGTGCACGTGGATGACCTTGTGTACATGAACGTGACTGATTGCGGTAGTCCGCTCGTGCCCCGAAGCGAGCGTAGTGCATTCGCTCGGAGACCAAATGCCGCAGATGCTCACCCGATGGGGCGGCCGTTAGACTGACACAAGCTCCGACACAGCCGCAACAAACAGGTCGGCTCCAGGCCGTAGTCGGCTACGCTGAAAATCGGTGCTTCCGGGTCCTTGTTGATTGGATGATGACCCTGGAGTCCTTAGTGCCGGCCAGATGCTGGATCGCGCCGCTGATACCTGCAGCGACGTAGAGCTGCGGTGCGACGATCTTGCCGGTCTGGCCGACCTGCAAGTCGTAGGCGCGTAACCGGCGTCCACGGTCGCGCGCGAGGCGCCCAGCTTGTCGGCCAGCAGCGTCATGGCTTTATTGAATTTTCGGCGCTGCCCAAGGTACGGACGCCGATGACGATGATCTTGGCGGCAGTCAGCCCGGGCCGGTCGGTTTTGGCGATTTCGCAGCCGACAAAGACCGACTTGCCGCTGATCAAGTGATCGGCCTAAGCGACCCACCAGATGACTGCTAAGGTCCCGATGCCTCCATTCAAGTTCTCACTAAGAATTTCCGCTTCGCAGCGAAAGTGATCGCTCGAATCAGGCTTTCGACCGCCCGACAAATTCGATCAAGGCTTTCAATTTTGTCGCCTGGTCATTTCCGCTTGAGCACGGATAAAAGCCGGGGGGCCGACGAGAACTCGGTGAGCACTCGTTTCAGCCGCTTGTGCAGATGTGAGGCTCTGCCAATTGCTCAAATGTGTATGGCAGCCCTACGCATTGAACCGCAGCGTCCAAGCTGAACATCGTGCCACTGATGGTGAGGCCGCCCTGGATCTCGTACTCGACAGGACGGCCTCCACATTGAATTCCCATTTGTGGGGCGACGCTGCGTTCGAATCCCAGCCACCTGAAAAATCCTGGAAGCAGAGCCTCTCAGATAGCAAATTGGGACCGGTCTTTACCTGCGATCCACAGGGGCGCTTTGCCGCGCCCTGACCATGTCGAGCCAGAAACAGGGTCGCGGTATTTGTTTTCGATCCGTTTGGCCACCTTGGGAATTGATGGCGTCCGTTTCTCACCAAAAAAGTCGTTTTCGGTGAGACCCGACTTCTTCATCAACTCTAAGACTTTGGCCTTCGCCTTGTTTCGATTTCGTTCGGCCTGCCTCATCTCGGCAATCTGTTTGTCTAGGTCGGCTCTTTGTGCAAGTAACTCTTCAATGGTTGGCATATAAATAATCAGGAGATGGGAGTTTTCTATTCTCTCATTTTAAAGATTTAGTGATTGATGAGGCAACCAATTGCCATCGAGAAAGGATTTCGGAAGAGTAGATGCTTCCGGAAGCGCTTTTATGCCCATCGTGGGATTTGCATAATCCTGTAAATTCAAAAAACTGAAATTTCCAGCATGGCCGGGCTTGTCATGCGACTATCTCTGGCGTGTCGGTCACCTATTGACGCGTATGAATATTGGTTTGAAGATATTCTATCTTTATACAAGTTTATCTCTTGCTCAGCTACTCGATCCTGATTAAGGGAAAGCCTAGATCACGGATGCGCATGGATAAATCCAAGACATCAGTCTTGGCTCATAACAAGTCATGACGTGATAAAAAAGATTGTCCTGGAGGATGATTTGTAAACCCTGACGTAATTGGGTCTACCTTAACCATTAAGAGGAATATCCATGACTCCAAGCCACCACACTTTAGGTAATTCAAGACCCGTTAATCCTTACGAAGACCGCACTCCACCAAGCTTGCTTGGCAGCACCAGACGTAATCTGAAAGGACTGATTCAATTAATCGACCGCCTCTTTGAGCGCCATTCCAGGCTGCTCATTCTCCGGATGGATTTGGGCTACCAGGAGCATGTAGCCGAGTTTATCTCCGTGGATGATGCGCAGATGCACCGAGAGCATCTATTGGGTGATCGGAGGCATCATGCTGAAGTATTTGAAGGCCTACTCGGCTATGCCTGGAGCCTGGAGTATGGCGATGAAGGGGCAGGCTACCATTATCACCTGCTCGCGTTTTACGACGGCTCAGTAAGGAAGGACGACATCGGTATCGGTTTGGCTATCCAGCATCTTTGGAGTCAAATTACCGAGGCCAACGGCAGATGCTACATAAGCAACTTTGACAAGGCAAGGTTCGAGCTGGAAGGGATTTTGGGGATAGGAATGATCCACCGGGACGATCTGGGTTATCGCAAGAACCTGGTTGAACGGGTGGCGACTTATCTGCACAAGAAGAGTGGTGTCCTTTACATGCAAGATGCGGGCACTGAGAGGGCATTTAGAACTTTTGGCAAAAGCTGGATGCCCAAGCCACTTGATCCAGATGTTCCTCGCAGGGGGCGTCCTCCAACTGCCAGCCTAGCCGCTTTATAAGCCCCAACACCTCGGTTTTCGTGGGTCGCTTCCCCTTGTTGCTCGCGAAGTATCACTGCTCGCATGGGGCCTCCTGGGTTTCGTGAGAGCGGCCACCAAGCTTGCAACGGCGAGGCGTATTCGGTTCACTGCAGGGTACAGTACAATCAACTCAATCAACATTAATAAGTAAAAAAGCTGCGAATTGACTTGGCTCAGCCACATATTCGCTATTAAATTTTTGAGTGAGTTGATTGACCTGAGGGTGGGAGGCGTTGATTGTCCTTGTTTCGTCGGCGGAGATGGGCGGCAATTTGTCAGATGAAACTGGCCGAATTGCCGTGAACGGCATGGAGACTGCTGGAGCGTGCATCGCCCATCGGCAGGTACAGGTCGCTCCTTTAAATCTCGAGCGTGATAACACTGGGCGAAAGAAACAAATGAACGAGCCGGACAAGTACGCGGGAAGAAGTTGGGGCCCTCCCCAGCGTTTAAAGACGCGGAGAGCGTCTACGACGCCAATGAAGCAAACAAGATGGGCCATACCGGACTTTCTGCCCAGAGGCGAGCTCACCGCTCTGGCGGGCCCTAAGGCAAGTGGTAAGAGCACTATTTATTGTGCAATAGCGGCGGCGATATCGAATGGAGCAAACTATGCTTCCTGGCTAGGAGAGTTGAACAAGGAGCCGAGCGGCGTCTTGATAATGAGCTCCGAGGACGATGTTGAAAGAACAATCATTCCGAGATTGATAGCCGCAGGAGCAGACCTTGCGCGTATTGAATTTATAGATGGAACAGACGCTCCTGGTATAAATATCGGGAGTTATAGATTTGATCCCGGAGATAATGAGCGCATTCGTAATACAGCAAACAACCTCGGTGGTGTCAGCCTAATCATTGTCGATCCCTGGTCTTCCGTCATCGATGGTGATGCTCGAAATAAAAACAAGGTCAGAAGAAAACTGGAAAACCTTCTTGATCTGGCGAAAACTTTAGACGTGGCGATATTGCTTATTGGTCACGTGGTGAAAAATTCAAAAGGCAGTGATCCCATTACTCGCTTTTCTGGAAGCGCTGCCGTCACGGAGGTATCACGGTCTTTGTTTATCACCGCCCAAATTGAAGAAGGCCCAGACGAGGATGGCAGCACGCACATTTTGGTTCGCGCTGTAACTAATTTGGGTAAAGGAGGCGGTGGTTTTGCATACAGCATCGAGGAGGCAGAGGCGCACGGCGCGGGGATTTCGGTTATAACGTCCAAGATTAAATGGCATAACGTTCTGGAGGGACGGGCGGAGGACATTTTGAACAGTGCGGAAAAATCCAGCGCTGCTAAAAAGTTAGGTGCGCCGGAAAAGGCCGCGATATTTTTGTCGGAATTTTTGCGTGATGGCCCGCGTCTTAAACCTGATATCTTGAAAGAGGCAGGGAAGCTTGGCATAGCCCCAGCTGCTCTGAATAGAGCGAAAAAAGCTTTGGGAATCACATCTGCTAAACAAAAGGGAGCAGGCAAAGCCAGTCCGTTTATATGGGCCCTCGATCCAAACTCGGACGAATTGGACGATACTGCGTCTGATGACTAACTGCCGCAGGGATAATTGCACCCCCGACCCGACGATGATGGAAATAGGGAAGGTTTTTTATCTATTTGTTAACAGTGCGAATCGGGAGCCTGTCAGATCAACTGATTTCTCATCGGTGAAACCGATTAGCTCCAGGCATAGTCGCAGCCACTCGGTGTCGATTTCATCCCTCAGGCACCAGTTCAAAAAAGCAACTGGTTCGATCTCAGTGGACTGATCGCCAACATCTTCCTGCCAGCCGCGCCACTCCCGCAAAATGCGGTTAGCTTCGGCAAACCGGCTATCACCTGGTGGCAGCGGTTTTCCATCCAATCCAGTCCCTTGATTAGGAATCGCAGTGCAGTCCTGTGGCGCGTCAATGCCGGAGATCAGCAATGCACCCATGGCAGGAGTCCATGCTTTCAACTCGAGGAGGTAACGAAGACGGTCATTGATTTGGCCACCTTGGACGATGGCGGCTGCCAAATTCCGAGACTTGGAGCGTTGGTAAGTCGGCAGAGGCGCTTTGGCGTTGGATGCACCTGAGTCTTTTCGATCTGCCTTCTGTGGCCCAGCTGACGCGGCAGGTGACTGCACTTGGCGGTCAATGGCTCGGGCTTTTTTAGATGGTGATCCACTCCTGCCTTTGGCAGCGAGCCCCTGCTGCCACTTCTCCAAATCTGAGAGGAACCACCCGACGGCCCCTCCGTCCAGGCTGAAGCATTTCGGAAAATCCTTCGCGTAACGTGGAGAATTTTTGTCCATTCGATCGTAAATTGCTGACTTCGATAGGCCCGTTAGGCTGATCACCGCCGGAAGTCGAATAATCGGTCCTGTCATCCTGAATCCCTTGAGTGTGTATGCGCACTGACAAATTAGTGGGTTGCGGTCTTCTTCGGTGGTATTTTGACCGCTGTCTTGCGGCGAGCGGGCTTGACGGCAGCGATTTTTCCGGAAGTGCAAAAAGACCCCCATTCGGCCATAAGTGCCTGCCGTTTAGCAAACTGGGTTCCACGCTGATAGGCGCGCTCCACCATATCTGGCAATTTATGGGCCAGTGCATGCTCCGCGACTTCGCGCGGATATGCGGTCGTCTCCGCAGTCCACATCCGGAATGTGGCGCGAAAACCGTGGACCGTGACGCCTTCACCAGCAGAATCGACCCAAATAGGCTTTTTCTCATCGCTGTTCATGCGTCGGATTACCGCCGTTAATGACATATCCGAAAGAGGTCGCCCCTTTGTGCCAGCAAATACGAAGTCCTCACTTTGCTGCATGGAGGTGAGAACGGCCAGTGCTGCCTTGGATAGCGGCACTTGATGCTCCTTGCGGGCTTTCATCCGCTCGGCCGGGATCGTCCACATCTTTGCCTTGAAGTCAAATTCCGACCATTGCGCACCGCGGACCTCACCTGATCGGCAAGCCGTGAGAATCGCCAATTCAACAGCCCGGGAGGCGTTGCCCCCTCGCTTTTTAAGGGCAGCCATGAAGTCTGCGATTTGTTGCCAGGCGAGGGATGGGTGATTTTTCGTCCGGGACGATTTGCTGATGTTGGCCAGGAGATTTTCCAGGTGCCCTTTCCAGCGGGCGGGATTCTCTCCAGTGCGGTATCCACTCGTGGTGGACCAGCCCAATACCGATTCAATGCGGCCACGTAAGCGGGTCGCTGTCTCCGCCTTGGTCTGCCAAATGGGGCTCAAGCATTTGACGATCAACGCCGTGTCGACCTCCGATACCGGCAACTCTCCAAAAACGGGGCTGGCATAGGTCTCTAAGGTGCTGGTCCACTGGGCGATGTGCTTGGCATTTTTCCAGCTGGCCTTGTGCGCTTCAATGTAGGCCTTGGCGCACTGGTCGAACGTCATCGTCCTGGCGCGCTCCAGAGCGATGGCCAGAAGCCGCTGTTTTTTCTGGACTAAAGGATTTTGTCCGTCGGCCAGTTGCTTACGTGCTTCCAGCGCCTTTTGACGGGCCTCGGCCAAGCTGATGGTGTGTGTCGCGCCTAGCCCCATGCCGTAGGCCTTGCCCTCACGCATGAATCGGAAGAGCCAGCTCTTTACCCCAGCTTGCGTGATCTGCAGTGTCAATCCTCCACCGTCACCATACAAGCCTGGCTTGGTGAGTTTGGTAACTTGAAGGACTGTGAGTTTTCCTAGTTGCCTGAGCATTGATCTTCTTTGACTATCGAAACGACTATCAAATTGTAGTCGGATTTGGTCAATTCGGATAAAGCGATTTAGGACGAGTTATTTCATAACTAGTTGATTTTATTGTAGAAATAGTTCTCATTAGGATTGCATCGGACACCCTTGCAGCGGACTCCGTTTCCGCCAGACAAAAAGCCACCGCAAGGTGGCTTTTTTTTATCCTGCTCCAGATGCCGCCGCGCGCCGTGTCGCAACCAGTCGTAAAAAAGCGGGCGCTGTCGGCGCTCAGACGTTATGGTGGCGTTTTACCTCGCGGAAAAACCATGTTGTTGAAGACCCCCCTGATCAGCGCGACGCTCGCATGTCTGGCCATTCTGGCCGGCTGTGCCGCACCCGGTGCACCCTCGACGGGCACCAGCCCCATGCCGCCACCTCCCCCGGGGACGG
>JAZKCB010000325.1:0-6679 GCA_040388335.1 Pseudomonadota bacterium | reverse complement strand
TTGACCGGTGCCTTGCTGACAACGCCGACTATTCCGCACATGGTGTTCCGATCATGTTGTAACCCTGTTCAAGCTAATTCAAATACTTTGCGAACTGCTCCGGCAAGACCGGCTTCAGCCCCTTGAGCGCAGCGGTCAATGCCACTGCGCCTTTTGATTCCTGCCACCAGTCGCTGTTCTTGAGCGAGGTCATGTCCATGACCACAGTCGCCGCCAGCAACAAGATAATTCCGCGCACTATGCCGAATGCCGCGCCCAGCGTGCGGTCCACGGGCCGCAGGCCAATCGCCTCGACCAGCTTCTTCAGCAAAAATGCCAGCAAACCTGCCGCAAATATCGCGGCAATAAAAACAATCACAAAAGCCGCCGCATAACGCACCGGGTCAGATGCAGACTTGATGGGCAGCATCGCCGACACCTGCGGCGCGAACCATTGCGCCGCGTAAAACGACACCGCCCAGCCCAGCACCGACAACACTTCGTACACCAGGCCGCGCCAGGCACCCAGCGCCATTGAAAAAACCAGCACGCCCAGCAAAATCCAGTCGACGGCAGCCACGCAAACCCGTGCTTACAAGGTCAGGATGGAAGCCGGCAAATCAAGGGACTTGATCTTGCTGGCGGCCTTCTCGGCTTCGGCCCTGGTGGCAAACGGCCCGACACGAACACGTATGCGCTTGCCGTCTTTGGTTTCGGCGACCTGGGTATAGGTTTTCAACCCGGCCTTTTCAAGTTTGAGCCGTGCTTCGCGCGCCTTGGTGACATCGGCGAATGCGCCGACCTGAACCACCATGCGACCTTCAGCGGCGGCGGGCGGCGCAGAAGCTGCTGCAGGCTGGCCATCCAGCAGGGCCTTGGCGCGTGCACCATCGTCGGCAGGCGCTGCGGGTTTGGCCGCAGGTCTGGCCTCGGCTTTGACTTCCGCCTTCGGTGCCGGTTTGGCCTCGGCCTTGACGGGGGCGGGTGCCACAACTGCTGGTGCAGCCGGCTTTTTGTCAGAAATGATTTCTTCTTTTGGCGTCAGACTCGAAGCGGCGGCGACCTTTTCCTGCACCGGCGCCACGGGCGGTACAACAGGATTTGCCGGCTTGACCTCGGCGACCGCGGCAGGCGCAACTGCTGCATCCTTTGTCGGAAGAACCAGCGGCTTGACCGTGTTCTTGCCGGGAATTTCAATCGGGATATCGACCGCAATCGGCCTCGGCTGGGTGTCAAACAGCAGCGGGAAACCCACCACGCCCGCCAGCACCAACACGGCAGCGCCTATCAGCCGGTGCTTGGCCCGCCTGCGTATGACTTCCACGCTCTCCGGCTGCGCGTTGGCTGCGGCGTTGGCGCTGGATGAAGCGCCGGCCCGGCGAAAGTTGAAAAACGACATGTGCGTATGGGCTTTAAGGGCTTGATCGGGCTTTTGAAGCTTTTGGGCTTTTTTGGCGGTTGAGGGTCGGCTGGCGGGCTACCTGCGGCTGCTTTTTGAAGTGCTTTGGGTGCTTCCTGCGGCTTCAGCCTGCAAGGTGCTTGGCGTGAAGACGGGGTACACCGTCTTTCAGAATGCCGCCCACCGTATAGAAGGAGCCGAACACCACAATTCTATCAGCGGGGTCTGCGGCAGCCACCGCGGCCTGCAGGGCCAGTTCAGGGCTTTTGAAGGTGCTTGACGTGGCATCCGGGCGGGTATTTTGGGCCTGCCAGGCAGTCTGCAGGGCCTCACCTGCCGCGGCCCGGGGTGTGGGTAAATCGGTGAAATACCACTTGTCGATCAGCGGTCCGACCCGGCCCAGCATGGGGGCAAGGTCCTTGTCGGCCATGGCGCCAAAAACCGCATGTGTACACCCATAAAAGCCCATGGCGTCGAGGTTTTCAGCCAGCGCAGCGACCGAATGCGGGTTGTGCGCCACGTCCAGCACCAGCGTGGGCTGGCCCGGCACGATCTGGAAGCGCCCCGGCAGTTCGACCATGGACAGCCCGTTGCGCACGGCCTGCGCCGTCACAGGAATACGGTCACGCAGCGCGGTGAGGGCGGCCAGCACCCCGGAGGCGTTCACGAGCTGGTTGGCACCGCGCAACGCCGGATACGCCAGGCCGGCGTAGCGCCTGCCCCGTCCGGCCCAGCCCCATTGCTGCTTGTCGCCCGAGAAATTGAAATCGGTGCCAAAGCGCCACAGGTCAGCGCCCACTGCCGCAGCGTGGTCCACGATGCTCTGCGGCGGCACCGGGTCGCTGACGACAGCCGGTTTGCCCGCGCGCATGATGCCGGCCTTCTCAAGGCCAATCGCTTCGCGGGTATTGCCCAGCAGCTCGGTGTGGTCCAGGTCAATGCTGGTGATGACGGCGCAGTCGGTGTCGATGATGTTGACGGCGTCGAGCCGGCCGCCCAGGCCCACTTCCAGTACCACCACATCGAGGTTGGCGTCTTTCAGCAGGTGCAGGATGGCCAGCGTGGTGAATTCAAAATAGGTCAGCGAAATCTCGTCGCCGGTCTTGCGCGCCGCCTCTACTTTTTCAAACGACGTGACGAGTTGCGCCGCGCTGACGATGTCGCCGCGCACCCGGCAACGTTCTTCAAAATGCACCAGGTGCGGCGAGGTGAAGACGCCGGTGCGGTAACCGGCCTCCAGCAAGATCGCCTCCAGCATGGCGCAGGTCGAGCCCTTGCCGTTGGTGCCGGCCACCGTGATGACGGGGCAGTCAAACCTGAGGGCCATGCGGTCGGCCACGGCCTTCACGCGGGCCAGGCCCATGTCTATGCTTTTGGGGTGCAGCTGCTCGCAGTAAGTCAGCCAGTCGTCAAGGGTTGTCAGGTTTTGCATGGAGGCACGCATTGTCGCCGCAGCTCAAAGGCATCACACGCCACGGGGCCGGGCTCATGGCAAAATTTCCGAATGATCACCCTCTACGGCATTCCCAACTGCGACACCGTCAAAAAAGCCCGCACCTGGCTGACCGACCATGGCGTGGCTTATGAATTCCACGACTTCAAAAAACAGGGCGTACCCGCCGCCAAATTGCCCGCCTGGGGCAAGGCCGTGGGTTGGGACAAGCTGCTGAACCGCCAGGGCACGACCTGGCGCAAGCTGGATGCGGCCACCCAGGCTGGTGCCGCCGACCCCGCAGGCGCGCAGGCGCTGATGGTGGCCAACCCCAGCGTCATCAAGCGCCCCGTGGTGGAATGGGGCCAGGACATCACCGTGGGCTTTGACGCGACGGCCTGGGAAGCACGCGTTTAAGCAGGTCTGGAAGACTCTTCGCCGTGTAAAGCAGGCCCTGCACCAGGAGCTTTACAGTGGTTTACCTGAACTTGATGTAACAAACCCGCTCTGACTCATTAGACTTGGGAGCGCTGTTCCGGCCATGCCCCGCTCCCGCTTTCAGCCCGCTGAAAAGAGGTTTTCATCATGAAAAAATTATTTGTTCTGTCCACCGCCACCGCTGCTTTTGCCGGCCTGATGTCGTTCAACGCATCTGCCGCCGACATCCTGGCGCGTGTGATTTCCAGCACGCCTGTCGTGCAGCAGGTGGCCGTGCCACGCCAGGTTTGCAACAACCAGCCCATGGTGGTTGAGAACCCCCGCACAGGCGGCGGTGCCGTTCTGGGTGCCGTGGCCGGTGGTGCCGTTGGCAATGCGATTGGCAACGGCGGCGGCCGGGCGCTGGCCACCGTGATCGGTCTGGTCGGTGGGGCGATGGTCGGCGACCGCATCGAAGGCGGCAACCCGCAGGTGCAGAACGTGCAGCAGTGCAACACCCAGACCTTTTATGAAAATCGCGCCAGCCACTACAACGTGGTCTATGAATACCAGGGCACGCAATACAACACCCAGATGGCGACCGACCCCGGCCAGTACGTGCGCCTGCAGGTGACGCCGGTGGGCGCCATCAGTTCGGCACCGCAACCCGGCTTTTCTTCCCAGCCGCAGGGCTCGCAGGGTTATGTGCAACCCGCGCCGCAGGCCGGATACATCCAGCAGGGCACCTATGTGCAGCCGGCAGTCGCCGCACCGGTCATCTACCAGGCCGCGCCCGTGTATTACCCGCAGCCCTACTACTACAGCCGGCCGTATTACGCGCCCTACTACCCGCCCGTAGGCCTGTCGTTCAACTTTGGCTACAGCCGGGGTTATCGCCACTGGCGCTAAAACGGTACGGCCTGAAAAGCAAAAGGGTGCATGTCGCACCCTTTTTTGTTTTCGTTGAGGCTTTGGGGGATTTTTGTGCCCCCCAACCTTCACCCCAATCTACTATCTTTTTAATAGCTGCTCACGCCCGTATCTATTGGCTTGGAGGCATATTTAATGCCTAAAAATGACCTTTTTTGGGCATTTTCGGGCCGTTTTGAGCATCTGCTGGAGCCTTCAAACCAATTTTTAACGTATACGGCAAAAATTTAACGTATACAGCAAAAAACGCCTTTCCAGTCCAACTTCCAAGCTGATTACATCGCGGTTTCCAGCAGGGCGCCCTTGAACAGCACGGGCCCGCTCGGGCCACTGCCAGCCGGCACGCCGCCCTTGGGCTCCAGGCTGATGGCCAGCACCGGCACCGCCTTGACGTCATTGCCCGTCGCAGGCAGGCGCATGACCTGGTCAGTACCCAGAACGCCCAACGATTTCGGCCCGCCGCTCTGCGGAATCGCCCACAGTTGCAGCGACTTGTCAGCCTGCTCCTGGAAGCCGCCGACGCGCTTGAGCACCATGCGGTTGTTTTTCGGGTCAAACGTCACCAGCATGGATGCCGCCGCCTTGTCGTCGGCCAGCACAGCCACGTACTGGATTTCAGGCGTGGCCGACAGCTTGGCCGACAGCTCTTTCACCTGCCCACCCAGGCTGGCCACCTGTCCGCCCAGACTGGCATTGCTGCTGTTCAGGTTCACGCCGACCACGACAGCCAGCACGGCCACAGCTGCACCGGCAAAGCTGGCACCGCGCCACAGGCTCAGGCTGGCCCACCAGCCAGTCGCCTGTGACGACGCTGCGGCAGCGTTTGAACGCGCAGCCTGCATGGCCTTGGCTTCTTTTTCGGCACTGACCAGGTTTTCAATCCGCTTCCAGACGGCGGGGCTGGGCGCGACCTGCGGCTGCAGCTCGGCGACAGACGCCAGACGACCCTGCCAGATCAGCGCGGAAGCACGCACGGTGGCGTGCTCCCTCGCCAGCGCTTCAAAGCGTCGGCGCGCACCGCCGCGCAGCGTACCCAGCGCGTAGCTGGCGGCAAGCTGTTCGGTCAGCGATGGGTTTTGGGTCACATTCATACATTGCCTTCTTCAGAAGTTTCCGGCCTCGACGACCAGAACAAACAAAAATCTTTCATCACAATCGCCACACTCACCAGCATCAAGCCAGTTTGGCCATACAGCCACGCAATTGCTCCAGCCCGCGCCGTATCCATGTCTTCACGGTCCCCAGCGGCAGCTTCAATTGCTCTGCCAGCTCGCCGTGGCTCAAATCACGCATATACGCCAGGCTTACCACCTCGCGCTGCTTGTTCTCCAGCTGGCTCAGGCACTGGTGCAGCGCCCACGCCTGCTCGCTGGCCTGCGCCACGTCCATCGGGTTGGGCGAATCGCCCGCCACCGTGTCCGAAATCACATCGTCCAGCTCCTGCATGGTGTCCGCCCGCTCCGATGTGCGGCGCCGCAAAAAGTCCAGGCCCCGGCTGCGCACCACCAGCGCCATCCACGCCATGGGCGGCGACAGCGAAGCCTTGTAGTCACCCGCAATGCGCCAGATGTTGATGAACGCCTCCTGCAGCACGTCCTCGGCCCATTCGCGATTCGTCACCACCCGCACCGCCACACCGTAAAGCTTGGACGACGTCATGTCGTACAACTCCCGCAGGGCCGCTTCGTCGGCCAGCGCAACACGGTCAATCAGCGCGATCAATTGGGTATCCGGGCTTTCTGGTTTCATGGACATCATTGTCCAGCATTAACCCAATACGCTGAAAGCCCGGCAATGGATTCAGCCCGGCATGCTGCGGGTATGCTGCCGTACCCTAAAATCGACGGTTTTGCGGCCTTCCGACGTACAGGCCAGCCCCCTTTACTTTTCACCCCCTCCAGCCATGACCACCGAAAAAATCGACAACATCAGCGTCGCCACCAAAGCCAGCGTCTACTTTGACGGCAAATGCATCAGCCACGGCATCACCTTTGCCGACGGCAGCAAAAAGTCAGTCGGCGTGATCCTGCCCGCCACGCTGACCTTCAGCACGGGTGCCCCTGAAATCATGGAATGCACCTCTGGCAGCTGCGAATACAAACTCACCGGCAGCGATGCCTGGGTCAAATCATCGGCTGGCGAGAAGTTCAGCATTCCCGGCAATTCGAAGTTCGACATCAAGGTTGACGACGCAGCCGGCTATCACTACATCTGCCACTTCGGCTGAAAGGGCCTTCCATAAATCCAATTCCCGGGCGCATGTCGGCGTTGCGCGGTACTCGGAATCCTCATGCACCTGAGTGCATTCCGGTGTCCTGCGTTCCGTGCGCCTTGACCTGCATCCCGACAATCGAATTTCTGGAAGCCCTTTAATAGCTACTGCGAACAGCATCAGGAAACACTTATGGCAACCATACTCCAGCACCTTCCCATCGGCCAGAAAGTCGGCATCGCGTTTTCAGGCGGTCTTGACACCAGCGCAGCCCTGCACTGGATGAAGCTCAAGGGCGCGACCCCTTATG
>JAZKCB010000324.1:0-2196 GCA_040388335.1 Pseudomonadota bacterium | reverse complement strand
GAAAATGGCGTGGATGCTGCCCCACCTCCCGGCTGGACGGATTCATTCGCTACGAAGGAGGTCTTGCTGACGGACAACTGTGACCGCACCGGCCGCTCGGCTACCTTGAAGCTGGTGTCGCGCTCCTGTCAGAGGGGTCGAATGCGCGCGCCACTCTGGACGTCGACGGCCATTGCACCGTCAAGGCGAACTGGGTCACGCACCAAGGCTGTCCCATCAAAAGCTTTGCTTCAAAATAAACTGAAGATTGTTATTGCCCCCAGGCCGTTTTATCGTGTGGCCTTGATCTGATGCCCTTGAAATATTTTTTGCCGGAAAGAATTCCCATGATTGAACAACATCCTGATCCGCAGGCGCTGGCCGAAGAGGTTTGTGCTGCCATGTGGTCTCGCGATCACGCCTCCCGAGCGTTGGCTATGCGGGTGCTCTGTGTCAAACCTGGCTACGCCATGATGTCTATGTCTGTGCGGACGGACATGGTCAATGGCCACCATATCTGTCACGGCGGCTACATCTTTACTCTGGCTGATAGTGCTTTTGCCTATGCTTGCAACAGTCACAACCAGAATTCGGTGGCATCGGCCTGTCATATCGACTTTTTGGCTCCGGCCAGAGAACATGACGTTCTGGAGGCCGAAGCCATTGAGCGGTCGCTATCCGGGCGCACCGGCGTCTATGACGTCACGGTGCGCACTCGTGACGGAAAAACCATCGCCCTGTTTCGGGGTAAGAGCTACCGTATTAACGGTGAAGTGGTCGCCGACCTGCAGAAGGCCGGGTACGCTAAATAAATTACCAAGAGGATATGCAACATGACTCATGAAAGTATTGGAATTATTCGCGACGAACACGCCGCGCTGGCGGCGATGCTGCGTTCGCTCGGCATGATGGTCGAGCGCGGGCCCGGTAACGAGCCGGAAAACTTCTTTGATGTGTTACGGGCGATGCTGTTCTACATCGACGAGTTTCCCGAACGTCTGCATCATCCCAAAGAGTCAAATCTGCTGTTTCCCCTGGTGGCCCGGATGGCGCCGGAGGTTATGGAGACGATTGTTCGGCTGGAACGGGAGCATGCGGGTGGCGAGGCGGCGGTGCGTGAGTTGCAGCACTTGTTGTTGGCCTGGGAGCTAGTGGGTGACTCAAGACGCGCCGCGTTTGACCATGCGGCAAAAAACTATCTTGATTTTTATCTGGAGCACATGCGGCTGGAAGAAACCGTGATTCTCCCGGTCGCGCAAAGGGTGTTGAATGATGCAGACTGGGAAGAACTCGACGCAGCCTTTGCCAGAAACTGTGACCCCCTCACCGGCAAGTACCCGCGTGACCCGGCCTATGACCGGTTATTCACACGTATTGTGATGCGGGCGCCCGCGCCCATTGGTTTGGGCGAGGGCTGAACCGGGTTTCAGTCCAACGCGGAACTTGTGGCCGTCCGCGCCGAGCCTGGCATCTTCTGGCCAATGGTATCAACGCCAACCTGCTGCGCCGCTGGGTCATCGAGCGCCGCGCAGTCCTGTGGTGTGATGCGCCGGAGTGACGCAGTTGTACCAACGCACGAAGCCGGTCGCCCAAGTGCGGGCACCATCAACTTCGCGAAGCCTTTCTTCGGGAATTAGGGGCGGTACCTGGCGGTGCGAAACAGTGATTCCGCGTACGCATTGCCGTCGTTCACACGCGCCGGACGCGAGTAGGAGTGCTGGCTCCTGCTTATCCGTCTTAAATCTCGACAAAAGTTAGGGTTATCGATAATATTAAAATATAAAAAGAAAAATAAAATCTTCCTTGGTGGCTCGGTTGAAGGAAAACCAGCGGGTCCGTTGCAGGTCAGGTATTGAATGTGACAAAGCTTAAACAGGTTGAACTGTTTGTTTTTTTGCGACCCGGGTGCAGACAAATATCAGGGCGATTCCAGCTATTTCACGGTAACTACAGAAGGAGACAATATGCAAGCGTTCAAGAGAAAAACGGTTCTGGCTGCTGCGATGGCCCTGTCGTTCGCGGCCAGCACGCCCGCTGCCGCCCAGGGCAAAGACCTTAAGGTGGGTCTATTGCTCCCCTTTTCGCAGGTTTTTGCGGTCTATGGCGAGGCGATCAAGGAGGGTTTTGACCTCGCCATCGAAGAGGCCGGTGGCCAGGTCGCAGGCCGCAAGATCGTGGTCCTCAAGGAGGATAACAAGGAAGACCCGAAGGTCTCGC
>JAZKCB010000323.1:0-2649 GCA_040388335.1 Pseudomonadota bacterium | reverse complement strand
CTGCAGAAGTCGGCCTGAACAAAAAGGCCCAGGCCGTCATCATCGCCACCGGCTCTGAAGTGCAGCTGGCCCTGAAGGCGCAGGAACTGCTGGCCGCGCACAAGATCGCCGTGCGTGTGGTCTCCATGCCCAGCAATACGACCTTTGACAAACAGAAGACCGCCTACAAATCCGAAGTGCTGCCCGAAGGCATTCCCCGCATCGCGGTCGAGATGGGCGTGACCGACGGCTGGTGGAAATACGGCTGCGCGGCAGTTGTCGGTATCGACAGCTACGGCGAGTCCGCACCTGCACCGGTACTTTTCAAACACTTTGGTTTCACGCCTGAAAACGTGGCCGATACGGTTCGCAAGGTGCTGCGCAAATAAGCGCGGCATTTCCAAAAGATTCAAACTTCAGGAGCAACAAGAAAATGGCTATCAAACTGGGTATCAACGGCTTCGGCCGTATCGGCCGCAACGTCTTCCGTTCGGCGATCAAGAGCTTCAAGGACATCGAGATCGTCGGCATCAACGACCTGCTCGAGCCCGAGTACCTGGCCTACATGCTGAAGTACGACTCGGTACACGGCCGCTTTGACGGTGAAGTTTCCGTCGACGGCAACACGCTCATCGTCAACGGCAAAAAGATCCGCCTCACGCAAGAGCGTGACCCCGCCAACCTCAAGTGGGGCGACATCGGCGCGGATGTAGTGCTCGAGTCCACCGGCCTCTTTCTCGACAAGGCCTCCGGTGAAAAGCACCTGGCTGCCGGCGCCAAGAAAGTCATTTTCTCGGCGCCGTCGAAAGACGACACCCCGATGTTCGTCTTCGGCGTCAACGACAAGACCTACAAGGGCGAAGCCATCATCTCCAACGCCTCATGCACCACCAACTGCCTGGCACCTGTTGCCAAGGTGCTGAACGACAAGTGGGGCATCAAGCGCGGCCTGATGACCACCGTGCACGCAGCGACTGCCACACAGAAAACAGTGGACGGCCCGAGCAACAAGGACTGGCGCGGCGGCCGCGGCATTCTTGAAAACATCATCCCATCGAGCACCGGCGCCGCCAAGGCTGTTGGCGTGGTCATCCCCGAGCTGAACAAAAAGCTCACCGGCATGTCTTTCCGTGTGCCGACGTCTGATGTGTCCGTGGTTGACCTGACCTGCGAACTCAACAAGGAAGCCACGCTGAAGGAAATCTGCGCAGAGATGAAGGCGCAGAGCGAAGGCGCGCTCAAGGGCATCCTCGGTTACACCGAAGACAAGGTCGTCGCCACTGACTTCCGCGGCGATACACGCACCTCCATCTTTGACGCTGACGCATCCATCGCACTCGACGGCACCTTCATCAAGGTCGTCGCCTGGTATGACAACGAATGGGGCTACTCCAACAAGTGTCTTGAGATGGTTCGCGTCGTTTCAAAATAAGCGATTTCAGCCAGCCAAAAAAAGCGCCGTGAGGCGCTTTTTTTATGGGCGGTCCCATACGCACCAGCACATCAGCGCGTTAATAAAAGCGTCAGGCTGGTGAGGGCAATGACCGCCACGACGGCAGTCACCGCTGCCAGCACGGCAAGCCGCGCACGGTTGACCTCGATGCGCTTGACCAGCTGGGTGTTCTGCTCGGCCAGCGTCTTGATGAGGTCGGCCGACGCCAGCATTTGTTCATGCAGCTCGCTGGCTGCGGTTTCCATGGCCTGAAGCCGTTTCTCCAGGGCCACCATGGCGGACGGGCGATCGTCCACAGCCAAAGGCGCTACGTCCTCAACGGGCTGTTTTTTGCCGACCTTGCTCCAGAGCTTTTTGGCGCCTTCTGCAATCTTCGGGGCATTGCTGATCACGTCAGACCAGGGAACCAGCTGCAGCACAGCCATCCAGCCAGGAGCCATTGTTGTGTCCTTTTAAAAACCGGCGTGGCCGCCGGGTTCGTCCTTGCGCAGTGTCTCTGCACACAGCCGCATCAACTGGTGCAGGTGCGAGCGGTATGAAATCGCTTCATGCCACCTGTCGGTCTGGTAGACCTCATGCTGCGGCGCGTCGGGGCCGTCGAGCGAGCCGATCAACACCAGAACAAGACCGGTTTCGCGGTCTGTGCGCGACGAGGCCTCCAGGCTCAGCAGCGGCACATCAAAAGCCTGGCCCTCGGCGCTGCGTCGCATGGAGATGAATTCGAGCGTGCAGCTATCCTTCAGCACCACCCGGTGGCGCATTTCCCGGGGTACGGCGTCGCCAAATGCATTCAGCCTGGCGATGTGTTCGGCCGCCGTCATGCGTTTGCCGTCCACCGAGTCTTCTTCCGGGTAGCCTTTGCCCTGGTACATCACGGCGGCCAGTACGGTAGCAATGAGCAGCATGGCGAAGACATGCCGGCGGCCTGCGCCGCGCGGTTGGGAGGCAAAGGGCATCTTGGGGTGGGGGTGATAAAACGAATAGGGGCGAGACGGCGGCCGCCCGGTGACAGGGTCATTCTAGGACCCGGGGGCATCAGACCGTGATGGCATTCCGACCTTGCGGCAGGGTCTTGGGCGGATGTGGCGGTGCCTGCCTTGTTTGTGTCCTTGTTTGCCATCTTTTGCGCGCCATTATTCAGCGTGCCTGACAGCGCAGGGCACTCCTATAATCCGCTGGGCCCGGAAAACCACACTTCAATTGTGGGAATATTCTCC
>JAZKCB010000322.1:0-33966 GCA_040388335.1 Pseudomonadota bacterium | reverse complement strand
AAGCCTCGTTGTTTTGACACGCGAAGGCCCCGCTCAGGGAGGTAAAGCGGGATGCGGTTACCGAATTGATAACCACACATACGAATTTAATCATCGGACGGCCCCCACAGGCAAGTTTTTCTGAGGCGACTAAGTAAAGTTTGCCTCAAAAGCAACACTTGCCACTCCAGGCAGTCTGCACGCCGGCCGCCAGGTCAAAGGCAAATACTTCTTGCACTGCACAAAGCTTTGGCACAATTTGCCCATGACCCTGCATGCCTCCAACTTTGCGCCCTTCCCGTCTGGCCGGCCGCGCCGCCTGAGGCGCGATGCCTTTACCCGCAACCTGGTGCGTGAAAACGCCCTCACCGCACATGACCTGATTTACCCGGTGTTTGTCCTGGACGGCCAGCAGCGCCGCGAGGCCGTGGCCTCCATGCCCGGCATTGAACGGCTCAGCCTGGACCTGCTGCTGCCGGTGGCCGAAGAGTGCGTGAAGCTGGGCATCCCGGTCATGGCACTTTTCCCGGTCATTGATGGCTCACTCAAAACCTGGGACGGCAAGGAAGCCACCAACCCCGAAGGCCTGGTACCGCGTGTGGTACGTGAGCTCAAGAAACGCTTCCCCGAACTGGGCGTGATGACCGACGTGGCGCTCGACCCCTTCACCACCCACGGCCAGGACGGCCTGCCCGACGACAACGGCTACATCCTGAATGACGAGACCGTCGAGGTGTTGATCCAGCAGGCGCTGTGCCAGGCTGAAGCTGGCGTGGACATCGTGGCGCCCAGCGACATGATGGACGGCCGCATCGGCGCGATCCGCAACGCGCTTGAGGCGAAAAAGCTGATCCACACCCGAATCATGGCCTACAGCGCCAAGTACGCCAGTGCGTTTTACGGCCCCTTCCGCGATGCGGTCGGCTCCAGCGGCAACCTCGGCAAGGCCGACAAAAAGGTCTACCAGATGGACCCGGGCAATACCGACGAAGCCCTGCGCGAAGTCGCCATGGACATCGCCGAAGGCGCCGACATGGTGATGGTCAAACCCGGCATGCCTTACCTGGATGTGGTGCGCCGCGTGAAGGATGAATTTAAAGTGCCGACCTTCGCCTACCAGGTCAGCGGCGAATACGCGATGCTGAAAGCCGCCGCCCAAAACGGCTGGCTCGACCACGATGCGGTGATGATGGAAAGCCTGCTGGCCTTCAAGCGCGCCGGTGCGGACGGCGTGCTGACCTACTTCTCGCTGGATGCTGCCCGGTTGCTGCAAAAGCAATGACGGTTTCCTGATCACTTCCTTTACCGGGCCACCGCGTGCAAATCATTGAGTTCACCTCCGACAGCCTGCGTTTTGTGGACGCGGTGCCGGCGCAATCCCCGGCCGACGGTTTTGTCTGGATACTGCTGGACCGTGAAGAGTTCGAGAGCGCGCGCCCGCAGCTGCAGGAAGCAGCCCAGCGCCTGGGCGGCTCTGCGCTGCTGGATTTGCACTGCCAGGATCTGGCCAGTGCCGTGCACCCGTCACATTACGACTCGACCTCGATTTACGACCTGATCATCTTCAGGCGCCTGGCCACGCAGATTGAAACCCAGAACGAAGCCGAGCACGAAGCGGCCATCGAGAGCTACCACGGCCAGGGCGGCAAGCCGCGCATCAAGCCGCGCGGCGGCATGCCGGCCTTCAACCGCATCAGCTCCAAGGCCGTGGGCTTTGCGGTGTTTGACCGCTTCCTCATCAGCGTGCACCCGCACGGCTGTTACGCGGCCAAAAGCTTTATCCAGCGCTACCTGGCCGACGCGAAATTCAGCGTCGATGCTGCCCGGCTGGACCCGACCCTGGCGCGTAGCCGTCTGCCCATCAGCCCGGCCGACCTGGTGCTGCGCATGATCAATGCCATGGTCGACAGCTACCTCGACCTTCGCAAGGAGCTCACCAGGCAGCTGGAGCACTGGCAATCCGAACTCCTGAAACCCGGCACGCGCTTTTCCAACTGGGGTGCGCTGATGACGGCGCGCGGCCAGCTGCACGTGCTGGAAGACCTTTGCGACGAACAACACGACGCCATGCAGGAGTGGCTGGACACGCTGCGCGAGCAGCCGCTGTCGTCGTTCATGAAGAACCCCACGCCGCAGTCAATCGCCTTCGCAGACGGCACAACCGCCGGCGGCCCGCAGGAGCCCGCACGGCGTAACGCCGAGGCCATGCTGGCCGCACAGGCCCAGCGCGACCAGCTGGTAGCGCGTGCGCGAGATGTGATGGAACACATCGAACGCGTCGTGCACCACGCCCGACGGCTGGAGCAGTCGGCCGAAACCGTGGTGCAGATCCATTTCAGCGCGCAAAGCAACCGTACCAACGACATCATGCGCACGCTGACGGCGCTGACCGCCATCTTTTTGCCGCTGAACCTGATCACCGGCTTTTTCGGCATGAACTTCGAGTTCATGCCGCTGATTCACCACGTCTCCGGCTTCTGGTGGACCGTGAGCGTCATGGTGCTGATTGTGGTTGTGGTCGGCACGGTGTTCTGGCGCAAGCAGTACATTGCACGCACCCGCCGCTAGGGGCAAAGCCCATGCAGGCTGCCATCCGCATCGGTTGCGCCGGCTGGAGCCTTCCGCGCCAGGCCTGGCCGTCTTTTCCAGCCGATGGCAGCCATCTTGAGCGTTATGCAGCCGCACTGAACGCCGTCGAAATCAATTCGTCGTTTTACCGGCCACACCAGCAAAAGACTTACGCACGCTGGGCCGAGAGCGTGCCGGAGGATTTCCGTTTTTCGGTCAAACTGCCCAAAGCCATCACACATGAAAAGCGGCTGAAGGATACCGCCGTGTTGCTCGATGAATTTCTGGACCAGGTCAGCGGCCTTGGCACGAGGCTCGGCTGCCTGCTGGTTCAACTGCCGCCCAGCCTCGCCTTTGACGAACCAGGCGTGCGCCATTTTTTCAGGGCTCTGCGCAAGGCCCATTCAGGCCAGGTTGCACTGGAGGCGCGCCACGCCAGCTGGTTCACGGAGGCTGTCGGCCAGCAGCTGGCCTCACAGCATGTATCGCGCGTTCTGGCAGATCCTGTGATGTTCGATGAAGGCCGATTGCCGGGCGGCGACCCGCAGCTGGTGTACCTTCGCCTGCACGGCTCGCCGCGTATGTACTACTCGGCCTATGGACGGGTTGTGCTTGATGCGCTTGCCGTCCGGCTCCAGCATGCGGCAGCGTCCGACGCCAGTGTCTGGTGCATTTTTGACAATACAGCCAGTGGTGCAGCGACGGCAGACGCCCTGTATACGGCGCAGGCCATCGCCGCCACGGGTCACAACAAGTCATAACAACGACACTCCCGAAGGAGCAGCCATGCGTGCATTGCCCGGACATCACACCAAATTCTGTGCCGACGACCTGACGCGCGAGAACGTGCAGTCCATGCGGCGGGTGGAAGAAGCCGCGCTGGCCAATCGCAGCCGGGCCGACCGCATCGCGGCTTTTGTCGCCGGGTTTTGCGGCTCCATGACCTTTGTCTGGATACATGTGGTGCTGTTTTCGCTCTGGATCAGTGTCAACACGCTGCCGGGGCTGAAGCACTTTGACCCCTACCCCTTCACGTTTTTGACCCTGGTGGTGTCGCTGGAAGCGATCTTTCTCTCGGCCTTCATCCTGATCAGCCAGAACTACGAACTTCGCATCAGCGACAGGCGCAACCAGCTGGACCTGCAGATCAACCTGCTGACCGAACAGGAGAACACCAAGATGCTGCAATTGCTGGAGCGCATCGCGCGCAAGGTGGGCGCCGACGACCCGGGCGATACCGACCTGCGCATCCTCAAGGAAGACACCGACCCCGAAAAACTCATCAGCCAGATCGAGCAGGCGCAGCGGGCCACAGCGCCCGCGATGGACAAGTCAGCGCAGTGATGGATACAAGGTCAATTTAATGCATTACAAATCACTCACAAAGCACTTAATGCATCATTTATAATGCATTTTGGCTTTTCGCCGGCTTTTAGGCTGCCAGGAAAGCTCCAAACAGATCCAAAACTGCCTTTTTGAGAACTTTTCAGGCATCAAATCAGCCTCCAAACCAATGAATACGTACGCTAGCAGCTAGCAATTTAATAGCAGTTATGGGAAGGCGCGACAGCTTCAGAGCCGGCTGCGCGGTCAAACCCAGGGTTGCGCCAGCCCTTCGGCCGCAAACACCCGCGCTACCGCAGGCCGGGCCAGTACCCGCTGCAGGTAAGGGCCGAGGTGGGGGCGGTCACGCGCGGGGCTTGAGCCGAAGTTGCGCGTCCAGCGGCACAGCACGAGCGCAAAGGCGTCCACCGCCGAGAATTTTTCGCCCAGCAGCCACGGCGTGCCTTGCATGGCTTCAAGCCGGGCCAGTTCCGTATCGAGCTGGTCCAGCAGACTGCCCACCTTGATTTCTGTGTGTGCCTTCAGGGCGGCGGCCGCGGCCGCATCGCCCTCACTGACCCAGCGCTCCGGATAAAAATAAACCAGCAGCGTCGCCTGCAGCGTGTTGGTCAGCCACATCAACCACTTGTAGAAGTGAGCGCGTTCTGACGTACCCGGTGCAGGCGCCAGGCCGGCGGCGGGATGGGTGTCACACAGGTGCAGGCCGATGGCCGCGCTTTCATACAGCACCAGATCACCATCGACCAGCACAGGCACGGTACTGTTGGGGTTGAGCTTTTTGTAGGCCTCTGTGCGATGCGCACCGCGCGCCGTATCGACCAGGATTTTTTCAAACGGCACACCCAGCTCTTCAAGCAGGATGTGCGGGGCCATGGCGGCAGTACTGGGCGCATAGTGCAGCTGGATCATGAGGCGCGATTCTAGTCAGCGGCGAGCCTCAAAGGCCTGACAGCTTGTCATCCACCGCAATCGCCAGTTCAGACAGCACCTCAAGACACTCGTCGGCCAAAAGGCCGGGGGAGCGCTTGCTGTTCAGAAGCGCATCGCGCCTGAGCAGCAATTCGAGGATTTCGTTTTTATAACGCTGGACGACGCCATTGATCACCGCGTCAACGTCCTGGTGCCCTGTGCCTAGAGCCATCTGCTGAAGAAGCTTTGCGCTCGTTGCCGCCGAAAGCATCAGGTCGCCGGTCACCCACCCTCAGGGGCCAGGAGGTCACAAACCGGTCATCGGGTTCGCAGATTCTCAAAAATATCTGGGAGATTCCCTTTCACTCCAGAGGGAGAGCACCATCCGCTGTAAGAAACCACTTCATGAAACGACTAAAAAAATAGTACCGCCGTCGCGAACCCTTTTGACACCTCACCACCTCTTAGTGCATGACCGACCATGAAAGGATCGCCATGCCCACACGTCTTTTGCCATCTCTGGCGCGCTCTTCGCGCTATTTGCCTTGGTCACGCCTCCCGTTTTGGCAGCCGGTGATGCCCGCGCTCAAGTCACCCGCCTGGCGGGCTACCAGCCCCGGGCGGGAGAGGCCCGACTTGGCGAGAGGCTCTTCAAGAGCACCAGGCTATCCACCAACGGCATGGCCTGCGCCACCTGCCACGCCAACCACCATGGGTTTCAGGCGGGTTTTGCCAAACCGTACCCGCACACCGTTCAAACGGCCAAAACCAGCTTGGCCGCAACCCGGTCCATCTGGACGAAATGATTCAGGCCTGCATGGTGATGCCCATGGAAACCAAACCGCAGCCGTGGAACTCAAAGGAGCTTGCCGCATTGGTGGCGTATGTACAGATTCAGCAAAAATCCTTCAAACCATCCTCAACCCCAACCGCAACCCCCCAGGAGATATCACCATGACCTTCACGAAAACCGCCGTTTTGTTCGCCCTGACCGCCATGACTTCTCTGGCCATGGCCGGCGAAATCAAGCCGTTTAACCAGAAAGATTTCGACAAACTGACCAGTGAGGGCAAGCCCGTTGTGCTGGACATCAGCGCCACCTGGTGCCCGACCTGCAAGCAGCAAAAGCCGATCATTGATGGCCTGATGCAACAGCCGGCCTACAAAGACGTGACCCTGATGACCATCGACTTCGACACCAGCAAGCCGACGCTGAAAAAATACAAGGTCACCATGCAAAGCACGCTTGTGGCTTTCAAGGGCACTGCAGAAGTGGGCCGTTCGGTCGGTGACACCACGCCTGCCGGCATCGAAGGGCTGATCAAAAAGACGACCAACTGATGGAATTCGGGCTCGGCTCCTACGGGTTCGGGTTTGTCGCGGGGCTGTTGTCGACGCTGTCGCCCTGCGTTCTGCCCATCATCCCGATCTTGCTGGGCTCGGCCACAAACGCCCATCCCAGGGCACCCCTGGCCCTTGCCGGGGGGCTGGCGATCTCTTATGCGCTCATCGGTACAGCCCTGGCGTGGGCAGGGTCCGCGCTAAGCCTGGACACCTCCCTGTTTCGCAATGTCGGTGCGGTCATCCTGGGCCTGATCGGGCTGGTGCTGGTATCGGGCAGTTTGCAACAACGCTTTGCAGCAGCCACTTCAGGCATTGGCGATGCTGGCAACCAGCTCATTGCCGGCATGAAGCTCGACGGTCTCTGGGGCCAGTTCGCCATTGGCATGGTGCTGGGCGTGGTCTGGAGCCCTTGCGTGGGCCCAACCTTGGGTGCCGCAGTGCTTCTGGCCAGCCAGGGAACACAGCTGCCGCAAGTCGCCTTGCTGATGGGCATCTTCGGCCTGGGCGCAGCCCTGCCTGTCGTGGCACTGGCCTATGTCTCACGCGGTGCCATGCTGAAAATGCGCGGAAAGCTGATGCAGGCAGGCAAGACAGGCAAGGTCATTCTGGGGGCCATCATGATTGCACTGGCCCTGATGATTCTTTCTGGCGCAGACAAGCCGCTTGAAGCCTGGCTGGTGGATCAGTCACCCGCCTGGCTGACTGAATTGACGACGCGTTTTTAACCTGTTTCAGCACCCGCGAACCGTTTTTGTCCTTTGCGCCCTCTTAGTCTGTGAGGGTTGTCCTCACACAACAGCGAGACAAAGGAAATCACCATGCTTTACGCCAAAAATGTCCCCGCCTGGGAACGCGCCCTTCGCATCATCATGGGCCTGATGGCCCTGGGTTTTGCCGCCATGAATTGGGGTGGCTCTGCCTGGGCGGTCGGCGCAGGCATCATGGGTGCCGTGCTGTCCATGACCGGCCTCATCGGTTTCTGCCCGATGTGTGCCATGGTTGGCCGCAAACTCGACAAGGGAGCCTGAGTCATGGCCGTCACCGGTGTTGAACGGGAGAACCTGATTTTTGCCGCACAAACCGGTGACCCCGTCGCCCTTGGGCGCCTGCTGACGGCCTGCCAGTCCGACGCCCGGCGCTATGCCCGCCGGCATTGCCACGCCAGCGATGTAGACGACGCAGTGCAGGAGTCGCTGCTGGTGATCTCGCGCAAGGTCAAGGGGCTCAAGGCGGCAGCCGCCTTTTCATCCTGGCTGTTCACCGTCATCCGGCGGGAGTGCCGCCGGCTGGAGCGGCTCATGTTTCGTCACGATCCGCTGGACGAAGACCTGGCGGAGCACCAGCTCGCCAGCAAAAGTGATCACGATCTGAGGATTGATCTTGCCGCCGCCCTCGAATCCCTGCCTGCGCACTATCTGGAAGTGGTGCTGCTGCGTGACTTTGAAGAGCTCACCATCGCCGAAATTGCCCATCAACTTGGCGAGCAGCACGGGGCCATCAAAAGCCGGCTGCACCGTGCACGGGAAATGGTTCGGGAATACCTTCTGGGGCCTTCGCCTCAGGCCCGCAAAAGATGAGGCTTGCCTACTTCACGCCAAACATGGTCGCCGCGTTATCCCAGGCAATCTTGCGCGCGGCATCAGGTGGCAGATCGCCCAACCAGTTGCGGTAGCCTTTCATGATGTCGTCGTATTGCTGCCAGCGCTGGACAACCCAGGTGTCGGAACCGATCAGGAACCGATTCGGGTACTTCAAAAGCAGCGTGCGCCACTCTGCACAAAGCTTTCCGCCCTCACAGGTCAGGCCCGGCCGGTAAGACAGCTCGCCCATCAGTTGCGGGTATTTTGCAAACAGCGCATCGACACGCGAGACGGGCGGCCCGCCAATGCCGGTGTGGGCCCAGATCAGCCGCGCATCCGGCGCATGGGCCATGAGCAAATCAATCGCGGCATCGTCCACATGGGCCAGCACCGCCAGTTTGTTTTTGGCGGCAAACACCATGAGCTTTTTGGCCACCGGTCCATTGGCATTGGCGCTGTTGTAGAGATGAAACTCGCCAATGCCCTTGTAAGGCCCGGCCTGGCTGCCCGTGACGCCGCGCGCAAACTCGGCCTGCACCATGTCGTAAATGGTCTCGTCGCGAAACCAGTTGTCATAGTCGGCGCGGTTGCGGTACAGGCGTATGAAGGGCACGACCGTCACGCCCGACTGCCTGCTCAGCTCGGTAGCCGCCAGTGCTTTGGTGCCGTCGTTGGGCCGCGAGTTGGCAACCACGGCCTTGACGCCATTGCGCTGCATTCTTGCGAGCACATCCGCAGGCGGATTAGGGCCAGTCTTGCCATTCCACGCCTCCTCGTTGTAATGCATGTGCGTGTCGAACAGCGGGCCGGTATAGTCGGCCGCGCTGGCGACTGCGCACGTTGCCGCGCCCATTGCAAGAACAAGTGCTGCAAGCGCGCGCACGGCCATTACCCCAAGTGTTTGGCGAAGAAAGCAAGCGTGCGATCACGCGCCAGTTTGGCGGCTTCTTCGTTGTAGGCACCGCGGTGGTCGCAGTTAAAACCGTGGTCGGCGTTGTAGAGGTGGACTTCGACTTCCGGGTGCGCCTTGATCAACGCATTAACGCCTTCCATGGGTGCCGAGTGGTCGTGGTCGCTGAGGTGGGCCATCACGGGCACCTTCGGCTTGCGTGCAATTTCTTCCGGTGCCACCATGCCGCCGCCATAGTAGGGCACCGATGCGCTCAGGCCGCTCAGCTGGTCAGCGGCACGCCAGGCCAGCAGGCCGCCAAAACAGAAACCGATGATGCCGACCTTGCCGCCGCTGACCTTGCCCACATGATCGATGGAGGCCTGGATGTCCTGCATGATGCCAGCGCCGGGCAGCGCGAGCACAGCCGCTTTCAGGGCAACGCCGGCCTTCATGGTGGCTTCGGTGTAGCCGATGTCCACGCCTTTTTCAACGCGCTCAAAAATGGCGGGGGCAATTGCCAGGTAGCCCTGTTCGGCAAAGCGGTCGGTGACTTCGCGGATGTGGGCGTTCACGCCAAAGATTTCCTGCAACACCACCACGGCAGCCTTGGGCTTGCCTGAGGGTTCAGCCACATAAGCGGGGAAGGTGAAACCGTCTGCGGCCTGGAGGTCGATGAATTTGCCCATGATGCGTCTGCTCCTGATATGAAAAAGATGAATGTCTCTGCGCGCCAGTAAAGTACATTGACTGGCCCAACCTTTGTTTGTACATCGGATTGGCATTTTTTGCAGGAGTTAGGCTTTGTCAAAGACAGTCTTGATCACCGGCGGCTCACGCGGCATAGGCGCAGCCACAGCCCTGCTCGCAGCCCGCGAGGGCTATGCAGTCGCCGTCAACTACACCAGCAACTCACTGGCGGCCGATGAAGTGGTGCGGCAGATTCGCGCAACCGGCGGCCAGGCCATCACCGTGCAGGCCGATGTGGCCAACGACGCGCAGGTTGTGGCGATGTTCGAGAAGATTGATGCCAAATTTGGCCGCCTCACCGCGCTGGTCAATAACGCGGGCGTGGTCGATGTCAACAGCCGGGTCGACGGCATCACGCTGACGCGGCTGCAGCGCATGTTCGAGATCAATGTGTTCGGCTCCTTTCTGTGCGCACGCGAAGCCGTCAGGCGCATGAGCACACGTTATGGCGGTGAGGGCGGGGCCATCGTCAATGTCTCCAGCGCCGCGGCACGCCTGGGTTCACCGGGCAGCTATGTGGACTACGCGGCCGCCAAGGGCGCGATCGACACCTTCACGCTGGGCCTGTCAAAAGAAGTGGCCGCAGAAGGCATTCGCGTCAACGCCGTGCGGCCGGGCATCATCGAAACAGAAATCCATGCCTCGGGCGGCCTGCCGAATCGCGCCACAGACATGGCACCGCAGCTGCCCATGCAGCGCGCCGGTACGGCGAACGAAGTGGCTGAATCCATTGTCTGGCTGTTGTCCGGAAAATCCAGCTACACGAATGGCGCCTTGCTCGACATAGCGGGAGCCAGATAAGTGCCCCCACGCTTTTCGCCTTGCGTAATGCGCTGCCCCCCGAGGGGGCTGGCCTTGCTTGGGTGCGGCCCGGCGCTGGCGGCCACGGATTTAAAGGGGTGATTGAAATGGACTTCAAACCTCTGGTCACCCTGCTCGCCATCGTCAACCCGCTGGCCATCGTGCCCTTTTTCATTCACTACACGCAGGGGTTTTCAGCGGCGCAGCGGCAGCGGACCATCCTCATCTCATCGTTCAGCGCTTTTCTGGTGATTGCCATCAGCGCGCTGCTGGGTTTGAAGATTCTTGATTTTTTCAGTATCTCGCTGGCGAGCTTTCAGGTGGGCGGCGGCATGCTGCTGCTGATCAGCTCGATGAACATGCTGAACGCGCAACCGGCTGAAGCCAAGGCCCACACGCACGAGATGGAAGACGGCGCAGAAAAGGCCGCCATGGGTGCCAGCATTGCGGTGGTTCCTCTGACGATTCCCTTGCTGACGGGGCCAGCCACCATGTCCACCGTGGTGATCTATGCGCAAAAGGCGCAGACCTTCGTCCAGCTCGCCACGCTGGTCGGCTACGGCGTGGTGATCGGCCTGGCGACCGCCCTGTGTTTTGCACTGGCAGAACCGATTGCCCGCGTGCTGGGCAAGACGGGCATTAACGTGATGACGCGTTTGATGGGTTTGATACTCGCCGCGCTTGCCGTTGAAGTGATGGCAGATGGTTTGGGCAAGCTGTTTCCAATATTGCGCGGCGGCTAAAAGACAGTCTGCAAACCAGCGGGGGCCGCGGCACTGGTTTTGCCAGGCCGCAGGCGCCATCCCCTGCAAGGGAACGAGGGTAAAAGGGCTACACGCAGTGAGCCCGATGGGGGTGTACCTATGACTTCCGCAAAAGTTTGACCAACTGGTTACTGGTATTGCGCAGGCGCTGGGCCATCAGCTGCGTGATCTTGACCAGCAGTTTGGCGCCCACGCCCGGGTGGTCCCGGATCAGCAGCGCGATCTCATGCCGGCCCAGCACGCCAGCCTCGACGGCTTCTATGGCCGTGCAGCTTGAATAACGTGGTTCGTTGTCGAGCATGGACATCTCGCCGACCGCGGCGCCGCGCTGTATCACCGCAACCCTCGAATTGACGATTTCAGGTTTCGCATCAGTGCCCAGCTCTTCGTTTTTGAGTTCAACGCGCTTGCCGACGTCCACGGTGCCCTTGAGGAGCAGCATCATCCAGTCGCCTGCATCGCCCTCGCGAATCAGCACATGACCCGGTTCGACGCGGACCAGCAGCATGGCCCCGCCCAGGATGTCGGCTTCTGCGGGTGTCATGTCCTGCAGCAGGGGCGACGCACGCAGCAGGTCTTCGCCATAGGCCGTCAATGGGCCGCAGGGGCCGACGACGGGAAGGCCTGCATCCTGGAGCTGGTCCTGCAGGGGTCTGGCAGGCTGCTTTTTGCCGCCCGCAGGCGCGCCTGCACCTTGCCGCAGAAGCTCACCGGCAGAACGTGCGCCTAGCGCGTCGGGACTTGCTGCAGCCACTGGTCGATCTCTTCAATGGCCGCATCGGTAGCCGCCGTCAACGCACGCACACCGCCGGGCGCATCGGCGCTGGGTGCCGGCCGCTGCACGATCACGCTGCGCTGGGCCAGCAGCTTCTCGCCGGCAGGCGTCACGTCTATCAGCGTCGCACGCATGCGGATCAGGCCAACGCTGGTCTCGGGTGCAGAAAAGAACTGGCTGAATTCCTGCAGCTCGATTTTGAGGACCGGCGGCAACACTGCATTCTGGCTGCGGTTCAGGGCAGCGCCTTCACCGGCGTTGAACACCGCGCGGCGCTGGCTCAGCTGCTCGCGCAGGCGCTGGCGCACCAGCTGTGCGGGCGGCATGCTCCAGCGGGCCTGGGAGTAGGGGCGCAGCTGCTGCGCATCCGAATACGCCAGACGATAGAGAACGGACATGTTTTCAATCGCACCGCCATAGGTGGTGATGTCGTCAATGGCAATAGGCGGCAATGGCGCCTGTCGGGTGGTGGGCTGGGTTGCCAGGGGCCCGGGGCCGAAGTCATACATCAGCGCGCGGGTTGGCTTGTCCGGCAAGCCGGAGCAGCCTGCCAGGGCTGCAGCCAGCGCAAGGCACGTCATGGCGCGGGTGATGGGGTGAAATGATGTCATTTTTTTGCTCCTGCTGCGGCATTGGGGCTGTTGGGCGAGAAGCCGGGTTCGCCCGGGCCAGGCAAAGGCGGGCCATTGCCAAAGATCAGGGACTGCGGGTTGTCGTCGACCGCATTGACGGTGCGGCGCAACTGGCGCATGGTGCGCGCTGTTTCGTCAGCCACTTCACCCAGCTTGGGCAGGGTCGCTGCGCTGAAAGTCTGAACACCGGCCGCCAGGGCAGCGCCGCCTTCGGCGAGCTTGTCGAGGGGGCCGCCTTTCTCATTGAGGCGTTTGGCTATCACGCCAAGCTCGTCGCTGGTTTTCTGCACGGACTGGAGGGCGGCGCCCGCATCACGTGACAACGCAGGCAATGAGGCGACGGTCGGCTCCAGGCCCTTGGCCAGCTTGTTGATGCTGCCCGCGGCCTCACCGAATTGCGTCAGCGCGGTATTGAAGGCCTGCTGGTTTTCAGTCGACAGCATCTTGTTGAGGCTGACGCTGGCCTCCTCTATCTGGCCCATGATGACTTCGCCGCGCTTGAGCAGCTTGTCAAGGCCACCGGGCTGCAGCGGGATGCGCGGTGGGTCGCTGTCGTTGGGCACCAGCCGCTCGGCGGAACCGCCCTTGTCGTCGAGCTGGATAAAGCCGAGACCCGTGACACCCTGGGATGCGACGGTCGCAAACACCGATTTGGTGATGGGCGCGGCCCGGTCTATCGACACACGCACCAGCACATTGCCCTGGATCTTGTGGTCAAAGCCGATGAAGTCAACCTTGCCGACGGGCACGCCGCGAAAACGCACGACCGCCTGCGGCTGCAGGCCGGAGATGATTTCACCGGTGCTCATTTCATAAATGTCGCGCTCGGTGTTGTCGCGCATCAGCCAGACAGCCAGCAGCCCCAGGAGGGCCGTGACCACGATGACAAATGCACCGGCAATAAAGGCGTGGGCTTTGTTTTCCATGTTGAAAGTCCTTAACTTTTACTTCTCGAGTTGCTTCCAGAAATTCGATGGTGGGGATGCAGTGCAAGGCGCCCGGAGCACAGGACACCGGAATGCACTTGGGTGCATGAGGATTCCGAGCACCGCGCAACGCCGCAATGCGCCCTGCCATCGGGTTTATGGAAGTAACTCATACGGCAAACGGATACTCACGAAGAAGCTCCATCGCGCGTTGTCCCCGTTCACCGAGGAAAAATTCATGAATGAAAGGATGGGGAAACGCCACCACCTCTTTCGGTGAATCATTGATGATGACCTTCTGGTCTGCCAGCACGGCAATGCGTGTGCTGAGCTCAAACAGGGTATCCAGGTCATGTGTGACCATGACGACCGTGAGCCCCATGTCGCGATGCAGCGCGCGCAGCAGTGAACAAAAACTGTCCGAACTTTCAGGGTCCAGGCCGGCGGTCGGCTCGTCGAGCAGCAGCAGCGGAGGGTCCATGATGAGGGCGCGTGCCAACGCGACGCGCTTGATCATGCCGCCCGACAAATCACTGGGCATCTTGTCTGCCGCTTCCGGGCCCAGGCCGACCATCTGCAGCTTGACCATGGCGGCTTCGCGTATCAGCCCTGCCGGCAAAACCTTCAGCTCGCGCAGCGGAAAGGCAATGTTCTCCAGCACCGTAAAAGCGGAAAACAGCGCGCCCTGCTGAAACAGCATGCCGACACGCGTCGCCGCACCGCGCTTGCCCAGCTCGTCTGCGGGCTTTCCCAGGACCATGATTTCACCCCTGGTCGGCTTTTCAAGCCCGAGGATCTGGCGCAGCAGCACGGTCTTGCCGGTGCCCGAACCGCCGACCAGCGACAACACCTCACCCTGCTCGACCGTCATGTCCAGGTCCTTGTGGACGACCGACTCCTTGTCACCGTTTTTAAAAACGGTCCAGAGTTTTTTGATCTCGACGACGGGCTCAGTCATGTTTGCTATACGCCGATGTTCTTGAACAGCACGGCGAAGAGCGCATCGACCAGAATCACAACCGTGATCGAGGTGACCACAGAAGCAGTCGTTCCCTGGCCCAGGCTTTCGGTGTTGGGTTTGACGCGCAGTCCGTAGTGGCAGCCGATCACCGCAATCAGCAAACCGAAGACAACGGACTTGGACGTGGCCAGCGTGAGGTTGGCAAGGTCGACGGCAGCGGGCAGTGAGTTGATGAAATAGGAAGGCGTGATGTCCATCGCCACATAGGCCGCCAGCATGCCGCCTATCAGCGCTGCAATCGTGGTCCACACGCTGATCAGCGGCATGGCGATGGCCAGCGCCAGTGCGCGCGGCATGACGAGGCGAAAGCCCTTGGCAATGCCCATGACCCGCATGGCGTCGAGCTCTTCCGTCACGCGCATCACGCCAATCTGCGCCGTGATGGCCGAGCCGGAACGGCCCGCAATCAAAATCGCAGCCAGCACCGGGCCCAGCTCGCGTATCAGGGAGATGCCGAGAATGTTGACGATGAAGGCATCGGCGCCGAACTGCCTGAGTTGTTGCGAGATCAGGTAGGCCAGCACCACACCAATCAGAAAACCGACCAGCGCGGTAATGGGCAGGGCAGTAGCGCCAATGTGAAACAGGTGCCCCGAGAAATCGCGCAGCGGCGCTTCCTGCGGGTGCCGGATGAGGCGAATGATGTCGAGCAGCAGCTGGCCGATCAGACGCACCAGCGACTTGAGGTGATCGGCAAATGCGTACAGGCGCTCGCCCAGGGCAAACACGGGGGCCCTCCAGCTGGCTTTCTTTTTCTTGACTTCGGTGACGGGAAACTTCGCCACCGTCTCGAGCACGGCGCGCTGCTTGGGTTCAATCTCGATGTTGGGTGGCCACTCGCGGCCCCACTGGTTCCAGAGCAGTTGCGCGCCCAGGTAGTCGAGCTTTTCAAGGCCGGAGAGATTCCAGGCGGCGTCTGATTTTTCGGTGCCCAGGCTCTTGAGCTGCGCGGTCAGCGCGTCCCATACGGGCTTGACCGTCAGGTCAGCGGCCGTCCATGCGCCCTGCACAACAATGGCACGGCCCCGGGGGGTGTCCTGCTGTTCAATACGGGGAGTGGATGGAGCCATAGACCTCTACAAATCAATGCGGGTGCGGGTTTGCCAGTTGCATGCGAGGGCCTGCGCACGACACAAAATTGTGATGGTAACTGGTGAAAGTATCAATCCGGCCAGCCCTTCAGCTGTAGCGCCTGCGTCCTACACGCTGACGCGAATGCATAAAAATGGGCACCTGAAGTGCCGTCAGCCAGGCGTTAAGCGGCACAGGCAAAATGTTGTGTCGGGTCGGATGACGGCCCCGCAAGACATCGCCACAAGAAACAAGAGAGACGACCTATGCAAGCCACGCAGGACAACGACAACGTCTTTGACTACATCATCATCGGCGCTGGCACGGCGGGCTGCCTGCTGGCCAACCGCCTGAGCGGTGATGCCTCCAAAAAAGTCCTGCTGATCGAGGCCGGCCGCAAGGACGACTACCACTGGATCCACATCCCCGTCGGCTACCTTTACTGCATCGGCAACCCGCGCACCGACTGGCTCTACAACACCGAGCCGGACGCGGGCCTTAATGGACGCTCGCTGCGTTACCCGCGCGGCAAGACGCTGGGCGGCTCGTCCAGCATCAACGGCATGATTTACATGCGCGGCCAGGCGCGTGACTACGACGGGTGGGCGCAGCTGACCGGCGACATGACCTGGCGCTGGGAAAACGCGCTGCCACACTTCAAGCTGCATGAAGACCACCACAAGGGCGCAGACGCCTTCCACGGCGCGCGCGGCACCGCGCCTTCGCTGATGCAGGACAAGAACGTGCCCTACCAGAAGATCCTGCGGCATCGCAATGCGGGCGGCGAGTGGCGGGTCGAAAAGCAGCGCCTGCGCTGGGACATCCTGGATGCCTTTGCCGAAGCCGCGCAGCAGGCCGGCATACCGGCGACGGACGACTTCAACCGCGGCAACAACGAGGGCGTGGGGTACTTCGAGGTCAACCAGAAAGCCGGCTGGCGCTGGAACACGGCGAAAGCCTTCTTGCGCCCCGCCTGTTATGCGCGGCCCAACTTCGAGCTGTGGAACAACGCGCAGGTCTGCAAGCTGGTCATTGAAGACCAGCCTGACGGCAGCAAGCGCTGCACCGGCGTGGAGGTGTGGGCGGGCAACGAACGGATCACCGCGCACGCCACCCGCGACTCCGGCAAGGACCGCGGCCTGATCGGCGAAGTCATCCTGTGCGCCGGCAGCATCAACTCGCCGCAGATTCTGCAGCTCTCGGGCATTGGCCCCGGCGCGCTGCTGCAGCAGCACGGCATCCCCGTGGTGCAGGATTTGCCCGGCGTGGGTGCCAACCTGCAGGACCACCTGCAGATCCGATCGGTCTACAAGATTCATGACAAAAAAGGCTGGGGCCTGTCGCTCAACACCATGGCCTCATCGCTCTGGGGCAAGGCACGCATCGGCCTTGAATATGCACTCAAGCAAACCGGGCCCATGAGCATGGCGCCGTCGCAACTGGGCGCCTTCACGCGCAGCTCGCCCGACCAGCCTTACCCCAACATCGAATACCACGTGCAGCCGCTGTCGCTGGATGCTTTCGGTGAACCGCTGCACGCCTTCAACGCCTTTACAGCCAGCGTCTGCAACCTCAACCCGACCAGCCGCGGCACGGTGCACATCAAGAGCCCGCGCTTTGAGGACGCCCCGGCGATTGCGCCCAACTACCTGAGCACGGCAGAAGACCGCCAGGTGGCGGCCGACTCGCTGCGTGTGACACGCAAGATCGTCAGCCAGAGCGCGCTGGCCAAATACCAGCCCGAAGAGTTCAAGCCCGGCGTGCAGTTCCAGACTGATGAAGACCTGGCCCGCCTGGCCGGCGACATTGCCACCACCATCTTTCACCCGGTCGGCACGACAAAAATGGGCAGGGACGATGACCCGATGGCCGTGGTCGACTCCCACCTGCGGGTGCGCGGCATCAAGGGCCTGCGCGTGGTCGATGCCGGCGTCATGCCGCTGATCACTAGTGGCAACACCAACTCACCGACGCTGATGATTGCCGAGAAGGCAGCGGAGTGGATTCAGGCGGGCATTTAAGGAAGCAAATTTAACGCAGGTGTTAAAAATTTAACGTGCACATTAAAAAACCCTGAAAAGTTAACTTTCAACTTAACTTTTTGAGGTTTTGCCCTGTTTTGGGTTTCCGATGGCGGTTAAAACGGTCAAAAAAAGCCATTTTCGGGTGCCAAATCTGGCTGCAGACCAATAAAAACGGGCGCGAGCAGCTACTTAATTAATAGCAAATCAAACACTGGCTGAAGCTGCTGGAAAGCCAGCTAAAGGTAGATCTTCTGCAAAAGGCGCATCAGCGTCTTTTTTTCTGCTGCGCTGAGCTTCTGGGTCACGTCGTCTTCAAGCGCGGTGGCGGTGCGCTCGGCATCGGCCATGAGTTTGGCGCCGGTTTCGGTCAGGTAGAGGCCGACGGCACGGCCGTCCTGCGGGTGGGGGCGGCGGCTGACGAGTTCGCGTTTTTCCATCAGGCTGATCTTGCCGACCAGGTTGGGCGGCAGGATGCTCAGCACACCACACAGCTGACGCGAGGTGATGCCGGGGTTGTGCATGATGATGGAGAGGATTGAAAAGTCCACATGCCGCAGGTCATACACCGCCATGCGTTTGGTGAACAGCTCGATCACCTTGAGCGAGGCGCGCGTGGCGTTGTAGCCCATCAGCGTCTCAAGGTAGGAGCTGTCTATCTTGTCGATGGCGGGAGATTTTTCGGGCATGGGTGAATTTTCACACTACTTTCACGCGGTAACGGCATGTGAGGCCACCGCGGCCAGCCGCGCCCGGATGATGGCCATGCGCATGCCGAACTCCGGCAACACCCAGAGCTGCAAGGCCTGCGACGGCGCGGACCAGCGTTGAGTGGTGCCACTTGCAGCGCCACGGCGCACCGTGCTGCCTATCTGCGACCAGGCCCAGGCCTGCAGCGCCAGAGCCACCAGGCGCAGGTAATCGTCAGCCACCCAGAAAGGCAGCTCTGCATCGTGGGGAGCAGCTTGTGCCAGTGAAGTGGTCACATCACGCAGTTCATCGAACAGCTGCAGCGTTTTTGCATCAAGCGCCTGGTTTGCGTCAAGCATGGCGGCCAGTTCGGCCAGCAGCGCGCCCATGGCTTTACCGCCATCACCCAGCACCTTGCGCACCAGCAGGTCAATCGCCTGGATTTCGTTCGTGCCTTCGTAAATCATGGCAACGCGCGCATCACGCACGATCTGCTCGATGCCCCATTCACGCACATAACCGTGGCCGCCGAAGACCTGCAGGCATTCGCTGCCGCCATAGAAAGCCTGCTGCGTCAGGGCCGCCTTGAGCACGGGCGTGATCAGGCTGCACCAGCGCTCGGCCTGCACACGGCGTGCGGCATCGGGGTGATGCCGCGCCAGATCAAGCTCCAGCGCCGTGCGATAAGCCAGCACGCGGCCACCGTCTATCCACGCGCGCTGGGTGTCCAGGATGCGGCGCATGGCCGGGTGGCGGGCAATCAGGTCAGAAGGCTCGCTGGATGTTCTGGGCCCCGGCACCCGCATCTGCCGGCGTTCGTTTGAATAGGCATCGGCCTTCTGCCATGCGGCATCCAGCAGGCCCACGCCCTGCAGGCCGACATGCAGGCGGGCGGCGTTCATCATCACAAACATGGCGGCGAGGCCGCGGTTGGCCTCGCCCACCAGCCAGCCGGTCGCGTCGTCAAACCGCATCACGCAGGTGGCGCTGCCGTGCAGGCCCATTTTTTCTTCGATGCGTTCGCAGTGCAGCGCGTTGCGCGTTTGATTGGCCAGCACCTTGGGCACGAGAAACAGCGACAGGCCCTTCGGTCCAGGCGGCGCATCGGGCAGGCGGGCCAGCACCAGGTGGATGATGTTGGTGCTCAGGTCGTGCTCGCCACCCGAGATGAAAATCTTGGCGCCGCTGATGCGGTAGCTGCCATCAGGTTGCGGCGAGCCTTTGGTGCGCACCAGGCCGAGGTCGCTGCCCGCGTGCGGCTCGGTCAGGCACATGGTGGCCAGCCATTCACCGCTCGCAATTTTTGGCAGGTAAGCGGTCTTGAGTTCAACACTGCCGTGGTGCTTCAGGCATCCGTAAGCGCCATGCAACAGGCCGGGTGCCATGGTCCAGCCATGGTTGGCGGCGCTGAGCATTTCATACAGCACCTGGTTGAGCACTTCGGGAAGGCCCTGGCCGCCGTCTTCAGGCGCACACGAAAGGCTGGCCCAGCCCGACTGCCAGAACGACTGATAGGCCGCCCTGAAGCCGGGGGGCGTACGCACTTCACCAGCGGTGAAGACACAGCCCTCTTCATCACCCACGCGCTGCAGTGGCGCAATTTCAGCGGCGACAAACTTGCCGGCCTCACCGAGGATCTGCTGCATCAAACCAGCATCACACTCGGCAAACGGCGGCAACCCCGCCAGCACCTCGGGGGCACGCAGCACATCCATCAGGATGAACTGCTGGTCCTCCAGAACAGGCCGGTAGTGCAAGGCGAGCCTTCAGCAGCGCGGATCAGGACTCAGCCGTGAAGCCGATCTTCTTGATCAGCGGGCCCCAGCGGTCGAACTCGACCTTCTGGCTGCGCGCCATCTCTTCGGCAGTGCCGCCGTACGGAATCAGGCCGACCACATTCATGGAGTCGAGATAGGCCTTGTCCTTGATGGCGGCATTGATGGCGGCGTTGGCAGCCGCGACAACAGCCGCCGGCGTTTTGGCCGGGGCGTAAAAACCAAACCACTCTTCAACCGTGAGGTCGGCAAAGCCCTGTTCGGCAAAGGTCGCCACGTCCGGCACAAAACCGGATCGCTGTTTGCCCGAGGTCGCCAGGATGCGCAGCTTGCCGGCCTTGTGGTTGGCAATCATGTCACCGTGCGGGCAGGACATGGCCGCGAGCTGGCCACCCACCACATCGGTCACGCCGGGCACCGAGCCGCGGTAGGCGATGTGCTTGAGTTCGACACCGTTGTTGATGCCCAGCAGCGCGGCAATGAAGTGCGGCGTGGAGCCGGCGGCCGGCGAGCCGTAGCTGGCATCTTTCGGATTGGCCTTGGCCCAGGCGAGGAAATCCTTGATGCTCTTGACGGAGGCCGGCACCATGGGGCCGACGCAAAAGCCGTGGTGGATCATGGAGGCGGTGCCCACGGCGACAAAATCCTTCACCGGGTCATACGACAGCTTGCTGTAGATGTGCGGATAAAGCGAGGTGCATGAAAAAGGCGTCATGGCCAGCACGGAGCCATCGGCGGGGGCAATCTTCAGGCCCTCCAGCGCAATGCGGCCACCCGCGCCGGCCTTGGTCTCGACCACACCATTGTTTTTGGAATAGCTGGTGCCACCGAACTTGTCGCCGACACGGCGTGCGCAGATGTCGCCTGCGCTGCCCGCCGGAAAGCCGTAAAGAATCTTGACCTGCTCGATCGCCTGCGCGAGCACAAATGACGGCGTGAGCGCGGCGGCCGTGAAGGCTGCACCGGTGGTGATGAAGTGACGACGGTTAGGGGTAACCGCTACAGAATGGGTCATGAAATGTCTCCTTGTAATTAATAAAATAACGTCATCGGTTCACGGGTAAAAATCTTTGGCCTGTCAGCTGCACTTGGCGCGGATGTCGTCGGGCACAGGGATGGCCTTGATGCGGTCGGGGTCGTCCGGGTGGCGGATGCAGAAGGCGCGCATCTCGGTGCCCTCGCAGATCAGCTCATCCCCACGCCGCACGATGTGGCGCTGCATGAAAGCCTTGCCGCGCCACTCTTCAACGCTGGTGTGTATCTGCAGTACATCACCATAGCTGGCGGGCTTGCTGAACCGGGTATTGATCTCCAGCAACGGGGTGCCGATGATGCCGTTGATCTTGACGAGGTCTTTCCAGGTCGGCACGCCGCACTTGACGAAGAAGTTCAGCGAGGAGGCGTCCATCCAGCGTGAGAAGTTGGGGTAAAACACGATGCCCGCCGGATCGCAATCGCCGAAGGTGACGGGGAATTCATAAATGACGGTTTTGCTCATGGGCTTGGGTCAGTATCTCAATCAGTTCTGGACTGCAGGATTCTCAAGCAACAGCGCAATGCCCTGGCCGCCGCCCACACAGGCTGACGCAATGCCGTAACGCTCACCGGCGCGTTGCATCTCGCGGGCGACGGTCAGCGTCAGCCGCACACCGGTCACGGCCAGCGGGTGACCCATCGCAATGGCACCGCCGTTAACGTTGAGCTTGCCGATATCGAGTCCCAGCTCTTTGGCAACCGCCAGTGTCTGTGCGCCCTGCGCTTCGTTGATTTCAAAACGGCCGATCTGGTCAAGCGTCAAACCGCAGCGCTCGAGCAGCAAACGGATGGCAGGCGCGGGGCCTATGCCCATGATCTCGGGCGGCACGCCGACGACCGCAGCTGCGACCACGCGCGCCAGCGGCTTCTTGTTATTCGCCTTGACGTAGCTGCCTGATGCGACCACGGCGGCGGCTGCTGCATCCACGAGCGCGGCGCTGTTGCCACCTGTCTGCACGCCCCCAGGGTGCACCACGCGAAGTTTTGCCAGCACCTCGACGGGTGAAAGCCGGGCATGGGTATCGCCCGCGACTTCGGCCATCTTGCCCTGAAGGCGGATGCCGCGCGTCGCATAACCATCAAGCTCGAATTTCTCGCTGACCACAGGGGCTATCTCGCCGGCGTGGAAACCGGCCTGCTGCGCAGCCACGGCTTTGGCAAACGAGGACGATGCAAATTCGTCCACCTGCTCGCGTGTGATGCCGTATTTTTTGGCCAGGTTTTCAGCCGTCTGGATCATGTCGATGCCGGCGGCCGAATCCTTCAGCGCCTCCCACATGAAGTCCTTGAAGCCAACCGGCGCACCCAGCTTGAAGCCGGTGCGGTGCTCGAACGACGCGATCGGGTTGCGCGTCATGCTCTCGGCACCCACGACGAGTGCGACATCTGCCGCGCCGCTTTGTATCTGCTCACCGGCCTGCCGGAACAACTCAAAACCGGTGCCGCAGATTCGCTGCACCATGATCGCAGGCACCTCGACCGGCACACCGGCGTAAAGGCCGATGTGGCGCGGCAGCATGAACTGCTCAAAGTCACCGGGGGCCATGTTGCCGGCCAGCACCGAGTCGATATCGCTACCTGCAACGCCAGCTTTTTGCAGCGCTGCGCGTGCCGCCTTGATGCCGAGGTCGGTCGGAGAAATGTGGCCCAGTGCGCCGCAATAATCGACCATGGGTGTGCGCATGCCGTCCAGCATCCACACGTCATTGAATGAAGAGAAAAATCCTTTGGCTTTCATGCGGGTCTTATCGTTGTTCTACGGGCTTGAGAATGGGGGAAAGAGTGTCATCGTGCAGGCCGCTCACCAGCGGCGCGCGATGTGTCAGCACCGCCGCCTGGTTGATGGAGCCCTTGTCAGTGACCTCGCCCTTGTCGAGCGAAGGCGGCTCGTGCATCAGGTGCAAACGGGCAATGCGGTTGGCGCTGCCGGTGGAGGCCGCTGAAAGTTCGTCGAGCACTTTCTGAAAGTGCGCTGCCACGGCATCGCTGTCGAGCGCGTGACGCAAGGGCACGTCTGGCGCCACACCGGCCAGCGCGCGTACGGCTGCTGTGGGGAAAACCAGGGCGCCCACCTCCTTGAGGTTGATGCCCGTCAGCACCACGTCCTGCACATAAGGTGCGCAGGCTGCAATGATTTTTGCGCGCATCGGCCCGACACTCACAAAGGTACCGGTACCCAGCTTGAAGTCTTCGGCGATGCGGCCGTCGAACTTCAGGCCCTGGTGAATGTCGTTTTCGTCAATCCATTTCACGGCATCCCCGGTGCAGAAGAAACCTTCCTCATCAAACGCAGAAGCGGTCGCTTCCGGCGAGCGCCAGTAACCCGGCGTGATGTTGGGGCCGCTGTAGCGGATCTCGGTCTTGCCGTTCACCGGAACCAGCTTGAGGCGCACGCCGGGTGCGGGCACGCCGATGTCACCCGCCCTGACATTCGGGCTGGTGATAAAAATGGCAAAGGGAGAGGACTCGGTCATGCCCAGCCCCGTGCCCATGACGATGCGCTCGCCGATCTCGCGCTCCTGTGTGGCGTGGAGGCTGTCCCACACGGGCTGCGCCAGACTGGCACCGGCATAAAAAAACATGCGCACCCTGGACAGCAGGTTTTTGCGCAGCTGGTCGTCGGTCTTCATGGCGCTGGCAATGGCTTCAAAGCCGGTCGGCACATTGAAGTAAAGCGTGGGCGCGATCTCGCGCAGGTTGTGCAGGGTCTCGGCCATCAGGGCCGGCGTGGGTTTGCCGTCATCGATGTACAAGGTGCCGCCGTTGTAAAGCACCATGCCGACGTTGTGGTTGCCACCAAAGGTGTGGTTCCATGGCAGCCAGTCCACCAGCACCGGCGCGTGTCCGGCCAGCACCGGCATGGACTGACGCATCTGCTGCTGGTTGGCGCACCACATGCGGTGGGTGTTGATCACAGCCTTGGGCAGCTTGGTGGAGCCCGAGGTGAAGAGGAATTTGACAATCGTGTCGGGGCCGGTAGCCCGCATGGCCTCGTCAACCTGCGGCGTGGCTTTTGTCCTGAGCAAATCCGCGTAGGCCGTGGTGGCGCGGCCAGGCAGCGTGCCTTGGGCCAGCACGACTTCAACGTCGGCGCCGGCTGCGGCCTGCAGGGCTTTGCCGTAACGTGCGCCGTCCATTGCGAACACCAGGCCGGGCGTCAGCGTCATGAAGATGTGGTGCAGCTTGCCGTAGTCGGACGCGACCAGGCTGTAGGCGGGCGATGCGGGGCAATAGGGAATCCCGACCAGCATGCAGGCGAGCGCGAGCTGTGCATGCTCCAGTCCGTTTTCGCTGAGGATGAGCACGGGGCGTTCAGCGTTCAGGCCGCGATCCAGCAGCGCCTGGCCGATGGCGCGGGCGTCCTGCAGCGCCTGGCCATAGGTGAGATGTTGCCAGTCGCCCGCGCTGCCATCTGCATTTTTTGTACGCCGCGCAAAAAGCAGGCGCTCGGGGTCGGTCTGCGCCCAGTGCAGGAAACGGTCTGTCATGCGGGTGGCATAGGCTGCCAGCGGCTGGTCGGCTTCAAGGTAGTGGCTGCCGCCACTGCCTTTGGCCATGACAACGCGGGTCACGCCAAACGTCAGTGGCCGGTATCTGGGCGCAGCAGCAGGCGCGGGATTCAGATTCTGCAACTGTCCGGATTGCATCTGTGTTTGCATGGCCTCAGGCCTTTTTGACTTTGGCGGCCTTGCCGTCGAGGAAGGCTTTGACACGTTCTTTTGCCTCAGGCGCGCTTTGCGCGACTGCCGCCATCAAGGCTTCCGTGAAGAAGCCCTGGTCTGCAGGCTGCTCGGCGATACGCGGCAGCGCGTGCATGAGCGCGTAGTTGGTGAGCGGCGCGTTTTCGGCCACGCGCTGCGCCAGCTCCATCGCCTTGTCGAAAGCCTGGCCGGCTGGCACCAGGTATTGCGCGAGGCCGATACGCTCGCCGTCTTCGGCGTTGTAGACGCGGCCGGTCAGCATCATGTCGGTCATGCGTGCGGCGCCAATCAGGCGCGGTATGCGCACTGCGCCACCGCCACCGACGAAGATGCCGCGCGAACCTTCAGGCAAGGCGTAAAACGTGGAGGCATCGGCCACACGGATATGGCAGGCGCTGGCGAGCTCCAGGCCGCCCCCGACCACGGCACCGTGCAGGGCAGCGATCACAGGCACCGCCCCATACTGCACGCGCTCAAGCGCCGCATGCCACATGCGCGAGTGGTGCAGGCCCTGGCCGGCGTCGCGCTCTTTCAGCTCACTGAGGTCAAGGCCGGCACAGAAATGGTCGCCCTCGCCATGCAGCACGGCAGCCCGGGTCTCCGGGGGCAGGTTCTCAAGCTGGTCGCGCAGTGCAAGAATGAGGGCATCGCCCAACGCATTGCGTTTGGCCGGGCGGGAGAGACGGATCACGGCGACAACGCCGTGCATGTCGAGCTGGAGGTCTTTTTGGGTCATGCGTTGAATCGGTTAGGTGCCCGATTATGGTTATGATTAATAACCAATACAACGCATCTGAGCCGTCTTTTTTTAAGGATTTACCCTAGGGAACTGCGCGCTGAATTCCATGCGCAGAGGCTTTTGCAGCATGCGGCAACAAGCCTTCAGCAAAAAGAAAAGCCTCGCCGTCAGGAAACGGGAGGTTGGGTGGGCAGCCCTGAAAAGGGGTGCCAGGAGAATCCCCGGGCAGGCGCTAGCGCAAACCTTTTACATACCGCGGCGCGTTCGGGTCAACCGGTTTTTTTGGCTTGTTGGGGTCATGCTCGCCAAAGATCACGCCGAACGTGGACTCGATGAAACCCGATTCCGGGTAGACCTCTTCCTCGGTATTGACCGACTGCGAGCTCTGCCGATCGGGCACAGGTGCGGCCGGGACGGGCGGCGCACCGTGCTTGACGGCATCGCTTACCATCTTGACCAGCGGCACCCTCTGCTTCGGGTCAGGCGTTCCCATGATTTCTTCAAGCTTGTCGGCCCAGGCGGCCAGGTCCGCATGACCGTCCTCCACGGCCTTTTCACGCGCAAAACGCGTGATCTCGGCGGCGTATTCAGCGTTGCTGGCCATCCACTCGGTGTCGGTGACCCGACCGGTCTTGCGGCGAAGCAGGACATGCAGGTGGGCAGCAATCGCAATTTTTTCACTGGAAGGCATGGTGTGAATCCTCCATCGTCAGGTGAGACCAGGGCCTGTTCACACTATTTGCAGGAGTGAGAACTTGGTGAAAACAGCGCCAATCAAGGCGCGCGACGACGGCGAGGCTCATGCCTTGCCTGGGAGTGCAACGCAGAGTGGCGCGGTTTTCACCCCGTTCCCTGCGGGTTGTGATCAAAAAGGCCGTGCGCGGCGTTGCAAAGCCTTGTCGGGGTCTACACCGGCTGCGTTTTGCGCCTTGCACACAATCTTTTTGACTCACAACGCATCTCCTGAAAATAGGGTGAAAAAGCCCTAATTACCCAGCCGCTCTGCATGCTGCGAAATATCGAGTCCGTCGGTTTCGGAGGTTTCACCCACCCGCAGGCTGACGATCAGCGATGTGATCCAGAGGGCCACGCCGGTCATGAACAGGCTGTACAACGCCACCGAGCCAGCGCCGATGAACTGGTTGAGCAGACTGCCGTCCACACCAGAGATGGTCTTGCTGGCAAAGACGCCTGTGAGCAACGAACCCACAATGCCGCCCACGCCATGCACGCCAAAGACGTCAAGGGAGTCATCCGCGTTGAGCAGGCGCTTGAGACCTGTAGCACCCCAGTAGCAGGCCGCACCAGCCACCAGGCCAATCACCAGCGCTGCGCGGGGCGACACGAAACCAGAAGCTGGCGTGATCGCAACCAGCCCCGCGACCAGGCCAGAGCACAGGCCCAGCAGGGAAGGGCGGCGACGCACAATCCATTCAGCGGCCATCCATGAGATGGCCCCGGCGGCGGCGGCAATATGGGTGACCGCCATCGCCAGGCCCGCACGGCCGTCAGACGCCACGGCAGAACCCGCATTGAAACCAAACCAGCCAACCCACAACATCCCGGCGCCAGCCATCGTCAGGCCGAGGTTGACAGGCGTGAAGGGTTCGCTGCCATAGCCGCGCCGTGGGCCAAGCACATAGGCACAGACCAGGCCGGCAACACCGGCGTTGATGTGAACAACGGAACCGCCGGCGAAGTCCAGAACGCCAAGGCGGGCCAGCCAGCCATTGGGCTCCCAGACCCAGTGGGCAATCGGTGCATAGACGATTACGGTCCACAGCGACATGAAGATGACCACTGCGGAAAAACGCATGCGCTCGACAAAGGATCCGACAACCAGTGCCGCCGTGATGATGGCAAAGGTCAGCTGGAACATCGAGTACACCGATTCAGGAATGTTCGGCGCAATATGGCTGACCGCCACCTTGCCGGTTTCCTTGACATAGTCGAGACCTGCGAAGCCCATGCGTTCAAAGCCGCCAATAAAGTGGCCCATCGAACCGCTTCCGGGCGTGAACGCCAGCGAATAGCCGATGGCGAACCAGAGAATACTGACAATCGCACAAATGGCCACCACGCAGGCCATGACGTTCAGCACGCTCTTGCGGCGCACCATGCCGCCGTAGAACAGGGCAATGCCTGGAAGCGTCATCAGCAACACGAGGGCGGTGGACGTCATCATCCAGGCTGTATCAGCACCATTGAGGGTCGAGCCGTCAACAAGGCCGGGCTGCGTGAGGGGCGCGGGTGCAGGGGCCGATGCTGCAACTGCAGGGGCAGACGCTGCAGCAACAGCAGCCACCGGGGCCGGCGGCACTGCGGCGGGTGGAGCTGAAACAGGAGCTGACGCATTACTCGCGGGAGCGGCAGGGGCAGCAGGCGCCGAAGCTGCGCCGCTGGCAATCGGCATGGGCGTGGAAGCCACACTGACAGCCGACTGGGCACCAGCCTGCTGGAAAACCAGCCCCATCCACAGACACAAACCCATTGCAATGGACCGTTTGATCACCATACAGCACACGCCTTTCTTCAAAGTCAGCCAACAATTGGTAACAAGAGGCATAAGTCGTGCCAGAGGCTCAAAGCTGGTGCCTGAACGCCAGCTTGAGGGAAGTTCAGCCTGCTACAGAGGCGAAAGCAGGGTGAGGCCACTTTGGGTTGTTAAGACCGACTGGTAGATTCCCGGGTTGGGGAAAGCCCCAATGCACTAACTCAGTGCGCGAGGTACATTGTTGATCTTGCTACCGGGCCTGCATGCTCGTACAGCGAGGAGCCGAGGAGACACAAGAGTTTAGAGTTGAGTTGGACAGAGCAAAAATTAACGAGACAGGCAGGGTTCCAAAAGATCTTGTCAAAAAGCGCCGGAAACCCCGGCGCTTTTTTTTGCACATCTGTTTCCGCTGGCCTCCGCAAAGATGCCTTTTGTAGCCTTGCAGGCCCTATGCGACCCGCTCGATCAGCCATGAATAGCGCAGCAACCCGCATCGGCCTCCGGGGCGAATGAGACAATCCACACATGGAATTGCTGATTGTCTCCATCGCTTCGCTGATGGCCGGTTTTGTGGACTCGATTGTGGGCGGCGGCGGACTTATTCTGGTGCCCGCCCTGTTTGCGGTCTTTCCCACAACCCACCCCGCAACCCTCTTCGGCGTTAACAAGGGTGCTTCCATTTGGGGCACAGGCGTTGCAACCGTGCAGTTTGCGCGCCGGGTCGACATGCGGTGGTCGGCACTTTTACCAGCTGCTGCCACCGGGTTTGCAGGGTCCCTGGCTGGCGCATGGCTGGTCACCATCGTGTCGGCGGGCTTTTTGCGCAAAGCCCTCCCCTTTGTCCTGGTCGCCGTATTGGCGTACACGCTGGTCAAAAAAGACATGGGCAGGCACCATGCGCCCCGCTTCAGCGGCCGGGCAGAAACCCTGGCGGCCTGCTGCATCGGCCTGGTACTAGGCTTTTATGACGGGTTCTTCGGGCCCGGAACAGGCAGCTTTTTCGTCTTTTTGTTTGTGCGCTGGCTGGGTTACGACTTTTTAAACGCATCGGCATCCGCAAAACTGCTCAACACCGCCACAAATCTTGCGGCCCTGGGACTGTTTGCGTACAAGGGCCATGTCTGGTGGCATTTCGCACTCACCATGGCTATCGCCAACGTGGTTGGCAGCCTGCTGGGGACGCGCCTGGCACTCAAACACGGCGCCGGGTTTGTACGGCTGGTCTTCATCCTTGTGGTGAGCGCACTCATCCTTAAAACAGGATTCGACGCTTTCATGCGTCAGTGAAACAAGATCTGTCCTAGCGCGCTTGCGCAGATGCCAGGCGGGCGACAGGCTGAGCCGATGGCGCAGAAGCTGCAGGCATCGCAGTGCCCACAACTGGCTGTGCTGCAGAGGCAGCAGCCCTGGCAACTTCAGGAACGGGCGCACCGCTCACTGCAGGCAGCAGCGTGGTCATCTCGGCAATCCGGCGGGGTTTGCCGATGGGTGCACCCGCCAGGCCTTTTTGAACGGCTGCCATGTCTTCTTCACTTGGGTAAAGGCCCATCAACATGTAGTCGAAAACGCGCCGCGCGATCGGCGCAGCGGCGCCCGCACCCCAGCCCGCATTTTCAACAATCACAGCCAGTGCAATCTTCGGGTCTTCTGCCGGCGCCATCGCGATATAAAGAGCGTGGTCACGCTGGTGCTCTTCCATTTTGGCGCTGTTGTACTTGCCCTTTGCGGCCATGGTCACAGCCTGCGCAGTTCCCGTCTTGCCGCCGCTGAGGTAACCTGAACCCGCAAACACCCTCGCGGACGTTCCGCCCTGGGTCACGCCCAGCAGTGCCTTGCGGATAATGGCCACGTTCTCGGGCTTGTAGCCCAGGTCTTCTGCAGGGGCCATGGGCAACGGGTGCATCACACGCGTGACCGGGTCCTGCGTTCCAATGACAAGGCGGGGTTTGTGCTTGACGCCGTTGTTGGCAATGACGGCCGTAGCCTGGGCCAGCTGCAGCATGGTGAAGCTGTTATAGCCCTGGCCGATGCCCAGGGAAATGGTCTCGCCTGGAAACCACTTCTGCTGCTCCTGCTTCTTGAAGTACCCGCGCTTCCAGGCCTGGCTGGGCAGGATGCCGCGCACCTCGCCATTGATGTCAATGCCGGTGACCTGGCCGAAACCCAGGGGCTTCATGAAGTCATGAATGCTGTCCACGCCCATCTCATTGGCGAGTGAATAAAAATAGACGTTGCTTGACTCGACGATGGCGCGATTCATGTCCATGATGCCGCCCTTCTCGTTTTCAGGACTGCCGAAACGCCGGCCGCCGAACATGTAAAAGCCGGGGTCGTTGATCAGTGTCGTGGGTGAGCGGGCGCCGGTCTGCAGGGCCGCCATGGCCATAAAAGGTTTGTAGGTCGAGCCCGGGGGATAGGTGCCACGCAGGGCGCGGTTGAGCAGCGGCTTGTCTATCGATTCGTTGAGTGACTCCCAGCTTTCCGTGTCGATACCGTCGACAAACAGGTTGGGGTCAAAGGTCGGCTTGCTGACAAAGGCCAGCACGTCGCCGGTCTTGGGGTCCAGCGCCACCAGTGCGCCGCGCCGCTCGCCAAACATGTCTTCGACGAGCTTTTGCAGCTTGATGTCCAGCGACAGCATGACGGTGTTACCCGGCGTGGCCGGATTGGTGGCCAGCTTGCGCACGGCACGGCCGCCTGCCGAGGTCTCGACCTGCTCCACACCGGTCGTGCCGTGCAGCTGCTGCTCGAAACTCTGCTCCACGCCCAGCTTGCCAATGTAGTCTGTGCCGCGGTAGTTGCCTTCGTCGTCACCTTCTTCAATGGCTTCTTTTTCAGTCTGGTTGATGCGGCCGATGTAGCCGACGACGTGGCTACCCAGCTCGCCATAGGGGTAGTTGCGAAACAGCCGCGCCTTGATGTCCACGCCGGGAAAGCGGAAACGCTGTGCCGCGAACCGCGCGACTTCCTCGTCGGTGAGGCGGGTCCGTATGGGAAGTGATTCAAAATTCTTGGACTCTTCACGCAGGCGCTTGAAGCGGCGCTTGTCCCGCAGCTGGATATCCACAACCTTCTCAAGCGCGGCGATGGTGTCCTCAAGATTTTCAACCTTGGACGGTGTGATCTCCAGTGTGTAGGCCGAGTAGTTGGTGGCGAGCACCACGCCGTTGCGATCCAGGATCAGTCCGCGATTCGGGACGATGGGAACCACCGCGGTGCGGTTGTTTTCAGCCTGCTCGTTGAGGTCGGCGTGGCGGTAAACCTGCAGGTACACCAGGCGCGCACCCAGCAAGGAAAACGCCAGCAGGACCGCCAGACTCGCAACCAGCACCCGCGCACGAAAGCGCGACAGGTCGGCTTCAACGTTTCTGAGTTCGGTCATACCGTGAGAGCATCAGAGTGGTCTGTTTTCATCTGGATCGGGCGCCCGGCGCTGCGGCACCAGCAACAGCACACTGACCACTGGCCAGAGCACCGCTTCAAACACCGGCGCGAGCAGGATGGGCCAGCCCGGGAAGCTGCCGCCGCCAATCATGCGGATGACGATCTCCACGCCGTGCGCGAGGGCGAACAGGGGCAGCACCTGAAGGGCCTGCGAAGGTACAGGAAACCACAACAGGCGCCTGTGAATCATGGTCGCAAAAAAACTCAGCGCCGTATAGGACAGCGCATGCTGGCCGAGCAGCGAGGACTGGTGCACATCCATCCCGAGACCGAACATGAAGGCCACGCCGATGCCGATTCGAAGCGGCTGGTGCACGTTCCAGAACACCAGCACCAGCGCCAGAAAATCGGGCATCCACGGGGTGCGCCCGAGGGGCAGCATGTCCAGCAACAGCGCAGCAATCAGGCTGCACCAGATGAAAACGGGGTTGGCCGGCAGCAGCAGCTGCTGGCCCGATCGCATGATCATGTCGTCAGTCCTTTCATGATCATTTTGAAGCCGCCTTCTTTGCAGGTGCCGGCGCTTCGGCAACGGGCTCGGGCCGCGGCGGTATCTGGGCGGACACCGGCTTGACCACCATCACGTTGCGGGCCGCCGTGACCAGCGCGACGGGAGAGCAATAAATTTTGGCAAACGCCGATTCGGCACGGCGCTCGATGCGGCTGATTTTGGCAACCGGCAAGCCTGGCGGGTAGACGCCGTCAACGCCACTGGTGGTAAGCAGGTCACCTTCCTTGACATCCGAATTGCTGCCCATAAAGCGCAGTTCCAGCCCGCTACCGGATGCCGAAGGGTCGCCATAGGCCACACTGCGCGCGCCTGTGCGTACATTGAGCACGGGAATCGCCAGGTCGCGGTCATTGACCAGCGTGACTTCGCTGACCAGGGGGTGCACACGCGTGACCTGGCCCAGCACGCCAGCCTCATCGAGGACCGGCGACCCAAGATCGACGCCCTGCAGCATCCCCTTGCCGATGATGACCTTGCGCGTGTAGGGGTCGGCAGCGTCATACAGGACTTCAGCAGCCATCACCGATGTGGCAAGTTGTTCACGAAGGCCCAGCAGCTTGCGCAGGCGGCTATTCTCAAGCAGCAGCTGTTCCACCTGCCCGGCGCGCAGCGACTGCAGCGCGAGTTTCTTGCGGGCGTCTTCACTGCTGGCATTGGCCTGGCTCAGGCCGGTGAAATATTCTGTGCTGCCCTGCACGGCACGAACCGGCTGAAGGGCCAGCCACTGCACCGGGTAAAGCGCCGTGGCCAGCACGGAACGCACAGGTTGGGTGATGCGAAAACGGGTGTCTGCCACCATCAGAAACAGCGCCAGCGCGCTGAAGAACATCAGTTTGGACAGCGCCGACGGCCCTTGCTTGAAGAAGGATGGCGGCGATCTGTCCAGGGTTCCTAAAGGCATGGATTGTCAGGTGCCCACAGTCTGCTCAGGCACCACAAAGGCGGGGTTATTCCGATGTGAAGATGGAACCCAGGCGGTCCATGCGCTCAAGCGCCATGCCGCAACCACGCACCACGCAGGTCAGCGGCTCTTCGGCCACCAGCACCGGCAGCCCGGTTTCTTCTGCCAGCAGGCGGTCCAGGTCGCGCAGCAGCGCGCCGCCGCCGGTCAGCATCATGCCGCGGTCGGCAATGTCGGCGCCGAGTTCGGGCGGGGTCTGCTCCAGCGCGTTCTTGACGGCGCTGACGATGTTGTTGAGCGGGTCGGTCAGGGCTTCGAGAATTTCGTTACTGGAGATCGTGAAGCTGCGCGGCACGCCTTCGGAAAGGTTGCGGCCCTTGACTTCCATTTCCTTGACTTCGGAGCCCGGGAAGGCCGAGCCGATGTTCTTCTTGATGACTTCGGCCGTCGGCTCGCCGATCAGCATGCCGTAGTTGCGGCGGATGTAGTTGATGATGGCTTCGTCGAAACGGTCACCACCGACACGCACGCTGCCCTTGTAGACCATGCCGCCCAGCGAGATGACGCCGACTTCGGTGGTGCCGCCGCCGATGTCAACCACCATGGAGCCGCTGGCTTCGCTGACCGGCAGGCCGGCGCCAATGGCTGCGGCCATCGGCTCTTCGATCAGGTACACGTCGCTGGCACCCGCGCCCAGTGCGCTCTCACGAATGGCGCGGCGCTCGACCTGAGTGGAGCCGCAGGGCACGCAGATGATGATGCGCGGGCTGGGCTTGAAGAAGCTGCGCGGGTGCACCATCTTGATGAACTGCTTGAGCATCTGCTCGGTGACGGTGAAGTCGGCAATCACGCCGTCTTTCATCGGCCGGATGGCTTCGATGTTGCCGGGAACCTTGCCGAGCATGGCCTTGGCTTCGTGGCCGACGGCCTGGATGGTTTTTTTGCCTTGTGGGCCGCCTTCGTGGCGGATCGCGACAACCGAGGGCTCATCCAGCACAATGCCGCGGTCTCGTACGTAAATCAGGGTGTTGGCGGTGCCAAGGTCAATGGCCAGGTCGGTGGAGAAGTACCGACGGAATGCTTCAAACATGTTCAGAAGTCCGGTTGGGGCATGGGCAAACTTCGTTGCTCTATCGCCTTTTTATGATGGATCGATGACTGGTAAGCGAGGAGGACGCTGGAAAACCGGTTTCAAGTGTTCAAAAAACGCCTAAAGAGTGCATCCCGCCCTGATTTCACACCAAAGTCGGGATAATAACGCATCCCCTTTTCTCCAATGGCCATTATCAGGCGCATTGCCCT